>CAYJIU010000061.1:0-12439 GCA_964370305.1 uncultured Desulfovibrionaceae bacterium
GTATCAAGAGCTTTGTAGGTGTGGTCAAGGTCACGGAAAATAAAGGGCAAATCAAGTACGGCAATTTCTGGAATGAAGTTACCAAGCACGGCATTACTGGTTAGAGTCATATCTACGGTGCCGAATGTAAGACCTTCTACAAGGTCACGTTGGTTGCCAAGCTGGCTTGAAGGATATACTTGGATATCAACTTCACCCTTAGTACGGTCTTTTACAAGCTTAGCAAAGTAAACAGCACCTTGGGCATATGGATTTTCAGGGTCAGCAATATGTCCTAATTTTAGAACAATTTCAGCAGATGCTATGGAAGCTGTGAGCATAACAAGCATCATGGCAGTGGATAGAATACGCAACATAAAAACTCCTTAAAAAAATTTATCTGCCTGAGTAGGCAATTTAGGGAAGAGGAATACTAACAAAGCGAAATGTCTTAGTCAATAGGTATAATTTTATATAATATTAGCATGTTACATGCTGTTTGTGGATGTTTTTCATTACATGCTGCTGTAATTTTTTTTTACCTTTATATGGGTAGCATGTGATTCCTATTTATGGGCGACTTTTATAAATATATTGGTTTTGGTGTGGGTAGTACAAATCGCTCATGCGGTGTTTATCCCTGCGTGGCTATTTGCTTCGCAAATGAGGAATTCACGGGGTATGGCAAGTCACGGCCTTGCCATACAACACCGTAAAATATCTCTTTGCGCTCTCCACACCAAAACCCTAAAAAATAGCTTTGCCTTGTACATCATGGAAAATACTATACAATCTTTCTTCAGAAGCACGAAGGCTGCACTAAGCATGCAATATTGTTTGATGAAATGTAGTCACGTAATATGATTAGTTTTTATATTAAAGCAAGGTTGTAACTTTTATATAAAATTTATTAAAAAATAATTGTGCCGAGTTTTTTTTAGCCAAGTGAGCTTGTTTGACACTTGGGATACATCATTTTATGATAAGGAAATACTATACAAAATGAAGCTGTGAATGAATCATAGGTCAAAAAAATATTTTGTTACAACTAGTTCCCATGTTTTTTAGTGTTGACCAATTAGATTATAACACCGCAGTAAAAGGGGTAATTTATGCAATTTGACTTGAAATTCGACAAAACAACCCAGAAAATCGAATGTGCAGATGCAAGGCTTATGGGGGTACTTTTACCAAAAGACCTTGATGATTTACCAAACCCTGATGAGGAAATCAGACGAGCTTTAAAAAACCCCATTGGCTCACCAAGGCTTAATGAAATTGTAAAGAAAGGCGATAAAATTTCCATTGTCACCAGTGATATTACACGCCCTTGTCCAAGTTATCTCATGCTTCCGCCTCTACTTGAGGAGCTAGAAAGTGCACATATACCAACGCAAGATATTAATATTGTTTTTGCCCTTGGTACTCATAGAAAACACACTGAAGAAGAAATAATTTCATTAGTTGGTAAAGATATTTATGAGCAATATACATGCATAGATTCCGATATGGATGAATGTGTTGAGGTTGGTAAAACCACCAATGGCACGCCTCTTGATATTTTCAAACCCGTGGCTGAGGCTGATAAAAGAATTTGCCTTGGTAATATTGAGTATCACTATTTTGCAGGCTACAGTGGGGGAGATAAAGCAATTATGCCAGGTGTTTCAACCACTCGTAGTATTCAAGCCAATCATCGCATGATGGTTGAACCAAAGGCTTGTACCGGTAATATTAGTGATAATCCCGTGCGCGAAGACCTTGAGCAATTGGAGAATTTTCTTTCAGTTGATTTTCTCCTTAATGTGATTCTTTCGCCAGAAAAGGCTATTATGAAGGCCGTAGCCGGACATCATATTACGGCGCACCGTGAAGGTTGTAAGTTTTTGGATGGGTTATATAAATTCCCCTTGGAGCAGGCGGCAGATATTGTTGTGGTAAGTGCTGGGGGATTTCCCAAGGATATAAATATGTATCAAGCCCAAAAAGCTCTTGATAATGCACGATATGCCGTTAAAGATGGGGGAGTTATCATCCTACTTGCTTCGTGCAAAGAGCTTTATGGTTCTGCTACTTTTGAACGTTGGATTAAAAATGCTACAAGCCCTGCGCAAATAGTTAAAGATATTCACGCAAACTTTGAACTGGGTGGGCATAAAGCCGCTGCCATCGCTTTAGCCTTACAAAAATCCAAGGTTTTTTGCGTATCAGATATGCCGGATGATGTTTGTAAAAGTCTATTTTTTGAGCCGTTTAGTAGCTTAGAAGCTGCGCTCAAGGCGGCTGATAAAGTTTGTGGTGAAAGCTCAAAAATTTTAGTGATGCCAAATGGTGGTTCAACCTTACCCATTGTGCAGGCTTAAAAATTCAGCAAGCGGCCAAGGGATTGTAATAACATATCAAGTCCTGTGCCATCTGCCGCAGAGATGTATATTGCATTGGGATATGCAGCGAGCAAATTTTCACGCTCTTCATCATCTAGCATATCCCATTTATTTAAGGCCAGCACCAAGGGAACATCGGCAAGGCCCATATCTACCAAAACGTCATTGACGGAGGCAATTTGCTGTTCAAAGAAGGGGTGTGAGGCGTCAGTCACATGCAAGAGTACGTCTGCTGCTTCCAACTCTTCAAGGGTTGCTCTGAAAGAATTTTTAAGTTCTTCCGGAAGGTTGCGAATAAAACCCACCGTATCAGCTAATATTACTTCACGCTCCTCAGGAAAGCGTAAACGACGCGTTGTGGGATCAAGGGTGGCAAATAGTTTATTTTCTGCCGTAACTTGCGACTTGGTAAGCGTATTTAATAGCGTGGATTTACCCGCATTGGTATAGCCCACTAGAGCAACGAGTGGAATACTTTGGCGCGAACGTCTAGCCCTAGTAAATGCTCTTTGTTTTCGTAATGCGTCTAAATCTTTCTTGATTTTCGCTATACGATCACGGATGCGGCGGCGGTCAGTTTCAAGCTTGGTTTCGCCGGGGCCTCGGCCACCAATGCCACCCATAAGTCTATCCATAGCCCTATTTTTGCCCACAAGTCGGGGCTGGGTGTATTTTAATTGAGCCATTTCCACTTGCAGCTTACCAGCTCTACTCACAGCATGCTGAGCAAAAATATCTAAAATTAATTGAGTCCGATCAAGCACTTTGCGTTCAGTAATATCAGCTAAATTATGTAGTTGTACTGGTGAGAGCTCCCCATCAAACACCAAGACCGAAGCATGGGCTTGCAGGGCTTGTACTTCAAGCTCTGCCATTTTTCCACGCCCAAGTATGAATTTTGGGTTTAATTTGCTAACCCTTTGTACCATGCGCTCCACTACCTGCAAACCGGCAGTGCGCGCAAGCTCAGCTAGCTCGTCTAAGTGCTGGTCTTGCACAGGTTTTGGCATTGTCCCTACGGAAATAAGCACAGCTCGCGGGCCTTGATTTGTTTGCGTGGCAGCATCAATTTCACGACTAAGTTCTTCTTCTAAGGCTTCTGCAAGGGCCGTGAAGTCAACCTCGGCTTTATGCCAAGGCATGGCATCATGCACCATGTATGGTTTATTTTCAGGGTTTGGCGGTAAAAGGTTAGCATACTGCCATTGTACCGGTTCACCATGCGGGCTTACGCTGAGCACACAAATGGCATCCAAGCGTAAAAAAAGCATGTCCATTAAATCTTCTTGTGAAAGTAAGTCCATGCCTAAATGGGTATGCAAGAGGCGCAAACCGCGCAAACGTCCGGCAGAACTACGCCCGCGGGATAGGGTGGGAATCAAAATGCTTCCAAAATCACCCACGATAACAAGTTCAACTCGACCACGTCTATCAATCAAAAGGCCCACTTGCCGCCCCACAACGCAAGACAGTGCTGCAAGCTCCTTGGCTTGCTCTGCACTAAATGCCTCCTGCTGCGGAAAACGCCTTGCCTTAAGGTTAGCAAGTGCCTTTAATTGGCTTGGTTTAAGCCCTTGGATATTACCTTCAATCTTGGCTATGGTGCTTCTCCTGCGCTAAGGTATGAGCTTACCAAGGCATCATAACGTGAAGTGGCTTCAAAGGTGCGTATGGCCATTTTTTGACGTAGAGCAAGGCTTACTTGCATATTATTTTTACGCATTTCGTTCATGGCTTCAACGTAGCAATTGGGCCCGGGTAAGACCAGTATGCCATGATAGTTTTTTGCCGCAGCCCGCAACATGCAAGGGCCGCCGATGTCAATTTCTTCCACTGCTTGCAAGAGTGAGAGCTTGCGGTCAACTGCACCGGCAAAGTCATATAAATTTACGCAGACAAGATCAAAAGGTTTAATCCCCATATCTGCAATGCTTTGTAAATGTTCATCTTTATCTTTGTCAGCTAGTATTCCACCGTGAATGTGTGGATGTAGTGTTTTAACCCTTCCTCCCAATATCTCAGGGAAGTTAGTTACATCACTAACCTTAGTTACGGGTAGTCCCTCGGCCTCTAAAAAAGCGCAGGTACCACCGGTAGAAACAAGCTCCACGCTATGTTCCACCAAGAAAATACCTAACTCCATAAGGCCAGCTTTATTGGTAACGGACAATATGGCCCGTTTTATGGGTAGTAGTTCCATATTCATTCTCCTTGCACTAAAAGATGCCAAAAAAAGGCGTTGAAAGCAAGGCATTATGCTAAGGCTTGTTTGGTGCAGAGAATTTACTTTTAATTTTTCATCAATAATTATATCTTCAAAATATAAGAGGAAATTTTATGCAAATTAAAATGCTTTAGTGGAATGTTAATGGTTTAAGCGCTGTTTCATCTAAGCCGGACTGGTCTTGGTTTGGGGAAAGTGATGCTCAAATTATTGGTCTGCAAGAGACAAAGGCCGCACCGGAACAATTAAAAGAAGAATTAGTTAATCCTGATGGTTGGCACAGCATATTTGCAGCATCTGTCGTTAAAAAAGGCTATTCTGGAGTGGCTGCTTTTAGTCGCATCAAGCCTATTGCTCTTAATGTGGAGTTGCCAAACCCTGCTTATCAAGGTGAAGGGCGGCTTGTACATATGGAGTTTCCGTGGTTTCATTACTTTAATGTATATTTTCCAAACGGTGGAGCACCAGAGCTTGATGCACTGGGCAAGCCCATCACCGGAAAATTCAAGCGCGTACCCTATAAAATGGGTTTTTTTGATGCTTTTTTAACTCATGCAGAAACGCTTCGCAAAACAAAACCCATTGTAGTTTGTGGAGATTTTAATATTGCTCATCGTGCCATTGACCTTGCAAGGCCAAAGCAAAATGAAAATAATACAGGATACTTACTAGAAGAAAGAACTTGGCTTGATGCCTTTACCAAGGCCGGCTATGTGGATACATTTAGAGCTCACAATGGTGATGCGGAAGGATATTATTCTTGGTGGTCATATAAGGCCAAAGCTCGCCAAAATAATGTTGGCTGGCGTATTGATTATTTCTTTGTTTCTGAAGAGTTAAGACCAGCCATCCGCGATGCTTGGATAGAAAGCCATGTCTATGGGTCAGATCATTGTCCGGTGGGCTTAACTTTGGATGTGTCAAATATTATAATACGTTAAGTATATAGATGGCAGCGTACCGTATGTCCGGTAGATAATTCAATCCATTTAGGCACTTCATGCATGCATACATCCTGCACCTTAGGGCAACGCGGATGAAAAGTGCAACCGCTAGGTGGATTGATAGGGCTTGGTAATTCACCACTTAATGGGATGTTGGTGACATTTTGCTCTGGGTCGTGTGACGGGATGGACGCTAGAAGGGCCTGAGTGTAGGGATGTGCCGCGCGTTCAAAAAGCTCTTTGCGTGGGGCTTGTTCTACCACGCGCCCAAGATACATAACCGCTACTCGTTCACATACAAAGCCTACTACAGCCAAGTCATGTGATATGAAAATACCGGCTGGTTTGAACTGATCTTGTACATCACAAAAAAGGTTTAAGACTTGCGCTTGTACTGATGCATCTAGTGCAGAAACTGGCTCATCACATACCAGTACCTTGGGGTTGTTGATGAGTGCGCGCGCTACAGCAATACGTTGTCTTTGTCCGCCAGAAAATTCATGTGGATATCTTTTGGCTTGGTCTGCTGATAAACCAACTAGATGTAACATGTTTTCCATGAGTTCGTGCCGCTTTTGCGATGATACACCTTGTACAGTTAAAGGCTCGGTAATGGAAAGGCCAATGGGTAGGCGTGGGTTTAAAGATGAAAATGGATCTTGAAAAACCATTTGTGCAGCATTGTTAAAATTAACTTTTCCTTTGTTATTATAGAGGCTTTGCCCATCAATTAATACTTCACCCGATGATGGTGCAAGTAAACCTACAATCATGCGTCCAAGAGTGGATTTGCCACATCCTGATTCACCCACAAGCCCAAGATTTTCACCTTTATTTACGCATAAATCAACATCATCAACAGCGCGTAAAGTGGCTTGTTCACTAAGTATTCCGCGTTGTATGTTGAAGGTGCGCGATAGGTTTTTAACCTTTAGGGTAGGGTGGTCTAAAGGCATGTTTCACCCGTTACACCGGCAGAGCTAAAGGTTGCCATATCATTATATATGGCGGCGGCGGCACGTAAAATGGGTACGGCAAGGGCTGCTCCAGTGCCTTCACCAAGGCGTAAACCTAAGTGCAATAAAGGCTGAGGCTCATTTAAAGCTTTTAGTACATGCACATAACCTGGTTCAGCCGAAGCATGTGATAAAATACAATAATCCTTCACATGAGGGCAAATACGCTTCGCGGCCACATAGGCGGCGGTGGAAATAAAACCATCCACCAGCACTATACAACCAGACTTTGCCGCCCCAAGCATTAATCCAGCCATGGTGGCAATCTCAAACCCACCAACATATGCAAGAATATCAATACCATCACCATCAGTTATGACCTTATTGTGCAGCTCCAAAGCCTTTTTAATTACTGCCGCTTTATGAGCAATGAGCTCGGCACTGGCTCCAGCCCCTGGGCCTGCTACGTCCTTGGGTTCAAGCCCCAACATGGCACAAAATATAGCTGTGGCCGCTGTGGTATTTCCAATGCCCATTTCACCTATGCCAATGGTTTTATAACCTTTTTTTGCGGCATCTTCAGCTAGGCTTGCGCCGTTACAAAGGGCTTTTAGGCATAGTTCACGGCTCATGGCTGGCCCCTTGGCAAAATTATTGGTTCCGTCGCCAAGGCGCATATCAATAAGTTTTGCGTGAGCTGCAAAAGCCCCGCCTACGCAACCGGCATCAACAACACTTAAATCCACATCAAATTCATGACAAAGCACGCTTATGCCAGCCCCGCCAGCTAGAAAGTTAAGTACCATTTGTCTTGTAACTTCTTGAGGATATGATGCAATTCCTTCGGACACAATTCCATGGTCTGCAGCTACAGTAAACATGCATGCTGGGTTTACTTTAAGAGGGATTTTACCACTTTGAATACAAAAAACCTTTGTGGCTAACTCTTCAAGGCGCGCTAAACTACCTTGGGGTTTGGTAAGGTCATCTAAGTGAGTTTGGGCGATATTTTGTAAATCTGTGTTTACTGGTGCAATGGTTGATATAAGCTGATTCAGGGTGTCGTGCATAATTGTCCTCAAATTTTTATATTGTTTTTGTAGTCTACACGGCAAAATTTATGCTGACAATGCCCATAAATGGCACTTAAAAATTTTTTTTGCATAACTACCTATTATTCAAGATAATAACTGTATATATTTTTCATTTACGAGAAAATTTTGCTCAAAGACTTGACACCCCAAGTGGCTAAAGATATGCCTTACCGAGCAAGTGAGAATTCTTGCAAATATAAAATCTTTTAGTCTAGGAAAAGTACCTAGGCAAAACACTGGAGGATAAGATGGGTTGGAATGTAAGCATTGATGCTGACAAATGTACTGGCTGTGGCGAATGTGTAGACGTTTGTCCTGTAGAAGTTTATGAACTGCAAGATGGCAAATCTGTGCCTGTGAACGAAGACGAATGTCTTGGTTGTGAATCTTGTGTTGAAGTTTGTGAAACTGGCGCTGTTACTGTAGAAGAAATGTAATTTCCAATGTAATTTCTTCTGAGAGTGCTGACAAAGTTAAAATTAAATTTTTTGCAAAGGCCCGTAAATGTTGGTCAACTTAAGTTTTGGCCCATTTGTTATGGCTTAAAGCTGAAAGGCTACTTGCCAAAATTGCAAAAGGTTTTATTTTATCATGGCACATAGACATTATTGCCGCTGGGCGTGTTGTGCGCTCGGCGGCATTTTCATAAGCATAAATAAGAATAAATATTATGATACCAGACCTTTCTGATATATTTACCCGTTACGAAGCCCTTGTAAGTGAGGTGGATAGTATTTTTGGACACATCAAGGGTGCTCACCCTGATTGTGTAATATGTGAAGTTGGTTGCAGCGATTGTTGCCATGCACTATTTGATCTTTCCTTGGTGGAAGCCATGTATATTAATAAGGCTTTTGCCAACAAAATCCCCTATGGTAAGGAACGCTCAGATATCTTAAGCCTTGCTTCAGAGCTTGACCGCAAAGCTGTGCGCATGAAGCGAGATTTTTATCGTGCATCCAAGGATGGGCAAAGCCCCGAAGATATTATGGCAGAGGCCGCACGTTTGCGCCTACCATGTCCCTTACTTGATGATAATTCAAAATGTATTTTATATGAACATCGCCCTATTACTTGCCGCTTGTATGGTGTTCCGCTAAATATCAATAATACCGGTCATGTATGCGGTAAAACTAAGTTTAGCAAGGGGACATCCTACCCCACGGTACACATGAGCGCCATTCAAGAACGTTTAGATGGTCTTTCTAAGGATATAGCCATAGCCGTGAAGAGTAGGTTTAAAGAATTACATCAAGTTTATATACCTATGTCGATGGTTTTACTTACAAATTATAATGAGCAATACCTAGGTATTGGCCCCGCTAAGAAGGAATAACTCCATGTTGGATATGATTCCCGCTTCCGTATTTCGTGATGGCACGCCGCAAAGGTTAAATGATGAGCAAGAGGCCATGAAGCGTGATATCTATGAAAAGATGAATCCAAGACGACGCAAATTTATTGATCGAATTGGTTATGATAATTGGGATCCTTTTCAAAAACCCAATGATCCTCTGGATATCCGCTTGGATGCCACCAAACGCACAACGCAACAACTTGTGCGAGAATTTTTACAAATGGCGGCCCAAAAAGAACACTATAGCAATGACTACGGGCGTGGTGCTTTGGAGTGCGCTCTTGGAGTTGTTAATAGGGATGAAAAATATTTAGGAATTTTTGATTTTTGCCTTTGGTATCATGACTTATTAAAGAAGGAAGGATATATAAAATGAAAAATAAATACGATGACATAGACGAATACATTGCTGATTTAAAAGCTGAGATTGAAAAAAACGAACAATGTGCCAATCATCACTATAACCTTGGGCTTGCCCTTTTAACCAAGCGTGATTTTGTGGGTGCTGAGGATTGTTTTTTGGCAGCGGTACGACATTCTCCGCGTTTGGCTGAAGCTTTTGTGCAATTGGGTGGTATTTGTCTTGAGCGTGGCGATCTTGACGGATGTTTGCGCTATAATGAGGAAGCAGCAAATTGTAGAGCAAAATTTCCAGTGCCTTGGGGCAATATTGGCTTTGTTCACTTACAGCGCGGTGAACCAGAAAAGGCCATTTCTGCCTTAAAAAAGGCCATAAAGTGGGAACCAAACTTCATACAAGCTCATAATGCCTTAGCTACAGCATATTTTATGCAAGGTGATTATGAGGGCAGTGAGCAAGCTTGTAATGAGGTTATTCGTCGTGAGCCAGGTTTTGCACCTGCTTGGAATAATTTAGCTCTTGCGCTATTTGAACAAGGTGAGTTTGACCGCTCAGTTGAGGCTGCAGATAAAGCTCTTGCTGCTGGTTTTGAGGTGCGTCCGGAATTTTTGAAAGACCTTGAACCGCATAGAAAATAAGAAAATAGGTTAGAATAAAATTTCGCTAGCCGCTCTTAGAAAATTTCTATTGACTGTTATAAAATTGCCGTAAATTTGTATTTTATACTTATTTGCGGCAATTTTATTAGTTCACTTTGATTATAAAAATAAACTCGCTGCAAATATTTATCATGCTTTCCAGCATTGATTAACTGGCAAAAAGCTTAAATTTTCTAAGCATCACTTTATCGTTTTTTTCTTTTGCCATATCCATAACTGTCCAATTATTTAAGTCTTTAAAAAGCACATCAGCATTGTATTCTAAAAGTAACTCAACCATTTCCAGATGACCTTCTTTATAAGCAAGCATGAGGGGGCTTTTTCCAATTTCCTCTTTGGAAAACATTCTTAATATTTTTTTGTCACTAAATTTTTGCAAAGGGTAGTTTACATCGACACCTTTTTCAATCAGTGCTTTGACCACTAGGGTTAAATTTTCTTTAACTGAAAGAAGTAGGAATGGGTATTCGTGGTCATATCCAGTGGGTACTATGTTTAAGTCATTAACAAAATTAGTTTTTGTAATAATGTTGTGGAGCATATGCTCATGCCTTTTGTGAAAAACAAAATGATACACATCTTGCTTATCAAGATTATTGCTTACAAGAAATGCCATCATTTCCTTAGTTGTCATATTGGCTATTTTTTTAGACTGAGAAAGTAATATATCGTAAATCTGTATTCTTTTATTGTATTCATCTCGTGTTTTTTGGTGGGATGAAAAAATAAACTTTGTATTGGCACTTATGTTTTTTTCAGAAATTACAAAGTCATAAATATCTTCTCTTTTTGCATTTTTTATTTTTAAATCAACTACATCAAGTAGATGGTGTATGGCAAAATAATCTCTTTGTTTAATCGCTAGCATAATTGGTGTGTAGGTGCCGGTTACGTCAAAGTCATCAAAGTTTGCATTGTATTTAATTAATAAACCTAATATCTTGTGGTGACTATTTAATATGGAGTAGTGTATAGGCGTGTGGTGCTTGTAATCACAGATATTCAAATCAGCTTTTGCTTTAATTAATAATCTTGCAATTTCATAATGTCCACTTTTGCATGCAAGCAACAACCCTGATTGTTTTTTGTCATTTAGCATAAATGCTAACTTTTCAGATTGTTGTAAAAAATCTTTTACCCGTGGTAGACTTCCAAGCGCGCAGGCCTTAAAAAACTCTGCCGGGTTGATATCTTCTTTTTCTACTTTTGCATTTGCTTGCGTTTTTTGATTGGGCTTTGGCTTGGGTTGAACTTCTTCATAGGATACATGAAAAGCTGATGAAGCGTCATGAAGCTTTTGTGCAGTGGCTTTATTTGATGATTTGAACATTCAGCTAACCTCGGTAACTATCTAAAAATCATAAATTGTTCTTAACTTAGTCAATGTTGAAAAAACGCATTTTTATGCGCTTTCCAAAAAAGGCACGTCGCTTCCAAACACTCCTTGGGGTCGCCAAAAGCTATTTCTGGTTTATTTTATGATACTTAGCAAAGCCAGTACCATGAAATGTTATTACATTTTCCCCGCTAATTTCTATTTATATTAATTATTTGATAAAGGCAAATCCAGCTCCACTTATTTTAGTCGATGCCGAAAATGGTATTCCATACTCTTGGTTTGGACGATTTTATTAGTGTATTTTTGCTATAAAAATAATTTGTTCCAAGTATTTACCATGTTTTCCAGTGTTGACTATTTTAATGAAAGTTGTATTTCAAAAGGGGCAGGTGTTTGCCTAATGTTTCCCTCAAGCACGTCACATAAAATAAACATATTTCCTGCAAGGTATCGTTCATGCGACTGGTATTTCTCTAAGGCTTCAAAAAAATATTTGTCTTCAAAAAGCTCACATAAAAATTCTGCTTTGGGTATAACTAAAATATTGTAATGGTCTTGTTTTGTACATTTTGGTTTTTGAATTTCCACAAAATATTTTACTTGCGGGTGCCCGTGTTTGAGATAAAAACACAGACCTTGATTGACAGATAGGGCAAAATCTTTTTTTGAGGCGATTTTGTAAAGCATAGTAAGCTTTGTCCAGTAGTTTTCATGTGTTCCAAAATCTTTGGGTGCAGGAATGGTGAGAAAATATCTTTGAGGTATATGCTTTGTATAGGTTTGTTTTTGCAGTAATATACTATTAACATCATTAAAATGTGCAGAGGCAGAATCCAAAAAATAGAGTTTTTGCTCAATCTCTCTTTGCACTTTCAATGCTTTAGCCTTAGCGTCAACAGTCATTTGCTTGGCATCAATGCTACCATCCTCAAGTATGTAGTTTTTAAAGGTTTTCAAAGGTATACCCAAGGCTACACAGAGCTGAATAATATCCAATATAATTATCTGATTTTTTGAATAATATCTATACTTTGTTTCTGGGTTTGTGTATGCAGGAACTAAAATTCCCAAATCATCATAATGGCGTAAAGCCCTATGACTTACTCCTTTCATTTTAACAACTTCACCGATGGATAAATATT
>CAYJIU010000062.1:0-12423 GCA_964370305.1 uncultured Desulfovibrionaceae bacterium
TGGAGGCAACGTGCCTTTCTGAAAAGCGCATGGAAATGCGTTTTTCAGCATCAACAAATTAGAATGCTCTGCCTTTACTATGAAGTTTTTTGCGGAGCGGAGCGTATCAAGACATATGACCGGAGCAAAAAACGAGTTTGACGACGCAGATTGCATTTTTTCAATAGCCTGTTACGCGCTAATTTCCCTTGGCCCATGCAGAAATATCAGCTTCAAGTAGAGGCCCAGGCTGTACCCTATATTCTGGCCCAAGCTCCAGCAAACAATAATAACCGTCAAGAGCCAGTTGAGCTTCGGCAAGGACAGAACCTTTATGCTTTTCAAGCAAAGCACGCAGCGCAAGCATGTTTGCTTTATCCAGCAAAGCAGTGGGGATATTAATGCGGATGGGGTTAGTATCGTTCTTGCAGGCCTCAGTCAACGACATAACTTTTTGCCCAAGCATCTTTATTTCACGTGGTGCTTCTTCATTTTCATTGTCATCATCATTTTTCCAGTCACTTTGCCGATTATCCAATCTAACCTCAAGCATTAGAGGCTGTTCTGATTTTAATAATTCTCTATATTCTGCATAAGCCTTGGGAAAAAAAGTAATTTCTGCATGGGCACCTAGATCTTCCACATTAACAAAGGCCATGCGTTCACCTTTTTTCTTGGTAATAACTTCCTTTAATGCAGTTACAAGCACGGCCACGCGTAATTCACTATTGGGAGAAAGCTCCCTTGCATCATCTAAGGTAGTTAGGCGTAAACGTTCAATTTCTTTACGATATGGTAGCAGAGGATGACTGGAAAGGAAAAACCCTAAAGCCTCTTTTTCACCGCGCAATTTATCTGCTTCATTCATTTCTACGGTTTTGGCTTCTTCACAATCATAGCCAATACCAGAAGTGCTAGCTTGCTCAACGGGCGGGGCCATGGATAATAAGGATATTTGGTTAGACGCTTTTTCTTTAGCCTTTTTCTGAGCCTTTGTAATTACCACATCTAGAGTGGCTAACATGGCGGCGCGGCTGACTTCAAAACAATCGCAAGCACCACCTTTAATTAAGGATTCAAAAACACGTTTAGTAACTTTACGTAAATTTACCCTATACGCAAGGTCGAGGAGGGATTTATATGGGCCATTTTCTTTGCGCGCGTCTTCAATTTCTCGTATGGCTTCATCACCCACATTTTTAATACCGCCAAGCCCAAAGATTACGGCATTTTCACGCGCAGAAAAAGCCCTCAAACTCTCGTTAACCGATGGTTTTAGCACATCAATATCTAAATCTTTACACGCGGCAACATATTTAAGCAATTTGTCTTGATTGCCCATTTCAGAAGTAAGTAAGGCTGCCATAAACTCAACCTTGAAATGTGCTTTTAAGTATGCAGTATGATATGATATTAATGCATAAGCGGCAGAGTGTGACTTATTAAAGCCATATTCGGCAAACTTTTCCATAAGGTCAAATATTTCATGGGCTTTATCTTCAGATATATTATTTTGCGTAGCTCCGGTGATGAACTTTGAGCGTTCCATGGCCATGGCTTCGGCATTTTTCTTACCCATGGCACGGCGGAGTAAGTCGGCCCCACCTAGAGTATAGTTGGAAACAATTTGAGCAATTTGCATTACTTGCTCTTGATATACAATGACTCCATAGGTGTCGCGCAGACATTCTTCAAGCGAATCCACAGGATAGCTTACTTCAACTATGCCGTGTTTGCGCTTGATGAACTCTTCAACCATGCCTGACCCAAGTGGGCCGGGGCGATAAAGGGCCAGCATGGCAATAATATCTTCAAAGCAAGATGGTTTTAACTGGCGTAAATATTGGCGCATGCCTGAGCTTTCCACCTGAAAAATGCCATCGGTATCACCACGGGCATAAAGTTCATAAGTAGTTGTATCATCAAGGCTTAATGTTTCAAGGTCTGGTGCTTGCTTACCTTGATGTTTAATGGCATCTAGAGTGTCTTGAATGAGGGTCATGGTTTTTAGGCCTAGGAAGTCAAATTTTACTAAGCCAACTTTTTCAACCATCTTCATATCAAATTGAGTAACAAGTTCGCCCCGTTTGCCCTTATATAGTGGTAGATATTCGGTCATGGGCTTGTCAGATATAACTAGCCCTGCTGCATGCGTAGAGGCGTGGCGCGAAAGCCCTTCAAGGCGCAGTGAAGTATTTAGAAGTCTTTTGATTTGTGCATCGTTATCATAAAGTTTTTTAAGCTCAGGTTCATTATCAATGGCTTTTTGCACAGTCATTTTTAAATCATCGGGCACAAGTTTTGCGATGCGGTCTGTTTCTGCAAAGCTCATCCCAAGGGCCCGACCCACATCACGCACCACAGCTTTGGCCTTCATCTTACCAAAGGTGGTAATTTGCGCTACTGAATCTTCGCCATATGTTTCAACCATATAGCGTATAACTTCCGCGCGGCGGCGTTCACAAAAATCTACGTCTATATCTGGAAGGGATACACGCTCACTATTTAAAAACCGCTCAAAGAGCAAGTTGTAAGGTATGGGGTCAATATTGGTAATGCGCAAGGCCCAAGCCACCAAGGAGCCAGCTGCAGAACCACGCCCCGGCCCCACGGGTATATTATTGTTTTTAGCCCAGTTGATGAAATCTTGCACTATAAGAAAGTAGCCCGGAAAGCCCATTTCTAAAATAACCTTAAGCTCAAGTTGCAAGCGGTCTTGATATAGTTTTTTGTCAATATTTTCAGCATCAGGATGCTTGGCTAGGCGTTTTTCAAGGCCCTCTTCGGCGAGGCGGCGAAACTCTGTATCCGGAGTCATGCCCTCGGGTACAGTATAAACCGGAAAGTAAGGTTTATCAAAGGTTAGCTCCACATTGCATTGATTTGCAATGTGTATGGTATTGGCCAGAGCCTCAGGCACATGACTAAAGTCTTTTTCCATTTCCTCGATGGATTTATAATACAAATCCCTTGTGCCAAAACGCATGCGCTTTGGGTCGTCGTGGGTGGTTTGGGTTTGTATGCACAAGAGTAAGTCGTGAGCATCCACATCGGATGCATCTAAATAATGGCAATCATTAGTAGCCACCAAGGGTAAACCCGTTTGTTTAGCAATTTCTATTAGCCCATCATTAACAACTGTTTGCTCTTTTAGGCCATTGGCTTGTAGCTCCAGATAAAAATTATCAGGATATATGCTGGCATATTCATGGGTTAGAGCAAGGGCTTTTTCCATATCTTGAGCGATAATCGCTCGCGGTATTTCACCAGCAATACATGCAGAAAGTGCAATAATACCATTTGAGTATTGCTTTAATAATTGCTTATCTACTCGCGGCTTATAATGAAAACCTTCTAAATACCCACGAGTTACTAGCTTTATAAGGTTTTTATATCCTTCATTATTTTTTGCTAAAAGTATGAGGTGATGGCGTTTTCTTGCTAATTCTGACTCACGGTCTGTGTGGTCATGGCAAACATAAACCTCACAACCGATGATGGGTTTTATCCCAATTTTTTGGCATTGAAGGTAGAATAGCGTTGCCCCAAAAAGGTTGCCGTGGTCAGTAATGGCTGCCGCAGGCATACCATAATCCTTAGCCCTTTGGCATAAGTCTTTGAGCCTAATGGCACCATCTAAGAGGCTAAACTCTGTATGGCAGTGGAGGTGGACAAATTCTGACATAAAATCTCAAGCTTTAGTTCAGGGGGGTAATGCTGGGTAAGGGCCAAGAACCATTTATAACTTGCTCCTGTGGTTCATATAGGCGCAAAATCCCGTTCCAGCCATCTTCTATGGCTAGGCAATTTTCCTTATGTTTTTCGCACATGCCAAAGTATAATGTGTATGAACCATCAGCATTGGGCTTTGAGGTGGCACTGTTAAGGTTTGATAGGCCGTATTTTGAGTTAAATAAATAACCATCCTTATTATATACGGTGAATGACCAAAAGGCATTGACCGGCACTTCTTTTAAACTCATTTTATATGACTTTGCTTTTGTTTCTGGCTGGTTATAATTGTAATAGACGGCATTTTTGCTGGGTAAGCCACCAAAACCACCGGCTGTGCCTACAAGAAAATATATGGAATCGACTTCCTTTTTAGGGCCAAACATATCATGGGCGTCTTTAGCTACTTTAAATAAGCTTAATAGTGAGTTATAAACATTTTTATATTCGTCCATATTCCAAGAAACACTGGAGATTGAAGCGTTATTTTTAGACTCAATTTTATATAAGTCTTGTAATTTATTGGCTTCCTTAACATCCTGTGCATTGTTAGCATCTACAAAAATTCGCGCAATGATAAGGGCATGATTTGTATGTACATTTTCTTTGTTAAGCTCATACTTACCTGCGCCTATTTTAACAATATTTGTATAACCATCTGTATTAATAACTGCCATGGATATATATCTTTTTCCGGCGTCTGGCATGGTGATGATGGCCCCTTTACTCACATCAACTATGGCTATGCTGTATAGGGTATCACGATTCATGCGAATGATTTTTTGTTTATCAATGGGGGTTGGCTGCTTGATATGCACCCATTGATTGACGCCATTAGTGGCTTTCAATATTCTGTGCATAGTCAAATTAGTTTCTACGTGGGCGAAATTATTATAGTTTACGCTAGTGCCACTTGCATGAGAAAGGTCAACGTGTATCAGTACAATTAAGCAAAAAGGCACAAAAAGCTTGCAAACTTTATTAAAAATCATAAATTCTCCATGGTTGGTAAAATTAAAAGTAGCCAAACAAAAAAATACCCCACATCATAATTTATGGCAATAACATTTATAAAATTTTTAATAAAATTCCATTTATTATAGGGTGATATAGGAATCATCTTTAACTTTGATGCTTTAGCTTGTGCATGCTGTCTTAAGAGCGTATAAATGGGCTATGAGTATGGAAATTTCGTCATATCTGACGCAGTTTTTAGCCTATGCACAAAAATTTTGTGATGAGGAAAAAAAGCAAAAAGCAATGCTTGAGCTTAAAATTGCGCACTCTCGGGCTGTACTTGCACATATGCAATTACTTGTACATGAAAGGGCTCTTGTCCCATATGCCAGAGCTTGTCTTTTGGCCGCATTGTTTCATGACGTGGCCCGCTTTGAGCAATTTAAGACTTGGCGCACTTTTAAGGATGCACATTCCACCAATCATGGTCTTTTGGGCGTTAAAATTCTTAAAAAACAAGGCTGGCTTGCCGGTGAAGATAAGCGCGTTCAAGCGCAAGTGTTGGCGGCGGTGGGTATGCATAATCGTTTTAGTATTCCAAAATCCTTACCTGAGGATGTTAAGCTAATTACCCTTGCTCTACGTGATGCGGATAAATTAGACATTATGCGCGTTATGTATGAGCACTTCACCACCAGTGATGCTAGGGACGCCGCCGTAACTTTTTATGCTAAGGATGATCCCAAGGGCTGGTCGGAAAATATTATTAAAGCGATACTTGAAGGGCGGCTGGCATCCTATGCTGATATTGTATATGTCAATGATTTTAAATTGCTACTTGGCTCGTGGTTGCATGAATTTCATTTTAATACCACCAAGGCACTTTTGGCAAAGTCTGGCTATTTAGAGGGGATTTTGCAAGATGTGCCTTGTGATACTAGAGTGCAGCAAGCTAAGGACTATGTATTTAAGCTTTTACAGGAAATAAATTAACTATCTTGGTGTAAAATTGAACATTGCAAAGCTTTATGAGCCCATATTGGGGCCAATTCTTCGACCATTACGCTTAGAAATACTTAACCTAGCAAACATGCAACAAGCTGATATATTTTTAGATTGCTGTTGTGGTGCAGGAGGATTGTTACAGCTATATTTTAACAATCTGCCCCAAGGGCAAGGTATGGGCTTTGATCTTAGTTTAGCTATGTTGCATGAGGCTAAAAATAATAGCCCTAGGGCGCAACTTTTCTGTGCCGATGCCACATGTATACCACTTGCGGACAAGAGCATTGATATTGCAAGTGTTTGCATGGCTTTACATGCTATGCCCATGCCCATGGCTAGTGCTTGTTTACAGGAGTTAAAACGCGTTGCAAAACATGTTTTTATAGCGGACTATTGTTTAGCTGAGCGTAATTTGTATTTTCCGGCTCAGTACTTAGCCCACGGGGTGGAATATTTGGTTGGGGGGGAGCACTATAAATGTTATAAAAATTTCATGAGTATAGGTGCATTAGAAGGTTTTTTAAAGCATATGGGTTATGAGGTAGGAATTCGCCGTCATGTACTAGGCGGGGCAGGGCTTATTGCTGGTCTAAAGGCTTGATGTGTAATACGTTCTTAGGAACTTCACCCGGGCCGGGGATTAGATAAGTCTCCGGATGAATATTATACCAATTAAACCACATACTATACACACCAAAATATTGCTGCATGGTTGCGCCAACCATATTGCCTTTTAGGGCTTGTCCTGTGGCTGGGTTCCACGTGGTATGGGTGCCTATATCTATAAGTTGCCCATTTTCCATGATAAAAAGTGAAGGTTTTTCCCAAACGTGGCGGTTAAAGATGCGCACAACATCAAGCTTTGTATCATGCACAGCTAAAAGAGGGCTATCACCAAGAAAGAAGTTCACCGCGCCATGTTGCTTGACATATTTGATATCTACAGCCAAGAGAAAGCCATTATACTCAATACCAAGCACAGGGTTTTTGTAAGGTAGGCGAGTGTCGGTGTATTGAACTGCAAATGCTAGGGTCTCATTGTCGTAATACGTCCCTTTTTTTAGATAATTGCCATAAGGGTCACGTCCGTATGCTTTGCGACTACCTCTAGGTGTTGCCAGCACGGGGGCATCGGGAAATACGGTCTTAGCTGCTCCCCATTTTGTCCAATAAACCGGTACAATAGGCATGCCGCGACCAGCTAGAGGGCCTCTAAAAGCCATACCTATGGTTTGTAGCCATAAGCTACCGGTATTTCTATCAATAAGAATTGTATTGCCATCGTAGAGCTTGCCTTCCACATCAAATCTAAGTTCGGTGCCATCAAGGGTACTTTGATATGCAGCTAAGCTCCCAGTTATGGGGCAATAGGTAATGGCGTAAGATGTATTGCCAATGGGCTCGTTAACCACCTGATGCCAAACCATGATGCTTTGAGGGTAGATGCGCGGCCCATTAGGAAAATTAACAATAAATACAGGTTCTTCATTGTTGAACTTTAAGTCGGCTTGCATTGTCGTCATATAATCTGGACGATAGAATGAACTTATCCCTCCATAGGCTACATTAGTATCTAAAATTCTATCAGCAATCCTAGCTAGAGCTTCAGGTGACTTGGGAATGGCAATGGCTTGCTGTGCTCCGAAAATGGATGCATAACACATGAAAATAAAAAGGAATATTTTTTTCATAAATATAAATTTATGCCCCAATGGTGTCACGATTTAGGTATTCACTAAAAATATAGTCTCTTAAAGCTTGAGGCCATGGGCGCGGATTGATATTTAAGGCTTCAGAAAGTTTTGATGTATCGAGGACGGAAAATGCAGGACGCGTAGCTTTTTGCTCCCATTCGCTTGAGGAAATGGGATTGACACGGCATGGAGCTTCAGCAATGGAAATGGCTTCACAAGCAAGCTCACACCAAGAGGCTCGCCCGCTATTTACGGCATGAAAGATGCCAGTAAGGTTTTTTTCTGCCGCAAGCATACTCCAAGATGCTAAATCCATTGAATATGTTGGCGATCCAATTTGATCATGCACTACAGATATTTCTTCATTAGCATAGCAAGCGTCTAGTATGGAGGAAATAAAATTTTTCCGCCCAGGGCCAAAAAGCCAAGCTGTGCGTAATACACAACAATATTCAGGGGCTATTTCCATAATTGCTTGTTCGCCAGCTAATTTAGTACGCCCATAAACAGAGCTTGGGCTTGTGGAACTTTCTTCGGTGTAGCATTGAGAGTGGGTGCCAGGGAAGACAAAGTCAGTGCTATAATGTATGAGGTGCAAGGAGCGTGATTTAACAATTTGAGCCAGTGATGCGGGCAGGGCGCGATTCCATACAAAGGCATTGCGCTCATTGTCTTCAGCATTGTCAACTTGAGTCCAAGCAGTTGTATTAAATATATAGTTAGGGCAGAATCTGTCTAAGGTTCGCTCTATAAAATTTATGTCAAGTAAATCGCCGTCACTTCTGCCCAAAGCTTCAACATGCCACCCATGAGACATGAGTGTACGCATTAATGCTTGGCCCAGTAGTCCGGTACGTCCACCGAAGACAAGAGCTTTTTTTTTCATTCTTCCTCCACGCTCCACAAATCAAGCTAATGTGTGCAATATATATTGCTACTGGCGCGGGGTCAATCTATTTAAAAAGCCTTTAGCCATACCCACACGGTATTTTAATTTAATTGATGCTGAAAAATATTTCCACGTATTTTTCAAAAAAGGCACACTGGCTTCAAATGTTTCTGGCAATGTTTTTAATTCATTTTGACTGTAAAAATATTTCGTTTTACATGGTTATCTTGTCTTTCAGTGGCAACTAATTTGTTTATTATTGTGAAAAGATGTAAATTTTTGTATTTTGCACAGCCTTGCGGCCCTACGTGCTATTTTTGTGTGATAAGTCTACCGTCTCTGTATTAAATTCCTTAATAATCTCTTCTTCTCCTTCTCGTAATTGCTTGTTTGGCTTCTTGAACCAGCCTATAAAATAGCGTGAAGCCAAAAGGCACATTATGAAGATGCACACTAAAGCAAGAGCAGGGAGTAAGAGTATGTTATTTGCCACTAACATGGGTAAAATAGTGATTATGACAATCTCAATCATGGAAATGGGCACATAAGCAAGACCATAGTCTTCTAAGGTTTTTGTTTTGAATTTTGGATCAACAATTCGCAATAAGGTAACACCCATTGCCACCACGCCTGTAGACCAGCCAAACACAAAAATACTACGTTCAAACCAAAAATTACGGAAAACACGACGTCCTACAAGAAAAAAAATGCTGACACAATACAAAATTCCAAAGCTAAATAATAAGGTCATAGGCATGGCATATTGCACCACAACAGAGATTTTTATGCTTGCCACACCAAATGCTACAAGATAGTCCGTAACCCAAGAGCCTATGCGATTTATAATCTTTTTGTCTATGTATTGGCCAAGATTTATTACATCCAATGTCTTTTGTAATAAGCATCCGCACAGCATGGAAATACACATCATAGGAATTTCATAATTTCCTGGAATGATTGTTTTTATAAAATCATACAAATAAAAAGCTATGCCGAAGGCTGATATAACTAACGCAAAATGCCACGTAAAGGGATCAAGAGCAATGGGATTGACAGTTTCCTTGCCCATAGACACGCGCTCATTTTTTGGCACAAAGCCTGTGAGCATGCTTTTAGGTAATTGTTCTACGTCTTTTACAAGGCGTGTCCAGCCTCTGCGTGTTCCTATATTAATAAGAATCATACCGCCCACAACGCCAGCTAAAAGACCTACTGTGGCCGAAGTGTATCCTACGGTGAGGGCTTCATCCCAACCAGCATTTTGCAAAACCGTTCCTATAGCTGTGGCATAG
This sequence comes from uncultured Desulfovibrionaceae bacterium, assembly GCA_964370305.1. Taxonomy (GTDB): domain Bacteria; phylum Desulfobacterota; class Desulfovibrionia; order Desulfovibrionales; family Desulfovibrionaceae; genus CAYJAD01. The sequence continues at coordinate 9,549 of CAYJIU010000062.1, forward strand.
CCATGGCCTCCGGCAAAGCCAGCGGGCCACATTAAAGCAAAGCCGTGATATAAGTCAGGAAAAAGAGGTATCAGCACTAAAATACCAAAAAGTAGCGCACATGCAAACTGACCTATTTCAACAGCGGTATTATAAAAAAAAGTATCTCCCACGTTATGCACAATATTTTTTAATGAAGTATTAGCCTGTTTTTTTTGCCTACCAAGAAAAAGAGAACCAAAAAGAACCACAACTAAAAGATAGGGGTATGATACCATGAAGGGCGATCCGTCAGTGCGCATGGCAAAAGGGACAATATCAAGAAATTGATAACCGCTAAACAAAGCCAAAAAGCCTGCTATAAGAGCCGATGGTATGTAAAAGAGTTGAAACAATTTCACTTTAGCCCGTAAAATGTGTGCCACTATCAACAACATAGACATAAGAGCAAAATCCATCACCATTTCGTACGGACCAAACATTAACACCTCCTTCACAATATATTTACATTAATGAAAACACAGATTAAATGCCTCCAGATTATCCAAAGTCTTTAGTCTGCTTTGGAAACTTCTTAAAACGACATTAGTTCGGTGATAAAACAGCTTTGATTGACATTTGTGCAGGCACGTTATTGTAAATAACGTTGTATAGATAATGATATTTATATAGGGCAATATACTTAATGTATTCGCGTATACATCATTATAATAACTAAATTTTCCAGATGTAAATAATAACCATATCTTCAGTATAAACTAAAGTCTCTGTAATACTCTTAAATAACGTAATCTATCCTTTAAAAATGTGTTTTTAAGATTATATGCAATGGCACATTGCGTGCGCAAATACCTTAAGAACTACCTTCCTATTTTACACTAATCGTTATTCAGGAGAAAGGCAAGTGTTAAAAACAAGTTTTTATTGTGATAGTCCAGTTTGAGATATGAAAAAACTTTGGGATGCTTATTTAATTGCTACTTTAAAAATCGTTTTTAGTATTAAAAAATCTTTGCAAATTCGCATGTTATACTCATTTTTTGTTGATTTTATTAGCTCATTTTAACTATAAAAATGATTCGCTGTAAAATGTTACTATATTTTTTTATATTGATTAACTATCTTTTTTACTGGCAAAAAACTTCTGCTGCACTTTATGTAAACCAAGGGGAATGACTATCCCTATTCCTATAAAGACACATAAGAGTATATTTTCATTGTTTATTTGCCATGAATTATTGGAAAAAGGAAAGAGCATTGCAAGCGAGCCTGCCAAGATGCCAGACAAAAATGCAAGGCTAGGCTTGTTATACCTTTCTAAGCATAGACGAATAAGGCGAGTAAAAGAAAAGAGGCCGCACAATGTACCCATTCCAAACACTATAATTACAAAAAAATCCATATCGGCAACGCTTTGCAAAATAAATTGATATTGTCCAAGTAGAACAAGGAGGAAAGCGCCAGATATGCCGGGTAAAATCATGGCGCAAATGGCCACAAAACCAGAGCAGAATATGGTAAGGTAGCTATGTTCAAGTGCAATAGGATTTGAGTATGTTATCCATAGTGAAAGTATGGTGCCAGTTATAAATAACAATGCAGAACTTGTGGCATAACCGCGAATATTTAATAAATTTATGAGCAGTAGGAGTAATGAAGCCAGTACAAGCCCAAAAAAGAAAGCCCATACAAAATTTTTGTGCGTATCCATGAGATACACCACAATATTAGCAAGTGAAAAAATTGCTGTAACAATGCCGAGAATAAGTGGAATTACAAAGTCCCAAGCTATCTTATTTTTATCTTTTTGAGATTCACGCCTATGTATTAACTGGAAAAATGTAGCACCGATGGAAGTGATATTTTGCAATAATTTTTCATAAATTCCAGTAATAAAGGCTATTGTACCACCAGAAACACCGGGGATTGTATCTGCCGCCCCCATGGCAAGGCCACATAAGAAATAGTAAATTTTATTACGCATTATTTTACCCTTGGTAGGTTATAGGTCTACTTTATGGAAAAAGTCTTGAATAAATCATCCATCATAATATGGTATTGAGGGTCTAAGCCTTACCCATCTACGCCTGACTGTGGAGTATAAATATTAAGTATTTTTGGCTAGTATTTGAAATTAAAGTTTTTTTGCCATTGTGACATATTCTACTTGTGTAAAACCCATTTTTTTATACGTTTTGATTGCATGACTATTGTCTGCGGTTACTTCAAGCCGTATACTAACGGCCAATCCCTTATAAGTATCTTCTAAGAATTGAAAGAAATTAGTCCCTATTCCTTGTCCGCGTGCCTCAGGTTCTAAATATAAATCTTCCAACCACAAGCAAATACCTCCATTCTCCGTTGAATAGCTTTTAGTTACCATGGCATAGCCCAAAAGCCTTTGCTCTTTTTCAAAAACATAACCATCAATAAATGGCATCTCAGTCGTGCAATTTTCTATATCTTGTTGCAAAATTTCCGTGGATGGTTCAGTTAAGGTGGATGGTGAATTATAGAAAGCTCGCATCATGGTTAAGACGCTATCTTTATCTTTTTTTTCCATAGGGCGTATAGTCATTGATGTATCCTATTTAAGTGTTTTTGATTAATTGTACTGGCGTTCTTCAGAATATTTCTAAGAAAATTATAAAAAAACGGCTGTGTTTTTGTAACTGTCTGAATTTAAAAATTTTTATCGTAAAAGGCGGGGAAGATTTGTTTTAGCCATGTAATACTGCAACATATTTTGTTTTATGTGCTTGATAAGATGCATACAACTGTTTAGGCTAGCGGAAAACAGTATTTTGTTCAAGTAATTTTTGCTCAATAAAAAGCCCTTGATACGTGATTCCGATTTGCAAAATGACATTTCCTCTTGATGACGTTTTTTAAATAC
>CAYJIU010000063.1:0-12071 GCA_964370305.1 uncultured Desulfovibrionaceae bacterium
AATTCTCCGTGCCGATGTGGAAAATTTAGGTAAGGTTGGCGATGTAGTAACCGTCAAAGCTGGCTATGGGCGCAATTATCTTTTGCCCCAAGGTATGGCCATGGTTGCAAGCCCTGCCAATTTGAAGGTATTTGAACTTGAGCGTAAAAAACTTGAAGCCAAGATGAATAGCATGCGTACTGACGCTCAGTCTGTGTGCGCTAAGCTTGAAGCCCTTGATGTAGTAATCAAGATGCGCGTTGGTGAAAATGACAAGCTTTATGGTTCTGTAACGTCAACTCTAATTGGTGATACATTTAGCGAACTTGGTGTTGATATTGACCGCCGTCGCATCTTGCTTGACGCACCCATTCGTACTCTTGGTGAGCACAATGTGCGCGTGCGCCTTTTTGCTGACGTTATGGCTAATGTATTAGTAAAGGTTGTGAGCGAAGAACGCCACTACGAAGAAGATGATGTTGTGGCTGCTCCTGCTGAAGAAGCTCCTGCTGAAAGCACACAGGAAGCCGAAGATGTCGAGCAACAAGCCGAATAATAATATACAATCCACCGCCCTTAGCCCTCAAGCTGAGGGCGGTGATTTTGCGAATAACTCTGCACAATCGCCCCCCCGTAAAACTGCCGAAGAACGCGCCAACGAATCCATATTAAAAAAAGTACCACCGCATAGCGTTGAGGCCGAACAAGCCGTGCTTGGCGGTATTATTTTGCGCCCAGATCTTATGCATAGTATTGTGGATATTTTGCAGGATAAAGATTTTTACTTGCCAGCGCATAAAATACTTTTTGGTGCTTTTTTAGGCCTTTATCGCAGCTCAAAAGCCATCGATTTAGTCACTGTTGCAGAATATTTAAAAGACCATAATCAAATTGAAGAAATGGGTGGGGCCGTATATCTTAGTGAATTATCACAAGTTGTAGTGAGTGGTGCCAATGCCGATCACTATGCAACCATTGTGCGTGATAAGGCTTTACAGCGCGGATTAATCGATACTTGCTCAAATATCATAGGCAATTGCTATGATGCAACGCGCGATATAAGTATGCTTTTGGATGAGTCTGAGCAGGCGGTATTTTCCATCTCTGAGCGCACCATGGGCAAGGATTTTACTGGCACCAAGGAGCTCATAGAAAATGTATTTGAAAATTTAGAAAAACTTTCTGCCAGCAGAGAGAGTATTACCGGTGTAACCACTGGTTTTACTAGCCTTGATAAAATGACCGCAGGGTTGCAACCTTCTGATTTAATTATTGTAGCTGGTCGGCCATCCATGGGTAAAACTGCCTTTGCCATGTGTATGGCCTTAAATGCAGCCATCGGGCAAGGTACTCCTGTGGCTGTATATTCCTTGGAAATGCCCAAGGAACAGCTCATGCAACGCATGCTTGCCGTATATGCCAAGGTTGATGCTTCGCTTTTGCGTCGCCCCTTTTTGTTAAAAGATGATGACTGGGCAAGCTTGCATATGGCGGCAGATGTTATTGGTAATGCGCCCATATTTATTGACGATACTCCGGCTTTAAGTACCTTAGAGTTAAGGGCAAGAACTCGTCGTCTTAAGGCAGAGCGCGGTGTGGGTTTAGTGGTGGTGGACTATTTGCAACTTATGCGCGCAAGCCGGCGTATTGACTCACGTGAGCTAGAAATATCAGAAATATCTAGGGCACTTAAGGCTCTGGCTAAAGAAATGAATATTCCTGTGGTTGCCTTATCCCAGCTTAACCGTAAATCCGAAGAACGTAGCGATAAAAGACCCATGCTCTCTGACTTGCGTGAATCTGGAGCCATTGAGCAAGATGCCGACGTTATTATGTTTGTATATCGAGATGATGTATATAAATTTGCCAAACCTGCGGATCGTCCGGCACAAGGCACGGCTGAAATCATTATTGGCAAACAGCGTAACGGGCCAGTGGGCACAGCAGAACTGCTCTTCACTTCACGCTTTACATCCTTTGATAATCTTACTCAAGATTGGAACCCGCCACCGTCAGAAGCAATAACTAACTAGCTAATTTTGGGGTATATCATGTCAGATAAACCATTATCCATGCAAGAAGCGAATACTAATCCAGAGGATAAATTTTTCCACGAGCCAGATCCACTAGCCATTGAAGGCGGTGAATATATACCTGAAATGGAAAAGGATATTGTGCTTTTAGTGGGTGCTGGAGATACTGCCCAAGAAGTGGCCCGCCTTGCTCGTTATGCTGGTTTTGCGGTGGATGTTATTGATACGCGTGATGCCTACGCTACCTTTGAGCGTTTTCCAACGGCTAGGCAAGTGTTACTTTGCCAAAGCTATGCCGATATTGAAAAAAGATGTAGTATTACTTCCAATCACTACTTGGTAGTTGCCACTAAGGACGTGGAATCTGACCTTGCAGCATTGCGTCACGTTTTGCATAGTAAGGCGCGCTATATAGGTGTACAAGGCGATGAACAAAGGAAGGAACAAATATTTGCTGCTTTACGCAGTGACGGCACCCCAGCTGCAGAGCTTGCTTGTATTTGCTGCCCTATTGGTCTGCCCATAGGGGCGCGAAATCCGGCTGAAATGGGTATTGCCATTATTGCTGAGCTCATTGCTGCGCGTGCAGGCTGCCTTGCTGGGCCTCGTTCCGGCTCCCGTTCTATTAAGAAGGCTAGGAAATAAAATCCCCAAACTAAACTGAATTTTTTCACGTGATTTTGATTTGACTATTTTTGTTGTGATGTTCGGCAAAGTTTTTTCGCGGTACAACCTTTGCTCCATCGCCGCAAACTGCTCAAAAAGAATCCCAATCTCGCACATTCCTTAGACAAAGAGCAATTTTAATAGTCATGATTTTTAAAACCGGAATCATGTGAGCTTTTTTTACACTCATAGCTTTTTACGCTTCCTTTTTATATGCCTTTGTGGCATAATATGCACTGGTTTTTAAATAGTCAATACTGAAAAATATGACAAGTATTTGTAATAAATCATTTTTACAGTTAGAATGATTAATAAAACTGCCAGCAACAAGAGCATATAATATGAATTTCTGGCGATTTTTGAAAAGCAAAGAGACAGTTTTTCAGGTGACGACTAACAAAATTTTTCTAAAAGAAAAATTTTGCGTGCCGCAAAACGAGCAGGAATTGCTTTGCGTGCGATTCACGTAAGGCTCATTCTTCGCCTAACGTGAACACTTCGTGCCCGTTGGGTAGAATTTCCTGCGAACGTAAAGCGGCGTTTGGAGGCAACGTGCCTTTCTGAAAAATACGCGCAAACGTATTTTCAGCATCAACTAAAACAGTTTAACTTTAAATGACCTTTGGAGGAGTGATGAAAAAGTTTTCCGCGTTGTTGTGTGTTTTGGCTGTAACTGTATTGTGCAGCACTGTAGCTTTTGCCGCAGAAATAAAAATTGGCCTTATGTGCCCGCTTACTGGTAAATGGGCTTCTGAAGGCCAAGACATGAAAAATGTTGTTAGCATGTTAGTGGATGAAGTTAATAAAAAAGGTGGCGTTAATGGTGATACCATTAAGCTTGTGGTAGAAGATGACGCTGGTGACCCACGCTCTGCCGCTCTTGCTGCACAAAAGCTTGCTTCTGCTGGCGTTGTTGCGATTATTGGTACTTATGGCTCTGCCGTTACTGAAGCCACTCAGAATATTCTTAATGAAGCTGAAATCGTACAAGTTGCCACTGGCTCAACATCTGTGCGTTTAACTGAAAAAGGTTATAAGAACTTTTTCCGCACATGCCCCCGTGACGATGCTCAAGGCATCTCTGCTGCCGGTGCCATAAAAAAGGGTGGCTATAAAGCCGTTGCTCTTTTGCATGACAATTCATCCTATGCCAAGGGGCTTGCTGAAGAAACCAAGGCAATCCTAGATAAAGAAGGCGTAAAAATTGTTTTCTATGACGCACTTAGCCCAGGTGAGCGTGATTATAATGCTATTTTAACCAAATTAAGATCAGCTAAGCCTGACGTGGTTTTCTTTACTGGTTACTATCCAGAAGCTGGCTTATTGCTTCGTCAAAAATCCGAAATGGGCTTTGACGTGCCCCTCATGGGCGGTGACGCTGCTAACCACCTTGATCTTGTGAAAATCGCAGGTACCAAGGCTGCTGAAGGTTTCTTCTTCATAAGCCCTCCATTGCCTCAAGATTTAGACTCTAAAGAAGCTGATATGTTCCTAAAAGATTACAAAGCTAAATATAATACTGTGCCCATCTCTGTATACGCAGTGTTAGCTGGTGACGCTTTTAAGGCCATCAATGCATCCTTACAAGCTGGTAAGAAAACATCTAAGGATATGATGATGTTCTTACCCACATTGAAGGGGCTCCCCGGCTTTACAGGTGAAATTGGCTTTAATGCCAAGGGCGATCGCGTAGGCGAATTTTATCGTACCTACAAAGTTAATGATAAGGGTGTTTTCGTTTTACAACCCCTATAGAATTTGATTTGTCTTGATTAAATCCGGCCCAATATTATTGGGCCGGATTTAATCGTTTAAATTTAACGTTTGCGATTGCGGCGCAAAACCCACGAAGTGGGATTGTCATCTCATTGTACAGAGTCTTTCGGAACATTGACAGAGCTTTCTACGAGCTCAAAATATGATTAAGCATAGCATCAGCCTGCATGGCCGCAGCCTGCATAACGCGTGGGGCAAGTGGTGGTAGGCTTTGCATATCTGAACTAAAATCACCCACCAGCACAAGATATTTCCCTAAAGCCCTTTGTTGCATAGGGGGGCCGCCAAATCCACAAATCCCCGAGGCACTAACGGTAAAAAGTTCTTTTTTTAAAGTTTGCTCCACAAAAAATCGTTTGCTTGATGCGTCATCTAGTGCTTCTATCCAATGTGTAGCTTTGTTTAAAAGTGCTGAGGTGTTATGCTCATCAAGACGTAGGATGTGTTTTTCAACGCTTATACGTGGGTTTAACTCTAATAATATTTCTGCAAGTGCTTCTACTTTATGCATTTGTACATGGCGGGGCATATAATATTGGCGATTTAAATTACTTGTGTCCACAACATCATCATCAATGAGGACAAAGTGCGCAACACCACAACGAGCTAGGAGTATGGCACAGTTTGAGCCAAGCCCACCCACACCGGCAATGCCAACATGCACAGTGCTAAGCTTTGCTAATTGCTCACTGCTGAAATATCTTTGTAAACCTTGTTTGAACATAATTACCTGCATATATTTTGGTGTTTAAAAAGCCAAAGCATGACCACAACCACAAAGAGTAAAAGTATAGCCATTACGGCAAAAATAGCTGACAAATTGATTAATTCTGCCACAAAACCCATTATGGCAGGCCCCACCAGTAAGCCGATAAAGCCCAGAATAGTAACGGTTGATATGGCCACATGCACGGGGATTGCTTCTTGTTTGGCCGCAAGTGAAAATAGCTGAGGGATAGCATTGGCAGTGCCCAAACCAACACAGGCAAAGCCTACTATGGCTGACCATGTACTGCTACCAGTTAAAATGATTATTTGCCCTACCGTTGCTAGAATAATACCAGAAACTAATATTTTTTTAATGCCAAAATCTTGGATTAGTCTATCCCCACAAAGCCTACCAATGGTCATGGTGCTTGCAAAAAATACAAAGGCCAAGGCCGCATGAGCAGGGTTAACTTGCCGCTCTGTGATTAAAAATATGGCCGCCCAGTCCAGCACCACCCCTTCGTTCATATAGAGCAAGAAGCATAATATACCAATAATAAGAACCATGCCGCGCGGGATAATAACTTTAGCCTGATTTTTTTGTGTACTTGAGTATGGTAAGAGATGAGGGGTGCAATAATAGAAGATTATACCAAGGGCAAAAAATGTAAAAATAATGGTGCTTAATATAGGTTTAAGGTTTAAGCTTAGCAGTGCAATCATACCTAGTGCACCTAAAATATTACCCAAACTATACATACCATGCATGCCGGACATAAGCTTTCTTGGGTAGGCCGCTTCAATTAAAACTGCTTGAATATTTATGACAATATCAATAATTCCGGAAATCATGCCAATGGTAAATAGAATTATTGCGCAAAGCCAGATATTATGAATGATGGTAACAAGGATTAGTAAAAAAAAGTTCATGGGAATAGCTAGTTGTAACATCCGGCGACAACCAAAACGAGAGCTCAAAGCCCCTGCAAAGGGCATGGCACACAGGGCCCCAAGCCCGACGCAAAGTAATAATAGCCCTAGTATGCCTTCGCTTATACCAAGATTGATTTTAATATAGGGGATAAGCACTCCCCAAATGGCAACGGCTATTCCAAGGAGGATAAATGTCCAGTATGCGGCATAGCGCACTTGGGGGTTTTGTAAGTCAATGCTGTCTTTCATATGATGTTTTAATTGCTTTTGTCTGTTAGATACTACATAAATTTTTGATAAAGACCAATGATTAAGCTTGCATAAAAATAAAATTAGCGTAAGAATACTTCATGCAAAGTGGCTGATATTTAAGTCATTTTATAAAAAATATAACTCTTGCCAAAGTTTATGTGGCATAAAATTATTTGAGAAGAGCCATGTCAAAAACATCTGATAAGCAATTTTTTGTATTATTCATAAATTCTTTTGTAAATGCATTTCTTGCTCTTGCCAAGATTGCCATTGGATTTTTGTTTAATAGTCAACTGCTTATGGCAGATGGTTTGCACTCTCTTTCTGATTTGCTCACAGACTTTTTTTACATTGTGGGCCTTAAGCTTGCTAAAAAGCCCAAGGATGAAGTACACCCCTTTGGGCATAGTAACCTTGAGTATGCATCCTCACTCATAGCCTCAATTGTTATCTTTTTTATGAGCTATGAATTGGCAACAGAGCTTTTAGAGGATTGGTTTAAGCTTGCCACAAGCGTGAGCTTTTTCGTACTTTTTGTGTCATTTCTTACATTTATTATTAAAATTATCTTGTCATACTATGTGCTGTATCAGGCAAAGAAGTTAGATTCACATACCCTTAGAAATAGCGGGCTTGAGTCCAAGGCCGATGCATATTCAACCATTGTCGTTATTATTGGGTTGCTGCTAAGCTATGTGGGCATTGAATATGGTATTACTTGGCTTATTTATGCAGAAAAAGTGGCCACTTTATTTATCGTGGGTCTACTTATAAAGGCTGCGTGGACTATCTTTTTTGATAGTATTGTAGGCATTGCCGGAAGCCATGCCCCAGAAGAGGTTAAAGAGCAATATGTAGACTTTATTGAAAAACATCTGGCAGAAAGTGCTTATGACTTTGAAATGAGTGATTTAACAGTGCTTAAACAGGGCATTAACTATGATTTATTTATAAAAATTAAGTTTAAAAAAGATGCCGCACTGGCCGTAGCAAGTGCGGAAATAGAGCAGTTTAGAGCCTTTCTTTACACTGATGAAAACGTAAAGAAAGTAGATATTGAGTTCTCAGTAGATTTATAACTTTGTGGCGTAATAATTTTTATTATCCAAAAAATGTTTTTAATTCATCCACAAGGGCTGGGATGGTAAATTCCTCCGGCTGAATGTGACATTCAAGACCATGCTTTTGCATGGTTTTTGCGGTAATGGGGCCAATGGCTGCCAATTTCACCTGCGGGTATTTCTTTAACGTTTCAGCAGGCACAAGGGAGAGGAAGTTATCCACCGTGGAAGATGAACCAAAAGTTATGCAGTGGATACGCCCATTTTCAAGTTCTTCTAGCACTTCATCCTTGCGTCCACCAGCTGGTTTTGTTTCATAAATGGGCAGGACAACAACATGGGCACCGGCTTTCTGCAAAGCATCAGGCAAGACTTCACGGGCTTCTTTAGCACGCGGCAATAGTATATTTTGCCCCTTCATCCCAAGGGCTAACATGCCCTCAACTACACCTTCGGCCACGTATTGCGCGGGGATAAAATCCGGATTAATGCCTTGCTTTTGTAAGATTTCAGCAGTGGCTGGCCCAATGGCCGCAACCTTAATGCCATGCAAACTTCTGCTATCTAAATTATGCAATTGCAAACGCTTCCAAAAATGCTTTACTCCATTGACCGATGTAAATACAAGCCATTGATAAGTATTTAATTTTTTAATGTGCTCGTCTACCTCTGTATAGTCGGGCATGGGGTGTATTTCAATGGTAGGAAATTGTATAACATGAGCCCCAAGTTCAGCTAAATCGCTAGCTATGGTGCTTGCTTGCTCCCGTGCTCGAGTCACTACAATACCCTTGCCAAGTAGAGGCTTTTGCTCAAACCAATTTAATTTATCATGTAAATTTACTACGTTACCAACAACAATAATTGAGGGGTTGGTAAAGCCTTGCTTTGTGGCCTCGTCTGGTAGAGTTTCAAGAGTGGCGGTTAATGAGCGATGGTGCGCAGTGGTGCCCCAGTGTACAAGGGCAGCTGGTGTATGAGGGGCAAGGCCAGCTTTGATGAGGTTTTTTGATATATTGGGTAAATTTTTCATGCCCATAACAAAAACAAGAGTCGAGGCAGATTTTGCCAATGCGTCCCAGTTGTGCACGGAGTCAGGTTTGGTTGGGTCTTCATGGCCGGTAATTAAAGTCACCGATGATGCAAAGGAGCGATGGGTCAGCGGAATACCAGCATAGGCAGGGCCAGCAATGGTGCTGGATATCCCCGGCACTTCCTCAAAGGGTACGCCGGCTTCGAGCAATTCTTCAGCCTCTTCACCTCCGCGACCAAAGATGTACGGGTCGCCACCTTTTAGGCGGGCTACTATTTTACCTTCTTTGGCCTTTTCAATAATCAAGGCATTGATTTGATCTTGGGGTAGGGCGTGATTGGCGGCCCTTTTGCCTACATAGATTAACTCTGCATCGGCTTTTGCGTAGTTGAGCAAGCTAATATTTGCCAGTGCATCATATACAACGACATCTGCCATTTCTAGAATATTTTTACCTTTAATGGTCAAAAGTCCAGCATCACCTGGGCCTGCACCTATGAGATATACTTTCATTTAAATACCACTCCGCATGATTTCAAGTAAACTACGCACACCAAAACCAATGGCCCCCACGGGGCAAAGGGCAGTCTTTTTAAATGCCCAATCGGCTCCGGCAATGTCTAAATGTGCCCAGCGCACATCGTCCTTTATAAAGTTTTTTAAGAATAAAGCGGCATTTATGGCCCCACCTTCACGCGGGCCAATATGGGCAATATCTGCCACATGGCTTTGTAAATCTTCATTATAGTTGGCCCATAGGGGTAGCGGCCAGTAATAATCACCAGTGACTTGGCCAATGCTTTGCAACTCTGCACAAATTACTGCATCATCGCTAAAAAGCCCTGCTATTTCAACACCAAGGGCTATGGCGCATGCACCTGTAAGGGTTGCAATATCAATAATACAAGCGGCTTGCCATTGCTCTTGAGCGTAGCTTAGGGCGTCGCAAAGCACAAGGCGGCCTTCGGCGTCAGTATTAAGTATTTCTATACTCTTGCCTGAGTGAGATTTAACCACATCTCCAGGACGCATGGCTTTGCCACCGGGCATATTTTCAGCGCAAGCCAGTATGGCTATAATGCGCCGCTCAACATTGTCTTGCCCTGCGGCATCTAAAGCACCCACAATGGCGGCAGCACCGGACATATCGCTCTTCATGGTATGCATATTGGCGGCTGGCTTTAAGCTAATCCCGCCAGAATCAAAAGTTAAGCCCTTGCCCACAAAGATAATTGGGTCATCATGCTCATGGCCCTTGGGAGCATGCTCTACAATGGCCATGCAAGGTGGATTGTTTGAACCTTGACCCACGGCTAAAAGCGCATTGCAGTTGATTTTTGCAAGGTCTTTGGCGTTTAATAGAGTGTAATTCATGCCATGCTTTTTCGCCACATCTTGGGCCGCTTTGGCTAAGGCTTTGGGGGTCATAATATTGGGTGGAGTGTTGGCCAAATCACGGGCAAGGCACACTCCACTGGCTGCGTGTTCACCACGTCTTGCGGCTTTGTGCTCAGCATCGGGAACGGAGCTTTCAACAAAGCCAAGGGCAAGCCAAAGGGGGTCTTTTTTATGTTCCGGCTTTGGTTCGCGTAAGGCCATAAAACGGTAAAGACCAAGGAAGGATGCGCAAATGGCCTCTTCCACCAGTCTAGTTTTATCGGCTGGTAGGGCCTCTAGGGCAGGCACGGGTATGAGTACAGATTCAGCCCCAAGGCTACGGCAATGGGCCATGGCTGAGGCTATGGCCTTGCGAAAAATTTCTAAAGAAAATTTGTCACGCTCACCAAGGCCTAGGGCAATAACCCGTGGTATGGCTTGGTCTGGATGCCCATAAAATGTGGCTAACTGGCCCTTGGTGCCTTCAAAATCTCTGAGACCAGGAGCTATGGTGAACCATGGTGCGGCTTCACCCACTGCGGCGCAAAGGTTGGCTGGGTCTTCGCCCTTACAGGCGAAGGTAAGCATCACTTGGCCCTTCCACGCGCCGGGGCCACCGGCTTGAAAACGTATATCCACAATAAAGCTCCTTGCAAAATTCAGAATAATACTTCATGCTACAAAAGAAATAGCGGCACAGTATATGCGTTATTGCCTCGTTTGCCAAGGGCTGAAAGTGGGCATTTTTTTGTTATAATGTATCTGCTTATATTTTGCTACAGATGCATTGAGCATAGAGTATAATATTTTTTGTTTACATTACATATTGATATTTTGTGAGAATTTTATGTTACTGTATATTCATGTTCCATTTTGTCGTACCAAGTGTAGTTATTGCGCTTTTCATTCGGTTGGAATTGGTAAGGGTGTAAATATATTGGATTATGATCCTTTTAGAAATTATATTGATACCTTGTTTATGGAGCTAGCCGTTTGGGGGGACAGGTTTGGGGGCATGCCAGTGGAATCCATCTTTTTTGGTGGCGGGACGCCAAGCCTTTTACCAGCAAGGGTTATAAAACTTTTGCTTGAGCGTATTCATAAAAATTTCTCCGTGGAAGAAAATGCGGAAATTACTCTTGAAGCAAATCCAGAATCCTTACGTTCAAAGCAACATATACGGGGTATGTTAAAGGCTGGAGTAAACCGCCTTTCCATTGGTCTGCAAAGTTTGGATGATGCATATTTGCGACAACTTGGGCGTTCACATCGCGTTAAAGATAGCTTATATGCCGTGATGCAGGCGCGCGATATGGGTTTTGTGAATATTAATGTGGATTTAATGTGGGGCTTGCCCGGGCAGGGGGTAAGGCATTGGCTAAATACCTTACGCGAAGTTACACGCATGAAACCAAATCACATTTCCACCTATGGGCTTACCCTTGAAAAAGGCACTGACCTTGAACATGATTTTGAGCAAGGCAAGATAAAACTCCCGCCGGAGAAGGATCAATCAGTCATGTTTTTGGAGGGTGCGGCTATTTTGGAAGAGCAAGGTTATTTGCATTATGAAATATCTAACTTTGCTCGAATGGGTTTTCAATGTAAGCATAATTTAGGATATTGGGAAGGCAATGATTACTTAGGCTTAGGCCCTTCTGCTACGTCAACGGTCAAGGGTAGACGCTGGACAAATCCTTTAAGTCAACAAGTTTGGGCAGCCAAGGTTGGGCAAGATAATCTTGATGCTGAGGCTCTTAGTTTAAGCCCTACGGAGCGCGTGCTTGAGCTTATTATGTTACGCTTACGCACATCAAGAGGGCTTAGGGTCAAGGCGTATAAGGCTCTTACTGGCCGCGACTTTTTAGGTGATCATAAAAAACTTATTCAAGCCTTGCACGAAAATGGGCTTATTCGTATTCGTGATGGTTATTTACGGTTAACCAGAAATGGTATGCTTGTGTCAAATAGTATACTTTCAAACATTTTTTCCCAAACAGAGGCTATCTTAAATACGCCTATTGAAGCAGCAGATACCAACAAAAAAATTGAAGAATAAGCTATTTTAATATGTTAATACGATAAGGCAGCAAATATTTTTATGGATTGCTTTGTCAACAGTTTAAGCCCAAAATATATAATATCTTGGGCTTAAATTTCATCAAAAAATTTGCAAAACTAAGTTAATTTCTTTTTAACTCCATGGCCTTTTTAAGCATCTCATCAGCCGTGGTCACGACCTTGCTATTGCTT
>CAYJIU010000064.1:0-11912 GCA_964370305.1 uncultured Desulfovibrionaceae bacterium
AAAAGTCATTTTTCAATGACTTTTTGAAAGGCACACTGGCTCCAAATACCCCTTTTGGGTCGCCAGAAGTTAATTCTGGCTTATTTTACGCCGTGCACAATTTTTCTTACAGAAAAACTGCGTTAGTCGTCACGTGAAAACCGTATTCTGGCATTTTATTTGTCAATTTTTGCTAAAAAATAATTTATTTTCAATATTTTGTATAGCTTTTCAGTGTCGACTAAAATAAGAGTCCTGCACAATTTTTTAGAGCATTATGTTTGTGCTTTTGTAATAAATTTTCACTTTGCTGAAAAATTATGTGTTATTTTCAGCGTCAAGATCTTATGTTATTTCAAAAAAGCGACGAGCGTTATCACCGCAATGTTGCCAAAGTTCAGCCACATCCATGTTTTTGGCTTGAGCTACGCAGTGAGCAGTAAAGACAGTGAAAGCCGGCTCATTGCGCTTACCGCGCCAACTTTGAGGCGCAAGGTAGGGGCAATCGGTCTCCAGCAGAAGTCTATCCAAGGGAGCGGCAGCGGCAGCGGCGCGTAATTCTTCATTCTTGGGGTAGGTTACAGCACCAGGGATGGAAACATACCAACCATTATGGATAATACGCTTCATGTCAGCAACATTTCCACCAAAGCAATGCCATAAAATTGGATAATCAACAAAACCTTCCTTTTCCAAAACGGCCAAGGTGGCATCGGTGGCATCACGACTATGAATAATCACAGGCTTAGCTAAGGTTTTTGCAAGGTTGAGTTGAGATATAAACACCTGTAATTGTATATCTTGCGGGCATTTATCCCAATAAAAATCAAGGCCTACTTCACCCACTGCCTTTAAACGTTCATCAGCCAAAAAATGCTTATGCATGGCCTCAAGGACTTGCTCAGTACATTTTTGCCCCTCGCTTGGGTGTATTCCAAGGCTAAAATAAATATTTTCATGAGCATCAAAGTAATGTTTTCTTTGAGTATAGTGATCAGGGTCTAAAAAAATATTTATGATATGCGAAATACCACATTCCTTTGCGCGAGCTATAATAGCGTCTCTATCTTCATTAAATTGTTTTGAATCAAGGTGCGCATGACTATCCACGCCGCATGGAGGCAAGGCAAAATCTTGAGGTGGGGTTTGGGGTGGTTTTTTCTTGGACAATGGTTGCTCCGTAATAGGTGGATGTTGGAAAAAAGCTTTGATCCGCAAGCTTTTTAGAAAAGTAAAATTAAATGTTACGCGCTCAGTAAGGGCAGTATTTTTTTAATGTTTTCAGCTTGTGCTTCAAGGCTATAGGCTTCGGCAGTTTGGGCTAAATTTTCTCTTAATTTTGCAAGCTTTGGCCCCCCCTTATCTAGTAAAAAGCAAGCTTGCTCAAGTGCTAAGGTGGCACCAAGAACATCAGCATCGGCAACATACAAGCCATTGCCTTCAAAGGGAGTTTCACGCAGTTTGAACCACGGAGTATGTAAATAGGGCATATGCTCTTCGCTAATAAAATGAGCTTGACGCATATAGTCCCAGCCCCCGTGCCCAGCAAAACCTACAACCATGCAGCCGCTGGCCATGGCCTCAAGAGGCGGTAGAGGGCAACCCTCAGGAAAACCGCTGGCAAAAAATATGTGGCAAGAGCGTAAAGTTGTGGCCACTTTTTCCAATGAAAAATTTTGTATTTCAACCCACTGCACTGTAATATTAGGATTTAGCCGTGCCAATCTATCATGTATGGCATGCTGAACAAGGTGCGAAAATATTTTATTTTTACGTGGCATCCAAGCTATACGAATGGGCCTTTTTACCCCTTCATCGGGGGCCTTTAGTTCTGGTGGGTAAAAAAGTGCCCTATCTATACCCGGACGCAAAATATATCCA
Organism: uncultured Desulfovibrionaceae bacterium; assembly: GCA_964370305.1. Lineage (GTDB taxonomy): Bacteria > Desulfobacterota > Desulfovibrionia > Desulfovibrionales > Desulfovibrionaceae > CAYJAD01. Next base: position 1,861 of record CAYJIU010000064.1, read on the forward strand.
TCCTTACCCGTAATACTTTGTAAACATAGGCGTACGGGGTCAGACACATATAAAAAGTCCAACTCCAGTTGATCCCAGCGCGTTTCACCCGGCAATGCGGTCAAACCAAATGACCAAGCTTGCATATAGACAATACAGTGGGCTTTAGATTTAAGACCTTTAACTAGAGCGTTAACCCAGCCTTCGGGCACAATCCAAACATAACCTGGCCCAAGCTCAATATCATCCCAAGCCACGATGGGAACTTTTACACCAGGCAGGGCGTGAGCATAGCTTGCGTGAGGAATATCGCTTTCTTTAACCACAAAACAAACGTCACATCCAACATTGACAAAGTGCTGGCCAAGGCGCAACAGTACGGCGAAACCTCCGCTAATTGTTTGTAATGGCGGTAAAAAAATTGCAATTTTTTTTGTCATAGTCAGCATTTTAACAAGATATGCTTAAGCAGGCAAGCCACTTTTAATAGCTTAGGTATGGGTGTTGACAAAACTTCCATTGTCATGTATAATTTTTTATTAATTTTAAGTAATTATATCAAAACGTTGCGAGGACACTATGCCAAAAAACTTTGGAAAAGCCTTAACTTTTGACGACATTTTACTACTTCCCGGCTATTCTCAAGTAACTCCCGACCTTGTGGAGATTAATACTTATTTAACTCCAACCTTGCCTTTGCGTATTCCTTTACTTTCGGCAGCCATGGATACGGTGACAGAATCTGCCATGGCCATATCACTAGCCCGAATGGGGGGGATTGGCATTGTGCACAAAAACATGACCATTGAGCGGCAACGCCTTGAAATTGAAAAGGTAAAAAAGTCAGAAAGTGGCATGATTTTAGACCCCATCACCGTATCATCCGGTGATACTGTACACATGGCCTTAGTGCTCATGGCTGAGTATCGTGTATCTGGCTTGCCGGTGGTAGATGAAGGTAAACTTGTGGGTATTTTAACAAATCGCGATGTGCGCTTTGTGCAAGATGTACAAAATACCCGTGTGCATGAGGTTATGACCTCAAAAAATTTAATCACAGTGCCCATGGGTACAACACTTGATGAATCACGCAAGTTATTGCATGAACACAGGGTGGAAAAGCTACTCGTAGTGGATAGTGAGAACACCTTACGTGGCCTCATTACCATAAAAGATATTGATAAAGTACAAAAATATCCTGACTCCTGTAAGGATGATAAGGGGCGTTTATGTGTGGGCGCAGCCATTGGTGTGGGCGGTATTGAAAGGGCCAGCGAGCTTTTATCTGCTGGTGCTGATGTGCTTGTGCTTGACTCAGCCCACGGACATTCTGCCAATGTTATTCAATCCATTAAAGACGTAAAGTCTTCCTTCCCCAATTGTCAGCTTGTGGCCGGCAATGTGGGTACATATGAAGGAGCTAAAGCCTTGCTTAAAGCCGGTGCCGACGCCATCAAGGTAGGCATTGGGCCAGGTTCCATTTGTACCACTCGTATTGTGGCCGGCGTAGGTGTGCCACAAGTGACGGCAATAACAGAAGCCTCCCGCGCCGCTAAGGAGATGGATCGCTGTTGCGTAGCTGACGGTGGAATTAAATTTTCCGGAGATATTGTAAAGGCATTGGCCGTTGGGGCACATTCAGTAATGATTGGTAGCCTCTTTGCCGGCACTGAAGAAAGCCCTGGTGAAACCATTTTATATCAAGGCCGTACCTACAAAATATACCGTGGCATGGGCTCCATTGATGCCATGAAGGAAGGTTCATCCGACCGCTACTTCCAAGAAAAGAGTAAAAAACTTGTTCCCGAAGGTATAGTTGGACGAGTACCATACAGAGGCGGAGTCATGGATTCCATCTACCAACTTATGGGCGGTTTGCGTTCCGGCATGGGCTATGTGGGGGCAGAAAATCTAGCCGCACTTTACGAAAAAAGCGTATTTTGCGAAATATCAGCAGCTGGCTTAAAAGAAAGCCACGTCCATGATGTTATTATCACTAAGGAAGCTCCTAACTATCGTATCGACAACTAAGCATAGGTTGAAAGCATGGCAAGTAAAGTAATTATTATAGACTATGGCTCACAAGTTACTCAACTGATAGCGCGCAGAGTGCGCGAAGCTGGAGTATACTCTGAAATACACCCTTGTATTGTAAGTGCTGAAGAAGTTAAGGCTATGCAGCCATCAGCAATCATCCTATCCGGTGGGCCAGCCTCGGTGGGCGAGGCAGATGCCCCCGCGCTGGATAAAGGTTTTCTAGCACTTGGCGTGCCCGTACTCGGAATTTGCTATGGCATGCAGCTCCTAGCCGATGCCCTTGGGGGTGAGCTTGCGCGCTCAACCACCAGAGAATACGGGCCAGCGGAACTTGAGATGACAGCCACTTCTTGCTTGCTTTGGGATGGTTTAAACCATGCCAAAACTTCACGCATTTGGATGAGCCATGGGGATAAGGTCAAAAAAGTCCCGCAAGGATTTGAAATTATAGCCAGTACCAGCACTCTTAAAGTGGCGGGTATGGCCCATGCTGAACAACAGATTTATGCCGTGCAATTTCATCCAGAAGTTCATCATAGTGAAGATGGCGAACGCATGTTGCATAATTTTTTATTCCGCATTGCTAAGATTACACCTGACTGGACAATGTCTTCCTTTGTGGAACGATGCATAGAAGAAATGGCGGCACAAGTGGGCGATAGACACGTAGTCTGCGCCCTTTCTGGCGGCATTGATTCCACAGTTGTGGCTGTACTTTTACACAAAGCCATAGGGCACCGTTTACACTGTATTTTTGTGGATAATGGCGTGTTACGCATGGATGAGGGTGAGGAGGTTGTTGCTTATTTACGTGAACATTTTGACCTCAATTTGAAATTTGTGCAGGCGCAAGACCGCTTTTTATCCAAGCTTGAGGGCATAGATGACCCTGAACAAAAGCGTAAAATAATTGGATATACCTTTATTGAAGTTTTTGATGAAGAAGCTAAAGCCCTAGGCCAAGTTGACTTTCTTGCCCAAGGCACATTATACCCCGATGTAATTGAATCCATATCCCATAAGGGGCCCAGTGCAGTCATTAAAAGTCATCATAATGTTGGTGGTTTACCTGAAACCATGAATTTAAAATTAATTGAGCCCCTACGGGAACTATTTAAAGATGAAGTGCGCAAAGTGGCGGCAGAGCTTGGTATGCCAGACTTTATTGTTTGGCGTCATCCCTTCCCCGGGCCTGGCCTTGCCATACGCATCTTGGGTGAAATAACCAAGGAAAGGCTTGATATTTTACGCCGTGCCGATCAAATTGTACAACAAGAGCTAAAGGACTCAGGCTGGTATCGTAAGGTCTGGCAAGGTTTTGCTGTACTCTTGCCTCTAAAAACCGTAGGTGTTATGGGTGATGGCAGAACTTATGAGCATGTAATTGCGCTGCGTATTGTAGATAGCGTTGATGCCATGACCGCCGATTGGGCCAGACTACCTGCTGAACTTCTTGAGCGCATGTCCAGCCGGATTATCAATGAAGTACAAGGTGTAAATCGTGTTGTATATGATATTTCATCCAAGCCCCCAAGCACCATTGAATGGGAATAATTAATGAGGTAGTATATGTTTGGAATTGGTAGTACAGAAATTTTAGTCATTATAGTGGTGGCATTGGTTGTTCTTGGCCCAAAGAGCTTACCGGGTATTGCCAAGACCTTGGGTAAGGTTATGGGTGAATTTCGCCGTGTAACTACGGAATTTCAACGCACCATGAATGCAGAAGTGGCCCAAGATGAGCATGAAAAAAGAAAAAAAGAAGCCGAAGAAGAGCTTTTTGGCGATGATAACAAAAAAGAAGATGTAGCCAGCACATCCAAAGTACCCCCAGAAAGTACTGCTAAATCTACGGCTGAACAAAGCGAGACTACTACTCCATGCGAAGATGTTGCCAAAAACACAACCAATGATGAAGACCCCGCGCAAGGTTCTATGGAAGATAAAAACACGGTGGAAATTGATGCAAACTCACCCTTGGGTGAGGCAGTAGCCAAAGCCGAGGCTGAAGCCAAGGTTGAGGCCGAAGCCAAAAGTTAAGGATAGGCATGAGCAATTCGTCAGACAAAACAGCTTTAGCAGAAGAAAACATCCCCAATGATGGTGATGAGCAAAAGTCTTCAACCGTGGGTGAAGATAGTTCCACCGATGGTGCTTGCTCTGACGCTAATGATACCGAGACAAACAAAACTGACGATGATTTTGTATATGAAGATTCACCATTTGGTAATAATTTTGAATGGGATGGCACAGAAAATGATGCCAAGACCATGGCTACCTACGGTTTAAGCCAAGCAGAGCAAGAAGAAGCCCAAAGCGCAGAGCAAGAAAATAAGCGCACTCCCCCCCCACGTAAAACTCCAGAAGAACGTGGAATTTTACCGCATCAAGAGGAAGAAAAGCAAGAGCGTGGCATGACGCTCATGGAACATTTAGCTGAATTACGCACAAGGCTTGTGCGTTCATTTATAGCCATTGGTCTTGCTTTTGCAGTGTGCTATACTTTTTCTGAACAGCTTTTTGCAGAATTATGCAAGCCGCTTATTGCCGCCTTACCCGAAGGGTCAAAGCTTATTTTTACTGCCCTGCCCGAAGCTTTTTTTGTTTACCTTAAAGTGGGTCTGGTAGCGGCTGTATTTGTGGCAAGCCCTTATTTATTTTATCAAATATGGTCTTTTGTTGCTCCGGGCCTCTATGATGAAGAAAAAAAATATGTCATCCCCATGGCAGTTATTTCTGCTTTATTTTTCTTTTCTGGAGCTGGCTTTTGCTTTTTTGTGGTCTTTCCCTATGCTTTTACATTTTTTGTGGGTTTTGCCAGCGAGGAAATTGCGGCTATGCCCTCACTAGGGGAATATTTAGGCTTTTCACTAAAACTACTCATAGCCTTTGGGCTGATTTTTGAAATGCCGCTCTTTACGTTTTTCCTTGCACGCATGGGTCTTGTGACTGCTCAGAGGATGCGCAATTTTAGGCGTTATTCCGTATTATGTATCTTCATTGTTGCCGCTATTTTAACGCCTCCGGATGTAATTTCTCAATTACTTATGGCCATGCCCATGATGCTTTTATACGAACTAAGTATTGGGGTAGCCGTGGTCTTTGGCAAAAAGAAAAAGACCGAGGCTGAAGAAGTAGAAGAAGATTTAGCCGATGAAGAAAATGTCAAGACTGCAAGCTAATTATATAATATTTTTTAGCATAGAATAATATTAGGAGACATTATGAGTAAAATTCGTAAGTCGACAGTTAAGCGCACCACCAAGGAAACAGATATAAATATTTCCCTATGCCTTGAAGGCAAGGGCAATATCACAGTCCATACTGGTTTTGGACTCCTTGACCATATGCTCACCCTAACTGCTTTTTGGGCCGGCTTTGATTTAGAGCTTACTTGTAATGGCGATACACATATTGATGCCCATCACAGTGCAGAGGATGTGGGGCTTTGTCTTGGGCAAGCCTTAGCCAAAGCCTTAGGGGAGCGTAAGGGTATTTTGCGCGTCGGTTATGGCCGTGTGCCCATGGATGAAGCCTTAGCCGATGTCACTATAGATATATCAGGGCGTCCGTGGCTTGAGTGGCGCGGGGATGATTTATTGCCTCCATTACTAGGCGGTGAAGAGCGTGACCTTTGGCGCGAACACTACAAAGCCTTTGTTTCGGCGGCGCGCCTAAATATGCATGTAAATTTTTTATATGGGAAAAATGGACATCACTTATTAGAGTCTGTGGCTAAGGGCCTCGGGCTTGCTTTGGCCGCCGCTGTGCGTGTGGATGGTCATAATGTACGCAGCACCAAAGGAGGGCTGGACTAATGCGCATAAAAACTTTTCTATGTTTAGCGGTTATTGTTTGTACTACATTCTTGCTTGGGGCTTGCCAAAAAACCATGAAGGATGTGGAGCGCAGTGCTTCGGTTATACCTCTTGATTTGACAGTGGGGGTAGTTCCCTTTAACCAGCCTAAAAACACCAGTGCCCTCATCGCAGGATATATTCCTCAAAATCAAGGTGTTATACCTAGGGATGTCTTGCCGCAATTGGATATTATGTTGCGCAGTAAATTATATGAAACAAAGCGCACCTACACTTGGCTTGCTGCGCCACTATCCATAGCCAGTAGTGATTATCATGACTCCGAGACACCCCAAGGTCTTGCCCCATGGCTTAACTATGGGCGTGAATACAGAGTTGATTTCTTGATTGTACCACAAGTTATAAACTGGCATCAGCGCGAAGGTTCGCGAGCTGGCGTAACCAACCCAGCCCATGTACGGGTGGAATTTTTCTTACTTGATGTACGTAATGGCCGTATATTCCGCCGCTCTGTATTTGAAGAAAAGCAAGTGGGCCTTGTGGATGACATTTCACGCGTGGGTGATTTTTTCAAGCGCGGTGGCGGTTGGGTAACTGCCGAAGAGTTGACCCAAGATGGTATTGATAAAGCTATGCAGGAGTTGGGTTTACGATGATTGTTTTTCCAGCGGTAGATATTAAGGATGGTAAGGCTGTACGCTTAAAACAAGGGCGCGCTGAGCAGTCTACAGTTTTTGAGAATGACCCTGTAAAGGCTGCAAGCTTATGGCAAGATGTCGGTGCCAAATGGCTACACGTGGTTGATCTTGACGGCGCATTTGACGGCGTTCCGGTAAGTGCTCATGTGGTTGGCCAAATCTGCAAGCAGTTAAACATACCCGTACAACTTGGCGGCGGCATCAGGCATATTGATACAGCTAAAGCCTATTTTGACGCTGGCGTACAAAGGTTAATTATTGGCACCATGGCCCTAGAAGAGCCCACAATGTTTAAAAAACTTTGTACAGCTTTTCCTAATCGCATTGGGGTTTCTCTGGATGCAGATAATGGCCAGCTAAAAACCAAGGGCTGGGTTGAGAGTGCAGGGCTAAGCGTGGATGAAGTGCTCCCCCGTTTACATGAAGATGGGGCAGCTTTTATTATATATACTGATATCGCACGCGATGGCATGCAAAGCGGAGTAAATGTGCAAGCCATGGAGCATATTTGCAACCTTTCGCAATTACCAGTCATTGCCGCTGGCGGAGTTAGCACCATTGAAGATATTAAAAAGCTCTACCCCTTAAGTAAAATGAGCACTCTGCAAGGGGCCATTAGTGGACGAGCTTTGTATGAAGGTACACTCAAACTTGAAGAGGCAAATACGTGGATTGCTAGTCAAAGTTAAGTGGTTAACAATATAATGCCCTACACAAAAATGTTTGCATAATAAATTATGCAAGAGATTTCGATAATAAGTTCTGAAAAATTTTATATACCATAAGGTGATTCAAAGGGCACTAATAGCTTGTCTAAATGGTTGTAATGCCAAGTTTTGGTGTATATATTTTTATCATGAAAGTTAGTATTAAATGTCCAACCATAGGCTTTTATATCATGTGGTAGCATGGGTAATATTTTATTTTTTATAACATAATCTGCTTTTACGTCATAGCTTACACCACGTATTTTGTTGTCACTTACGCGCCTTGCAATGTCATAAAATAATTTTTCCTCTCCCTTTTCAAAAGACTTCATGATTGCTTGCCATGGCAAGTAGTAGCTCGTTTGCCACTTGTTATTAGAAAAAAGTTCTAATGCCTTAAAGTTTGAGCTTTCTATAAGCGCAATATGCTTCAACCCATATGTAGCATCAATACTTTCTAGGTAGGCTAAAATATCGTGCTTATTCGCTTCTTCCATATTTTTAATATCAAGCCACAGGAAATTAGGTTTTTTAATTAACGCGCTTAAATAAATGTGCAAAGGCATACCCGTTAAGGTTGGCTTATCGTGCCCAAGAATAAGTTCTTTTTTACCGTTATTAGTCATGAAAATAAGGTCAATTTCTAAATTCATAATTCCTAAACTAAGCCCTTGATTGGCTTTGAACGTGGTGTTTGCTCTGTGCATACCAAGCAACTTGCCATCATCACTAGCGTTTTTAAGAGCAACTAGCATAGGATCCTCGGCAATTTTTTTATATTCCGTAATGGCTGCATTATCAAAATTCAAATCATATTCGTTACTTGATATGTCAAAACGGCTATCGTAGGTGGGTGTATTTATATGCTGAAGCCCTATAGATAAGTCGTAGATTAAATCATTACTAAAAACTTTATCAACATTAGCGGATAGGCTTTGAACTTTATCTTTATATTTATCTTGGTATGCGGGTGAAAGATATAAAAGCATAGGAATTCTGGACATAGTCCACGTAAAATTTGTAAAATTATGTGGGCCATTACGAACAAATATATCATCACCGTGATCAGCAAAGTATAAAAAAGTCGTTGGAATATGGCTATATTGCTCTACTGCCTTAAAAATTTCACTCAAGACAAAATCTGTATGTTTTATAGAAGTTAGATATGTAGACATCTCTTCCATAAGCACCTTATCATCAAATATTTTTCCAACATTTCCTTTGTCTTTTAATTCATACGAAGGAAAATCTTTAGGAAATCTGTCTGAATATCTACTGTGACTTCCCAATAAATGTACTATGAGTAAATTGTTTTCATTTGGCTTAATTTGTTGCAGTGTTTTTCTAATTTCTGGTAACAAAATATCGTCTGGTATTTTAATGGACTTTAGATAGTCACCAAAGTTAAAAAATTTTACATTTTTTGCTTGGTGAGCAAGGGCAGATATGGGTGTATCCCATGGCCCCATGTAGTATTGGTTACTTATCCAATGTGTATTAATATTCGCAGCTTGAGCAATTTGTATTAGGGTTGTACTCATTGGGTACGCAAGGCCAGTACTTTGCCTGCCATCGGTGAGTGCTGCAGTTAACACTGGTACTGTGTGGGTGTGATGAGAGTAAGCATTGGAAAAGGAAAACCAATTTTTATCATTAATTAGTGATTCACGCCATGGTGTATTTTGAAAAAGTTTAGACTGCCCTGTAAAGTCCCTACTTTCAGATTCACCTATAATAATAACGTGAAGTTCTCCAAGTTCTTTTTTATTAGCTGTAACTTTTGTTTTACTAATTTTCTCAGCAAAATGTTTAAAATTTTGTATATTAGTGTGGTATTGTTCATATTTTATTAAGGAAAATTTAACTGCTTCAATTTGAGTAAACAAAAAACATGACCCAATTATAAGGATAATAAAACTTATAAACTTGAATGTTGATTTAATTTTAATATTTTTTGATGCTTTGTATACGCTAAAAAATGTGATGGCTGTTAAAATTGGAGAAATGTAAGAAAAAATAAACAATTGATTATTTTTCGCGGATTCAAATATAAATGCCAAACCTTCATCCAATGTTGTCTGACAAATTGCCTCTATGTCAGTATAACTAATTGAAGAATGTGTATTCACATAGTAAAGCAATATAGACCAAAAAGCATAGTGAAAAATAGCAAATAGTATGGAAAATATAAATATAAATATTTGCTTAAATTTAAAATTTATTGAATATATTATAATTAATTGTAACAATATACATACTGAAAAAAATAAAGGAATAAAAATTTTAAAAAAAGATTGTATCCCACCGATTATATATAAACTCAATGTTAATGACAGGATCCAAAAAAAGGAAAAAATAAAAGCACCATGTTTCAATTTTATCATGAATTCTCCAGACGAGATGTTTTTCATTTAACTTTACTGAAAAAATATTCTTAAAAAAAACAATTTGTTGAAGTAAAATATATTAATAAAAGATACACAGTATTGGAATGAAATTCAAGCACTAATCTCTATAGCTTTTATCTTTCAAAACCAAGCTAGATGGCATGACTAAAGCTTTGCATAAATATTTTTTAAAATAACAATATTTCACTGTAATAATCTGTAATTTTTTGAAAATTAATCTTGCGCAACAAAAAACCCCGCGTTTGCGGGGGGTCAGACTGATGACAAACCCCACCTTGTGGGTTTTGCGCCGCTATTGTCAGCAAGGCTGCCAAGCGGAAAGGCACGAAAATCAATCGCTTTACGGCGATAGCAAAGCTCCGCCTGCTCTTGATTTATCGGTCGTGCTGACTTTGTCAACACTCT
>CAYJIU010000065.1:0-11730 GCA_964370305.1 uncultured Desulfovibrionaceae bacterium
ACAGAGAGCAGAGATACGAGGGAAAACGCTTCGGGAGTTACTTAAAAAATGAAAAGTATAGCGTTTTCCCGCGGTAATCCATGCCTTTGAAAACTTGATAACTTCTCAGTTTTTTTAAATCGGAATGACGTGTTTGTGAGGGAGCACATATGTCTTTTACTGTGGTACTAAGCGTTCTATTTGCGGCATTTTTACATGCGTCTTGGAATGCCATTATAAAGGGTGGGGACAATAAGCTTTTTGAAATCGCCCTTGTTTCTACCGGTTCTGGTGTGTATGCCTTGGTAATTTTGCCATTCTTACCACCACCAGACCCTGCATCATGGCCATTTTTGGCCGCATCTACATTTATTCACTTTGCTTATCATATTTGTATCCCCATGGCCTATGCTCGAGTTGATCTTTCCTATGCCTATACTATTATGCGTGGCTGCGCGCCTATGTTTACAGCCATAGCCCTAACTATTATAGGCACGCCCTTGCCCCTACTGGGCTGGTTTGGTGTAGCTCTTTTATGTGGCGGCGTGCTCACACTTGGCGTTGAAAACAGTCGCCATAGCTCTGGTAGTATGTCTGGAACATGCATTGCCTTGGGCATAGCACTTATTATTATGCTCTATACCCTTTCTGATGGACATGGCGCACGTGTGAGTAATGCGCCCATAAGTTATACCTGCTGGATGTTTTTTATTAATGCTTTTCCCATTACACTCTATGTACTTTGGCGGCATAAGTATGCCTTTGTACACTACGCCAAGCAACGCATTGCCATCACCAGTGTAAGCGGTTTATGCAACATGGGAGCTTATGCCGTGGCATTGTGGGCCATGACCAAGGCTCCCATTGCTATGGTCGCGGCCTTACGCGAAACATCCGTTATTTGGGGCATGCTCCTTGGTATTGTTTTTCTGAAAGAGCGATTTTCAAAATATCGCATGCTTGCCGTATTGCTTGTACTGGCAGGAACAATGCTTATTCGTTTAGCGTAAACCATGCCCACCACTCCACATCACAACCAATGCAAATTTAAAGCATAATTAATTTACACTTCAAACTGTATAACAAAAAATTATTGACAAGATAGGCACAAATCGTTATTTCGTTAATTAACGAAACGCAGGAGATAAGCTATGTTTCATTTTTGTAATCTAGCAAAGGCCATTGGCGATGAAAATAGGGTACGCATACTTATGGCATTAAAAAATTGTCCGCTATGTGTTTGTCAGCTTACAGCACTACTTGATTTAGCTCCGTCAACAACATCAAAGCATTTATCCATATTGCGTCATGCACAACTCATTGAATGTGTCAAAAATGGACGCTGGTCATATTATCAATTGCCTGTAAAACCAGCTAGTGAATCCATTGCAAAGGCTATTATTTGGGTACAAGAAAGTGTTAGCAACAGTACGCGGATTCAAAAAGATAATAAGGATCTAAAAAAAGTTTTAGAGACGGAAAAAGGTGCTTTTGAAAATCAGGACTTACAAGAGTTAGGTCATTCGGCCTATTTCCACTCCTTAGCAGAACAATCATTCCAAGTAAATTTAGATGAGGAATAATAAAATGGTTACTTTTTACAAAATACAAAAATTACATTGCAGTGGATGCGCAGCTAAGATTGAAGAAGCACTTTTGGCTATGGAAGGTGTTGAAGGTGCTAGCATTTCTATGGAAAGCAAAAAACTGCGCCTAGAAAGCACCAAGGAACATTCCATCGAAACCATGAATGTCATGCTAAATAAGGTGGAGCGTGGCGTTTATTTGGAATTATTTGAAGAAACAGAACAAAACCATAATAATCAACAAAACAACGATATTCAGCATGCAAAGATTGAAGAAGATAGTCACGGCCCAACTGTGCAAACTATGATCATCTGTTCTATTCTTATGGTTGTTGGTCTACTCATGGAGGCGTTTTACCCTAACCTTGAATCACAAGAAACGCTAAACCGTATTGTTATTTTATTTTGCTTTGCTATCCCCTATGTATTATGCGGGCATACTGTTTTACAAGATGGCTGGAACTCACTACAAAAGAAAGATTTTTTTAATGAATTCACCCTAATGGGTGGAGCTACCATTGCCGCCATTATCATTGGTCATTTAGAAGAGGCAGTGGGGGTTATGTTATTTTATTGTATTGGCGAATATGTGCAAGAAAGAGCCGCCGGGAAATCCCGAACATCCATCAAAGCTCTACTTGCAGCCAAGCCTTCCATAGCCCACGCCTGTGATGCCAAAGGACATGAGGTTAAAGACATGGCACCAGAAGAAGTGCCATTGCATGCCTATGTATTAGTCCGCCCTGGTGAGCAAATTCCCTTAGATGGGGTTGTTGTTGATGGTATTTCTGAGGTGGACACAGCACCCCTCACAGGTGAGTCTGTGCCTGTGCTTGCTGAAGAAGGTAAGCAAGTTTTTGCAGGCTGCATTAACAAAGATAGTGCTCTTGTAATCCAAGTTACAGCAATTTTCCAAAATACCTCAGTGGCCAGAATTTTAGAAATGGTAGAAAGTGCCAATGCACGCAAAGCTCCTACAGAGCGTTTTATTACTCGCTTTGCCCGCTATTATACACCAATTGTGGTTGCCGTAGCCGCACTTGTGGCTATACTACCCCCACTATTTTCTGATGCAACCTTTGCTGACTGGGTTTACCGTGCACTGGTTATCTTAGTGGTTTCTTGTCCTTGCGCTCTGATTATTTCCATACCCTTGGGCTATTTTGGAGGTATTGGTGCTGCATCTCGACTAGGAATACTAGTTAAAGGCGGCTATGTTTTAGATGCTTTGCAATATGTAAAGATTGCCGCCTTCGATAAAACTGGAACCTTAACCCACGGAACCTTTAGCATTACCCAAAGACATACGGCTGAAAATATAAATGAAGATGATCTTATATCTTGGGCAGGACTTGCAGAAAGCCGCTCAAACCACCCTCTTGCCAAAGCCATAGTAAAGGATTGCCTCTTACGGCATGGCAAAATTCGTTCAGTTTTTCAGCTACATGTGCAAGAAGTTCCGGGTAAGGGCGTAATTGCCAAGGCAGATCAAGATACTATTATAGTAGGCACGCGAAATTTTTTACAATCCATGCCAGAGATATCCAATTTACCACCTTCATCCACACTAGACCAGTTAGCCGAAGAAGGTGGAAGTCTAGCTTTAGTAGCAAAAAACAATATGTATATTGGCTGCTTAGTGGGTGCAGACACTCTAAGACCGGAAGCAGCCAAAGCCTTAACGAACTTGCGCAACGAAGGTATCAACACCCTCGCCATGCTCACGGGTGACCATGAAGCTGGTGCCCAACGTATAGCAAAAAGTTTACCCCTAGATGTGGTAAGGAGCAAGCTACTACCTGAAGAAAAAGCTAGCGTCCTTGAAAGCCTTGCCCCTGCACAGCAAACATTGTTCATGGGGGATGGCATAAATGATGCCCCTGTACTTGCAACGGCCGGCATAGGCATAGCCATGGGTGGGCTTGGCTCAGAAGCTGCAATAGAAACCGCCGACGTGGTAGTACTTGATGATAACCCTTTGCGTGTTGCTGAGTTATTACGCATAGCTGCAAAAACAAGAACTATTGTTTGGCAAAATATTGTTATGGCCTTAGGAGTGAAAATAACATTTGTATGCCTTGGAGTAGTGGGTATTTCAGGACTGTGGGAAGCAGTCTTTGCCGACGTTGGGGTTGCACTACTTGCAGTACTTAACGCAAGCAGAGCCATGAAGATATAAAACTTGATTTAGTTTACACACGCGGCATATTTGAGGACGTGAGTTTTATAGTTAAAATGAACTAATAAAATTGCCAGAAACAAGAGTATAATGCGAGTTTCTGGCAATTTTAATTGTATAATTTTACATCAAAAGTTATGAAATATTAAAGCCTTGCTATGTTTTTAAGGGCCAACTAAGTTAAAGCCCTAATTCCAACAATTTTTCCTTTGCTAAAAACATATTCATAGCTTGTATAAGCTGAGCTCTGTTTTTATCCCGCAAGGCATCTGGATGAGGACTACCAAAGTCTTCCACATCATTATCATAATATTTCCCGCTAGCATGGGCAAATTTTTCTGATAAAGCCATCTGATATAAAAGCTTTGCACCAATTCTAAGGTCATAGCCCTTTTGCCCATAGGCCTCCTCCACCATTTTACTACCCAAAAATGACTTAGGATTAACAGCAAGTACCATCGCCTTAGGGCCAAGTTCTTCTGCCAATGCCATAGACCAAAGGGTTATACCAAGCTTGCTTTGGGCATAGGCTGAAGATGCGTCCAGTTCACCACCATTTATAAAAGCATCCCAGTTTATAGGCATTTGTGCTTTGGATGAGAGATTTATAACCCGTGCATTTGTTTGTAGAGCTGGCAATAGCAGTCTAGTAAGCAGATACGGGGCGATGGTATTCACAATAAAACGAGTGTCTAAACCATAGGAGCTTAAACCTGTTTTGGTAACAAATACACCGGCGTTGTTAATAAGAACATCAAGCTCTACCCTGCTTGCAAGTATTTCCTCAGCCATGACTTTTACTGCATTTAGGTTAGAGAGGTCTGCAATATAAATCTCTACCTTTACTTGTGGAAATGAGGAAAGCAAGGCTTGCTTAACGGACTTCGCTTTGGCTTCATTGCGTCCATGCAGCAAAAGGTGATGCCCATCTGCCGCCAGCATTTTAGCTGTTTCAAGGCCGATGCCGTCAGTAGCACCTGTTATTAGTATGGTTTTAGACATGATTATCCTCCCATTTTTTTACATTAAATATTTGCACGTTGCATTACATTGTCTAAAATTGCAGGATCCATTTTGGGAATATAATCCTTCATACTTTGGATAATTTCTGCTTTTTTTGATAAATGTCCGTTGATTGGTATTAAATTATAATTATGCCCCCCAAAAAAATAAGCATTTTCAAAGGTGATGCTTTCCAGAAGTTGAATTTCTTCCTCTATTTTTTCTCTTTCAGTACATTCAATAAACTCACCAGCATCTCGCATTTTTTCAAGTGGTGTTCCGCGTGATACGGATGTGGTCATAAGCGAAAGCAAGTATGGCGGATATGTATTTAAAAGCTTGGCCGTTTCTTCAATATGCACGTGCCCATTACCTTTGCCAGCAACACCTGTCATGACGATGGCATCCCAATCAAAGCCAGCTTCTACCAACTTTGCAATGTTTTCATAGGCTTCTTGAGCGGTAAAACCCTTATTCATCTGCGCTAAAGCAGGATTATAACCTGATTCAAGACCAATGTGTAATTCATTAAATTTAAGAGCTCGCAATTCTTTCAAATCATCTATTGTTTTATTTTTCAATCCTTTAATAGAAGCATAACAAGTTATGGTTTCAATTTCAGGGAAATAAGAGTTAATCATTTCACCGATTTTACGTAGCTTGGTCACTGGCAAAACAAATGGTTCGCCATTGACTAAAAAAATACGAGTAATGGGACGACCGATGGATTTAAGTTCTTTTAAATCCTCCTCTACATGCTCAAGTGGTGAAACCTTAAAAGGGGTTTCTTGGTACATAGTACAAAAAGAACATTTATTATGTGAACATCCTGCTGTTACTTCAAGTAAATGAGTATTTGCTTCTATGGGGTGTCTATATACTTGACCTGTATAATGCATAAATTCCTCCAATAATTCTTCATGTGCTCAAATATTGTATTGTATTATCGCTTGCAAATTATGTTCACAAGCGACACACATACAAAATAAATTTGAGATATAAAACAAAGCGCACTATTATGCAGATGTTTAATACAATCTAAATGCACAATTATTATACGTTTGTTGATGTTGTAAAAAATTTTCAAAACAATATATAGCCATAAAAATACGAAATGCAATAGCATATATTGTTAAAATTTCTCTTTACAATTCATTAGGCAGGTATTTATGGATAGTTGACAATAGTCTCTGTTTAATTTTGACATTTAGCTTAAACTTGCAACTTTTTCGTACTGCTTAATACCATTGTCAAGCTCGCGCACTTCTTTTTCGCTAAGCTTGTGGGATGTGTTTGTTATATTATTTTGAGATTTTGTATCTGATTCTGTGATTATGTCAGCAATAAATTGATTTTTTAAAGTCAATTCTTCATCATTGTCAAAACTTTCTGACTTATTCAAATTCGGAATTTTTTCAATATCAACTTTACCTTCAAGCTCTTCTAAATATTTACCAAGTTCATCGGCTATTCTTTGTAGCTCTTGTGAACCAGTTTCACGGGCGGCTTGAGTATATTCTTCCCCTAATTCCTGTACAACCGCGTACAAATCTTCATTGCTAAGTTGTGTTTCCTTGCGCAATTGTGCTTCAGCTCTTTCTAAGGCACCACGCACATCTCCACCATTAGCTGCAAGTGCTTCTTCAAAGTACATTTGAAATCTTTCTGCTTTTACCGCTAATATGGCATCTTGAAAGCTCATTCCCGATTTTAGTTTTTCTAAAACTGAAACATTAAATTCTGGAAGATCGTTTGAATTGGTGGCCTCATTTCCGCTAGAATCTTTGTTTGCAAGCACATTTACATCATTTTGGCTTTGTTCTGACAGTGTAAAAACATATTCACTAATACTACGATTTTGGTCAATAAGACTATGTGGCTTAATCTGATTAGAATTATTGTTTGCAGAACTTTGTTCTTCATCTTGAATAACAGAAAAGGTATTTGGCGCAACGTGACTTGCTTGAGATAGTTCTTTTTGACGCGCAAGCTTTTCAAAACTAAATATGCTATCGTTTTGCGTATTTATGCCATATAAATCCATAGCAATTCCCATTGATTTTAGCGAAATTACAAATTTAAATTTTAACTAGTCGACGCTGGAAAACAGACAAAACTATTAAAATAGCAATATTTTTCAATCAAAGTTTCCCAATAAAATTGCCAGAAAAAAGGGCGCGTAGCATACTTTTTGGGCGATTTTATGACACAAAAAAATGGTTTTTCAAGCGGCGACTAACGAAATTTTTCTATAAGAAAAATTTCGCGTGCCGTAAAATAAGCCAGAATTAACTTCTGGCGACCCCAAAGGGGTATTTGGAGGCAACGTGCCTTTCTGAAAAGCGCATGGAAATGCGTTTTTCAGCATCAATTAACTAGTTCCTTCCTCAGCTGCTGCTTCAAGTTCAGCTAAGAGCGACTCAAGTTGGCCTAATTGAGATTTTAGCTGTTGTACTCGTGACGAGCTTTCGCCGCCATCTGATTGCGTTCCCGCCTTGCTAGATACTGAGGCTAACTCACTGGAAACTTGCTTAATTTGGCTTATTACATCTTCAATGGCATCTTCAGATGAGCTTTGCGCTGAACCGCCACCAGATCCACCAGGCTTATGGCTATTTAGTACATTTTTGAACTCTTGAGCTGTGGAACTTTCTGCATCATCTTTTTCTGCTCCATTGTCAGTTGACGCATTAGCCTCTTGCAATTGCATAAATAACACCCTAGCTTCTTCTGATATACTAACAGTATCTTGTGAGCCACGCTCAGAGGTCGTGTTTTCCCTCTGATTATAAATATCAGTCAGATCAAAACCAATGCTATTACTTGAATCAAGACCAAGAATATTCATATTTTCCTCTCAATTTTATCTTGAACCTATGCAAAACTATGCACTTGTACGTTCTGCATCCCCTAACTCTGCAGATATCTAACGCATGACAACCTGATTAGCACCATCGTCACCATCAATGACGGAATTTTTTTCTCAACTTTGCTAAATCTTGCAAAAAATATTCCGTAAGTATTTTTTGCCCATTGCAAAATAAAACACAATCATTACAATGCATTAAAACAATAAATAACTTATATCATTTATGCATGAGTTTTGTTGCTATGTGGTAATATTTTCCCGTAATACGCTTACTGCAAATCTATTTTACGTAAAATAAAAAGTGACATTTATACTAAAAATTAAAGCTAAAATTACCACAATTAGCAGTGTAAAATCACAAATGCATCATGCTTATGCAACATCATCAAAGCGTTAACATGATAAAATTTTTAAATTTACTTTCCCAAAAACATATGATACAAGCTATTAAAATGGTTTAATATTTATCTCCCCACGAGCTCAAGATTATCTGCGCCATCGTTAATAGTGCTGACAGTAGAAGCTTGTACATCACCAATAAGCATACTAACTCTTATGATGTATTCTTTATCATCCATTCTATTTAGTGTGCGTTCCTATACTTGACCGGTGCCATTACAATCAGCACAAGGATAGCTGTTATCGCATTTAGGGCAGCTTAAGGGAATGAGCGTTTTTCTTCCTTCACAATGTGTGCAAGTTTTGGTTTCGCCATTCTCAAGCTTAATAAAACCGCGCCCGCTACAGTTCATACAAAGAATTTGCCTTTGCCCGCCCCAGCAAATCCCGCAGGATTCTCTTTTAAAACCATTACAGCTTGGACATAATGTCATGTTTTTCCATCCTAATTTAACGATTATCAATGCTCATGAAACCTTATTTAATGAACTATGCCAATGAGGTTTCAAAAAGGGATCTGACCATGAAGGTAATTTATTACATCGCCATGGGCATTGCCAAGTTAAATTTACAAATTTAAGAGTATGACTAAAAAAGACGAAAACAACCTCAAAAGCGCATATAATCACGGCAATACAGCATCATATTTCCTAGATATTTACATTTTCTATGGACATCAATCTATTTACAATTTATAATGTTTTTTTACTTTCTTTGTTTTTTAACAGACACAAGGGATACTCATGAATACAGAACTTGATCATACATATAAATTAAAAGTAGAATTTGCTCATCTTGACTCACAAGGTTACATTAAACCGCATGGATATCAACACCTTATTGGCAGAATTGTTGATGAACATTTAGAAAATTATCATGTGGATTTTAATTCATGCATGGAAAAAAAGTTTGGATGGGTTGTCGTTAGCCTGCATTTTAAGATTGAAAAGCATGTGCAAGGTTGTGCAAATTTACATGTGAAAACGTGGCATAGTGAGCGCAAACGTATTTATTTTAGGCGTGAAGTTAAAGCCTTTGATGATGCAGGAGATGTGGTTTTTCTGGCTACTATCTATTCAGTTTTAATGGATTTAAATGCACAAGCTATACATCGTAAAGAGGAGCTACCCTTTAAGCTTGTAGCTCCACATCCTGAAATTACGCTGGACGTGGCTCCTGTATTTAAACAAAAACTTGAATATAATAATAATTGTGAACGTACAGTACTTAGAAGCTATATTGATGCTTTTGGACATGTTAATAATTGTCGCTACGGTGAATTTGCATTTGATGCTTTATCAGATAAGCATGCCGATTTGTCTAAATTAAATGGATTTAGCATATATTTTTGTTCTGAGCTTAGATTGAATGAAATATTTATGATTGAAGAAAGTATACAAGATAAAATAGTTTTGCATGGATATAATAAATCGACTCAAAAAACATCATTTTATTGCGAATTTTTTATGGAAAACGTGTAATTTTATGCTGTTTTATAGTACTTTAGGTAAATTTGTTGACATAGTTAAGACGTAAAATCCCTTTGGATAAAAGCAGAAAATGCAAAAGCCATATTGAGCTATAGCACCCCTTGCCCTTGCTACCCCTTAGGAGCAAGAGGCAAAGCCCCTAACAAGACCTCACAGGACGTAGAAAATTTATTTTTGTAAGCTACGTAGGGGTATTTGAAGCCGGTGTGCCTTTTTTGGAAAATACGTGGAAACGTGTTTTTCAGTATCAACTATTTAGGCAGTATCAATCGTTTGCCACGTAAGCATAGCGGCTAGACTCCACATAATAAGGCATACTATTGCGTCAAGAACTCTCCATGCCAACGGTTTTGTAAAATACGGGGCAAGAATTCTTCCACAAAGTGCTAGGATTGAAAACCAAATTAACGAGCCACAAGCAGCCCCTGCTCCAAAATAATATCGCCCTGCCCCCGCATAGTTGGTACTAATAGATCCAAGTAAAACAACCGTATCAAGATAGACATGGGGATTAAGAATAGAAACCGCAAGTGTTGTGAGGATAACCGACTTTAAAGGCCGTTTAACATTTTCTATTTTTACATCAACAGGATGTTGCTTAAAAGCGGAGCGAAAAGCTCTAAAACCAAAAAATACAAGAAAAAGAATTCCTCCCCATGTGGCAAGACTTTGAATTTGTGGATGAGCAACAATAAATCCTCCAAATCCAAGAACACCTAGGGATATCAGAAGAATATCCCATACAATACAAATAATACATACAATAATATGGTGATTTTGGCGAATACTCTGTGAAAGCAAAAATGCATTTTGAGCACCAATAGCCATGATAAGACTCATCCCCATACCAAGGCCTTGAATGAAAGTTGTCATATCTATTTTATTTTATCCTTTTTGAAAAATTTCTTCCACAAACTTATGCGCTAAACAAGCTTTTGGAAAAATTTAATCATGTATTACTAACATATAAAAGTCAAGACATGTATATATTTTCCAAATGTCTCTCATTTATCCTTGCATTGTATCATTCAAATTTTGCAATTTAGAAATGTATAAGCCAGTATGCCCCATACGTACAAATAAGATTTGAACATGGGTAAACTAGCAAAGATAATTCCCCATGCTCTTGATAATTTTTCCAAAGGCATGGGGTCAAAAAAGATAGGTACTACTCAATTTTTTACAGATATCAAGGCAAACTTGACACTGAGGGAGTAGGCTGGAGTTCTGACGGAGTGCGTCAAGAAACTTGCGAGAATATACTCTCTACCCTACGCATTAACCACAAGAGCGGCCTTGGGGCAAAGACCTATGCCGAGCTTAGAGCCGAAAATATTGATAAGCACGAGGAAGTTAAGGCACAGAAAAAGCATGATGCCGAACTTACCTTAAAGAACGTCTTTGAAAATGGCTATCTTGCTTACACCAAGAATAACAAAAAAAATTCTGAAACCATTAAGAACGAAAAAGGTTTTTTTAAGCACTACATTGAGCCATTTTTCAAGGATATATCCATAAAGCAAATTAACATAGCCTTGGTTGATAGATTTATTGCCAATCTTAACGATGTGCAAGGCGTTCATACTAAAAAGCCTTTGAGCGACAGCACCAAGCGGAATATATTAGCCACCATTAGCCAAGTATTCACTTATGCCCAAACTCGTATTGACAGCACACTACAAAACCCTATCAAGCTTGTGTCAAAGCCAAGAAGTGACAATGCAAGAGTGCGTTTTCTAAATACTGACGAGGCCAACACCCTACTTGATGAACTAAAAAAACGCTCCGTAGAATTGCATGATATTAGCTTAATATCACTATTTACAGGTATGAGAGCCGGCGAAATATTAAAACTTGCTTGGTGTGATGTGAATTTTGACGAAGAAAGTATCTATATCAAAGACCCAAAAAACAAAGCCTCACGCCACGCCTACATGACAAAAGAAGTCAAAGACGTACTGCAAGCCATGTTCACAGTTAAGACAAGCGAGAAAGTGTTTACACATACAGAAGTATCACGCACCTTTGACCGAGCAGTTACATTCTTGGGCTTTAATGAGGGCATAGAGGACACAAGGCAGAAAGTATGCTTTCATAGCCTACGCCATACCTTTGCATCATGGCACGCCAAAGCAGGAACACCACTCTTTACCATATCCAAATTACTAGGACATAAAGATATTAAAATGACCATGCGTTATGCCCACCTCTGCCCTACTGCTGAAA
>CAYJIU010000066.1:0-11703 GCA_964370305.1 uncultured Desulfovibrionaceae bacterium
CTCCATGGCCTTTTTAAGCATCTCATCAGCCGTGGTCACGACCTTGCTATTGCTTTGGAAACCGCGTTGAGTGACAATCATATTAACCATCTCTCTAGCCATATCCACGTTGGACATTTCTAAAGTTTGAGCATGGACGGTACCAAAGTTTTCTGTACCGGCCACGCCAAGGGTCATGGCTCCAGCCTCAGGTGTGGCAGAAAAGAAATTACTACCCTCACGGCGCAGCCCGTCTTCACTAGTAAATCTGGCTATGGGGATTTCAAAAAGATCCTTAATCTGTCCGTTAGTATAGGAACCTACAATGCGCCCATCTGCCGTTATATCAAGGCTACTTAGGCTACCTTCGCCATATCCGTCTTGCTCGTTTAAATATTGACTATTGGAGCCACTATACGCGGTTGTGGCATCACTTGCCAGCAGGGCTGAGTTACCCATACTTGGTAAAATATTATTGTCTAAGCCCACATCTGCCGCACTGGCTGGAGCATTTTGCCAACCACCTTGAGCAGTAAGGCCAAGGTTTAAGCTAATATTTTGTCCATTATAGTTAAAACTTGGTGAGCCACCATTAAGAGTTGCCGGTACCCATGTGCTTAGGTCTTGTGTGTTGTTGGGATCAGTGGGGTTAAAGGCCGACATGTCAACAATTTCTCCCTGAGCATTAAAGGTCAGAGTGCCGGTCATGAGTGGCTTGGATGAATCAGATGACGTTAGCATAAATTCCATAACATTATTAGGTGCTGTGGTGGGAGTGCCATCAAAATGTATAGTTAATTCTTGCTTATCACCATTGACATCATATATCTGTATTGGTTGTGAATAGCTTGATTTTACTGCCGTATTGGTGGCTGTTGGGTCATAACTTTGCACCATGCTAAAGAATGGATCGGTAAGGCTTGTGGATGAATCAGAAATATTCCCAAGGTTAAAACCAAGGTCAATTTGAGTTGTGCCTGTTCCCTCTACGCTACTAAATGGGTCAACTTGGATGAGCCCAAGGGCTCCCTTGCTGCCGTCGTCGTTAATGGCATATCCATTTAAGGTTTCGCCACCGGGCAAGCCTAAAATTCCAGCTTCATCAAAGCGAAAGTTGCCAGCTCTAGTGTATAAAGTTTCACCTTCAAGGCCCGTCACTTGGAAAAACCCAATACCATTAATGGCAAGGTCAGTGAGTTCAATGCCAGTTTCAAAGCCACCTTGATTAAATGAAGTGCGTACAGCGTCTATCTGAACACCCTTACCAAGTTGTCCGGATGCCACGATGGAGTCGTCCTCTGTGTTCCAGCCATTGCCGGCACTACCCTGATCTGCATATATGAGATCAGAAAACGTAACCATTTGTTGCTTATAACCTACGGTACTGACGTTAGCGAGGTTGTTGGTTACAACATTTAAGCCATTGCTAAGGCTTTTCATGCCGGTGGCACCTATGTATAGGGCACTATTCATAATAACTCCTGTGCAAAATACTTTTGCGGGGTGAGCTTGCTCACGTTTAATGCTTACCATAGCGGAAAAATTTTCCGCATAGGGGTCTTGCACAGTTGTAAAAGCATTTTCTGTGCCAGCATGAAATGTGCTAAATTTTGCCGCATGAACGATTTGTACTACCCACACCAAAACCCAACATATTGAAAAATACCATAAAACAGAATCAAAGTGCGTATGGTATTTTGCGTGACAGAAAAGTCTTTGCACTTTTTTTGATTTTTGTATACAATTTTAGCTTGTGCAGTTTTTTAGTTTTTTTAACCTATTAAATAAGGAATGTGGTATGAAACGTATTTTATTTCTCGGTGCATTGTTTGCAATAATGCTTTTTACAGCTCAACCATCTTTGGCAGCCGAGGCTAAGGCACCAGACCATTTACGCTTTATGGCTGGCCCTCCCGGCGGTAACTGGTTTGCACTTGGTACAGCCCTTTCTGAAATGTGGACTAAAAATGTGGTACAAACTACCAATAGCAGCGGTGGTGGTGTTTCTAACATCATCAATGCCAATGCGCGCAAAGGTGACTTAGGCTTTACTGTAACCTCATTCATTGGTGCAGCCGTTGCCGGTGAGGAAGATTTCAAAGGTAAAAAAATTGATAATGCAGCAGTTTTTGCCAATCTATATACTCAAGTAACTTATTTTATTATTCGTGAAGATTTTGCCAAAGAGCATGGTATAACCACAGTAGGTGAACTATTTGCCAAAAAAATCCCCGTGCGCTTTGCTACGTTAAAACCCGGTACTGCTTCTGAGTTTTTAGTAAAAGTTTTATTTTCAAAAGGATATAACACTAATTATAATAAGCTAAAGTCAGAAAATGGCTGGACAGTTCAATACGCTTCATACTCAGGCGGAGCAGACCTTATTGCCGATAATCACTTGGATGTATTTGCTTTCTCCGTAGGGCAAGTAGCTTCTATTGTTATGAATATTGAAAGCCGCGTGCCTGTGCGCATCTTAGGTGTTGAACAAAATGCCCTTGATGCTGTGAGCAAAGCCTATGGAACAAGCACACATACAATCAAACCAGGTATTTACAAAAGTGTTACCACTCCTGTGAACACCGTTGGAGATTATACAAGTATTGTTATTCGCAAAGACTTGCCCGAAGAGTTTGTCTTTAATTTAAGTAAGGCCATGTGGGAAAATAAGCAAAACTTAACCAATGCGGTTAAGGATGTTCAAGAGCTATCCCCACAAACTGCCTTGCCTAAGGGTGTGCCTGCTCATCCGGGTGCGGTTAAGTTTTGGAATAGTGTAAAGTAGTTTTTTTCTCGCTGTGCGGGGTTTTTGCTCCGCACAGCTTTATTTTTTACTGAGTGAGTTGTTATGAGAGTTTTGTCCGGTTGGCAGCAAAGGTTGCTTTATGTCTATTTGATAGGCGTTGGCATATTTCACATGTACACTGCCTTTGCAGGTAGCTTTGAAGCTTATTTGCAGCGGACAATCCATCTTATGTTAATTTTACCGCTTACTTATATTCTTTTTCCCATCAATCAAAAAGCACCCAAAAACCACATCCCGTGGTATGACTGGATATTAGGCTTTGCGGCCGCTGTCCCCGGTTTGTATGGTGTATTAAATTATGATGATATTGTTAATAGAATTCAGCAGGTTGACCCATTAACCGACGCGCAGTTTTTTTGCGGGGCCATGCTTGTGTTCATGCTTTTAGAAGGCTCAAGGCGTGTGGTGGGCTTACCCCTCTCACTCATTGCCGGACTTTTTGCGGCTTACATGCACTTTGGTGAGGCTTTACCAGGTATTTTGCAAGGTTTGTCTTTAACTTATCCTGAAGTGGTGGAACAATTATACCTTACCGATGAAGGTATTTTTTCCATGCCCTTGGGTGTTTCTGCAACCTTTGTTATTGTATTTTTAATATTTGGTGGTTTTTTAGAAAAAAGTGGTGCTGGCGATTATTTTATGGATTTAGCTCGCGCCCTTATGGGTACAAAACCAGGTGGGCCAGCACAAATTGCCGTGGTGAGTTCATGTCTTTTTGGCTCCATTAGTGGATCTGCCGTGGCCAATGTTTATGGTACTGGAACATTTACCATCCCGCTTATGAGGCGCATTGGGTATACCCCAACCTTTGCTGGTGCCGTGGAGGCAGCCGCCAGCACCGGAGGGCAAATTATGCCGCCGGTTATGGGGGCCGGAGCCTTTTTAATGGCTTCTTTTTTAGGCATACAATTTAAAGAAGTTATGATTGGGGCATTTTTACCAGCCCTTATGTATTATGGCGCAGTGCTGCTCATGGTGCGCTTAACCGCTTTGCGCAGTGGTATGCACGGGCTTAGCCCCGAAGAAATACCCAAGTTAAAAGATGTCATCAAGGGTATTTATTTGCTCCTACCCATTGCAGGTGTGGTGTATATGCTGCTTGATGGTTATTCACCCATGAAAGCCGGTATTGTTGGTATTGCCTTATGTTGGCTTGTGTCCTTACCTGACCCTAAGCGGCGCATGGGCCCCAAAAAAATCCTTGATGCCATATATGAAGGTACTAAGGGTATTCCGCTGGTATGCGTTGCCTGTGCCTCAGCTGGTATTGTGCTTGGATCTGTGGCCTTAACCGGTATTGGCGGTAAGCTTGTGGGCTTTGTGATTGCTTTATCTGGTGATATTCCTTTCTTAGCTTTGATATTGATCATGTTTGTATCACTTATACTTGGTATGGGCTTACCCACCACTGGTGCTTATATTTTGGCCTCCGCCTTGGGATCACCCATACTTATAAAGCTAGGTTTTGCACCCCTTGCCGCGCATATGTTTGTTTTTTATTATGCCATTATTTCTAATATCACTCCACCAGTAGCTTTGGCCGCCTATGCCGCAAGCTCTGTGGCTGGTTCACCACCTAATAAAACTGGCTTTCAAGCCATGAAGCTTGGTAGTGTTGCCTTTCTTGTGCCCTTTGCTTTTTGCTATGACCCAGGCTTACTCATGCTTGGTGATATGCAAGCCAATTCTTTAGCTGTGCTTAGCGGTATTATGGGGGTTATGGCCTTGGGGGCATTTTGGGTAGGCTATGCTTATGATACCTTAAATACGCTTTCTCGTGTAATCCTTGCCATAGGCGGTGTGCTGGTTTTTGCACCGCAACTACCCTTGCTTATGACTGGTACCGTTGCTATTTTAGGAGTATGGGGTTTATCGTGGTGGCGAGTGCATAGGACATAATTGTGAGTGGCTTAACCCTACTTTCCATAGTTTATCCTTTGCGTGATGATGCTACAACTGAAGAAAAGGATAATCTATGTAAAGTCTTGGAATTATGCGCGGCACAAGAACTTTGCGCCGTGGAGCTGGTTTTAATAACAGATGTTAAAGTTTTAAAAAATGAGCTTGTCCCAAAGGGCAAAATATCCGAAAGCATACAAATTGTATTACCTCATATAAAAGCCTTAAATGTTACCTTAAAAATTGTTAAGATTGACTCCTTAAATAGAGAAAAATTTATTAGGGTAGGCATGAAGGCTAGCACAGGTTTTGCCATGTGCATGCCCCCCATTGACCCGCGAATTATTAATGATACGTGGTATGCCTACCCATTAAACAAACTTTTGGAAAGGGAAGATATCTTTGCTGCCCCATTGGTTTTTTATGAACTTATGCAGCCTCACCCTCTACTATTTGAACATACCTTTATATCCTACACGCGCCTATATAAGCGCGAAGAATTGAATAAAAAAATGGCTAGTGGCGCAATTGATAAATACAATATTTATATGCGCAAGGCACTGGCTGCTGGCTCGTGGGATATGGATGATGATGACATCTATAATTGGGCATTTATTTTTGCGCAAAAAGGGTTTTGCTCCGCTTTGGCAGTACTATGTATGGACGCAAAGCAAAGAGAGGGTATATATTTTGCCTTACAGCACATACCCATTGAACAAGAAATTTTATCCTTGGGAGAGTGGGATGTACCCCATAAAGATTTAGATCAT
The DNA here is from genome assembly GCA_964370305.1 of uncultured Desulfovibrionaceae bacterium. Classification (GTDB taxonomy): domain Bacteria; phylum Desulfobacterota; class Desulfovibrionia; order Desulfovibrionales; family Desulfovibrionaceae; genus CAYJAD01. The sequence continues at coordinate 5,455 of CAYJIU010000066.1, forward strand.
GTGGGGCTATTTTCTGCAGTTGATTTACCCCTGTGCACAAAACCTTGCCCAGCCAATAATATTCTTATTGGAACAAGCATTGCCCCGCATAGATTGCAAGAGCAAAAATTAGCAATTAATTCTTGGATAATGCAAGGGTTTAGTGTTGTTTCTGTCAATTATGCCAGTGAAATAGCAGAGGTTCAGGCACACTTCCCCGAGGTGCGTTTTATTGAGGCTAAGCAAGATAGTATGCCGACTCTTGGTAAAAAACGAGTTTATATTGATGAAGTCTTGGAAGCTTTGCGTGCAGAAGGGCATAAGTTTAACGCTGTTGGTTTAGTTAATTCTGACGTGGGTTTATATCATATATCACCACAGCGCATTATTGAGCAATGCGCAAATGGGTTACTTATTTCGCATCGCATCAATTTGCCTAAAAATAATGTGCAGGTATTTGGATATGATGCGTATTTTTTTAACCTTGATGCCATACCAAGGGAAGAAAGACTGGGAGAATATTTTTTGGGTGAGCCGTGGTGGGATATTATTTTCCCTGTATATTTTTTACGCCATGGGGCTAATGTTATGCAGGCTAACCCGCCGTTATGTTTTCATATGGATCATGAGCAACAATGGGGAGATGCAAGCTTTAATGAGCGTGGAGCCATGTTTGCACAATACCTTTATCAAAGCCTGATGGAGTTAAAACCCTTTGGTTTGTCTTTGCAAAATAATTTTCCGGATATAACTCAAGAGGCCAATATGGTTTGGCTTTTGCGTATAATAATTTTTTGGTGCAGGCATTTACCTGCAAATAATGTGTTTGAAGAATTAAAGCTAGAATATTAAAACTTTACGTTATAAGACGATTTTTAAATCTGCGCATGGTTAAATGACAAATGGCAACTCCTAAAGCATCGCTGGTGTCTGCCAAAAAATCTTGCTTAGTATTTAAGAGTCGCCCCACCATAAAAGCCACTTGCGCTTTATCTGCTCTACCTGTACCCACCAATGATTTTTTAACTAAGGTCGGTTCATAATCAAACACAGCTATATTGTGCTGAGCACAAGCAGCCACTGCCACCCCGCGTGCTTGACCAAGTTTTAAGGCTGTCATGGCATTTTTTGCGGTGAAAACTTGTTCAATAGCAGCTTCTTGCGGATTATGCGTGGCAATTATTGCAGACAATTGAGTATAAATAGTGGCAAGACGCTGTGCAAAGGGAGCCTTGGCAGAGCTTGCAGTACGAATGGCACCGCAATCAACTAGCTTGAGCACTCCGGAAACTTCCTGCAAAATACCCCAGCCGGTAATACGTGAGCCTGGGTCGATACCTATAACAGTTATGGACATAACTTGGCCTTAGTTTGTGGGATGTTCTGGGAGAAACCCTTTTTTGTGAACAAAAAAGGGTTTTCCCAGAGCCCCTTCCCAAAAAAATATTAACCCTCAAATAGCCCTTTGGGATATTTGAGGTTGTTAATATCTTCGTTCAAAGAAAAAATCTATTCCATCTCGGCTAATAGTTCCTCTGGTAAATCAAAATTGGCATAAACATTTTGTATATCATCATTATCATCTAAAGCTTCCATAAGCCTTAATACTTTGCGTCCCGTATCTGCATCAAGCTCAATGGTATTTTGCGGAATCATGGCAAGCTCGGCTGAGAGCATAGCAACATTTCCGGCTTCTAAGCTATCTCGTACAGCGGCAAAATCCCCCATGGCCGTATGTATAGTCCAAGTATCACCATCATCAATAACGTCATCGGCACCGGCTTCAAGGGCTGCCTCCATCATGGCGTCTTCATCATAAAGTGCCTTATCTACGGTGATAACGCCCTTGCGATCAAACATCCAAGATACAGAGCCAGTTTCACCCATGGAGCCACCATGCTTGGATAGCAAGTGACGCACCTCAGCTACGGTACGATTTTTATTGTCGGTGGCTGTTTCTACAATAACGGCAACCCCGCCTGGAGCGTAGCCTTCGTAGGAATTTTCAAAAATATCGCCGCCGGCATCTTCACCAGTGCCTTTGCGAATGGCAGATTCAATTTTATCCTTAGGTAGATTTACGGCTTTGGCCGCGGCAATGGCTGCCCGCAAGCGTGAATTGCCAGCGGGATCCCCCCCGCCCTTGGCCGCAATAATAATTTCTTTAGCGGCTTTGGTAAAAATCTTGCCTCTTTTTGCATCTTGGCGGCCTTTACGATGTTGGATATTCGCCCACTTACTATGTCCAGCCATAATTACTCCTATATATTATATTATTGTGTTATAATTGCTTATTCTGATTTAATGCGCCCTTTAAAGCCTGTGCCTACAAAGAAAGTTTCCTTACTTTCTTGGCGTGAGCTTTGAGGCTTGAAAGATTTTACCTTAGTAAATTGGCGGCGCATGGGTTGTAACAGCTCTTGAATATCAGGGCCCATAAATATTTTTACTACAAAGCTACCGCCTGCTTTTAAGTATAATGTTGCTACCTCTAGGGCCTCCATGCACAGCTCAAGGGATCGCGTTTGGTCGGTAAACTTTGTACCAGTGGTACGTGGGGCCATATCGCTTATGACTGAGTCAAACGGGCCATACTGCTTGAGCTTTTCTTCAAACTCAGCTGAACGATTAAAAATATCTTCTTGCATAAAGATAATATTTGCCGGAAAGGATGTATCGGTTTCTTGAATGTCACAAGCAAGCACAAAGCCTTGTTCTCCAACCTTTTCCGCTGCGCCAAGTGACCATGAACCAGGGGCCGCCCCAAGATCAAGCACACGCATGCCTTTACGAAAAAGCTTGAATTTATTGTCAAGTTCCTTCAATTTATAGACAGAGCGCGCTGGATAGTTTTGCTGTTTAGCTTTTTTAAAATAATAATCACGATATTCTTTCATGGCTTGGGAGTATATATCGCAAAAGTGTTTTTTAGCCAAGCAATAAGCCGCCTAAAAATAATCTATGGAAATAACTATGCAAAAACGCCCAAAACGCATCAGCATAAACAATGTTCAAGGTAAAAAAACTACTCTAAATAGCGGGCCTGACGCTTTTGCTAGCCTCAAGGTGAGCGGTGGGGATGAACATATTATCCTTGGACTTGGGCCCATGCTCAATGAAAATTTGCACCACACTTTTCCAAAACCAGAATTGGCAAATGAGAAAAGTAAGGTTTTTTATTTAGAGTGTGCGGATTTTGCTACTGCTGTTAGGCATGAGGGCGGGCAACAAAGCATACCTGAGCATTGGCAAAGTATATCCCAAGAGCAACTTGTGCCCCTGCTTTCAGGGCGATCTATTTGGTGGTATAAGCAAAATATGCACTTTTACCCTGAGTTTTGGGCAAGTATTTTAGGTATGGTACAAGCGTGGGTTTTGCGAGGGCAAGATAAAATTGCGCAAAAAAAATCGGTTTTCGTGGCAGGAAGTGAACAGCAATTATTACATAAAGAAGTATGTATGGCCTTTGCTGAACTTGGTTTTTTTGTGCATACTGCGGAAGATATGCGCCATATTTTGGAATATGAACAGCCGGCTTTGTTTTTTTCAATAAATTTACGCGGACTTGATCGTGAAGGGGCAGACTTTGCACTGCTGCAAGCCCTAGGTATTCCGGTAGCTATTTGGTTTGTGGACAATCCATGGCATATACTTTCATCCTTGCGTTTGCCTTGGTGGAAGGATGCCACATTGTTTGTGACTGATGCTTCGTTTATTGCGGAGCTAAAAAAGCAAGGTGCAAAATATGTTCATCACTTACCCTTAGCTGCAAGCCAGCATATGTGGCAGGCTAAGCGACAAACTGAGGCTACCCACTTGGCTCAAGAGGCTGGGTGTATTTTTGTGGGGCGGGCGGCTTTTCCTGATAATGCACAGTTTTTTGCCGCGGCCAAGGTGCCAGAAGATGTGCAGGCAAAGGCTATGGATATGCTTAACGCTGGACGGCGGCCGCATTTTCACTGGTGGCAGGAGCATCTGCAAATAAGCCCATGGCCAGGTCATGCTGTGCGCTGTGCTGGCCTTGGAGCGGAGGAGTGCGCATGCCAACAAAGGGTTATGTGGCTAAAGGCTTTACTTGCTGTAAACCCCGTAATTTTTGGGGATAGTGAAACGTGGGTTCAGCTCTTGCCGCAAGCCAATACACATATATTTTACCCTTATGTTGATTATTATGAAGAGCTTGCCGATGTTTATGCGGCAGCAAGAGCTGTGCTTAATGTAACGTCATTGCTTTTGCCGGCAGGTTTGACTCAAAGGCATTTTGATGTGTGGGCTGCTGGTGGTTTTTTATTCACGGATATAACCGAAGGGCTTGATATTTTCCCCAAAAGCTTAACGGATTTTATAAGCGTTGAACATCCAAGTAATCTTGCAAATAAAATTAAAAACCTTGGTGTAGCACAGCGCGCAGAGCTTATTTCTGCGTGGCAAGAAATAATCAGTGCTGAGCATAGCTATACAAAGCGTATGAATTTTGTATTGAATGTTTTGTAGTAGTGGTAAAATTGGTATTATTGTTACTTGAAAATAGGCTTTTACCACTACACTCCACACGTGATTCCGATTGCATGAATAATTCTTATTAAGAATTTTTTCTAAAATTTTATATAGTTACGCTATGAACTTCGTGACTTTGCCCCCTTGCGAAGCAATAAGGGGGCCGATGCGTTAGCATCGGGGGGTTAATCCGCTATTCGTTTTTTGCAAAATGAAAGCATGTATAACGAGATAGAACATGCAAAAAACCAAAAACACAACATACAGTAATATTAGTACAAATCACTACACATAAAAATCAAAATTCCACTAATAAATCATTCATGCAATGGGAATCACATGGGTGTAAAACTACGAAATATGATTAATTTTTAGCTTCAAGCATGGAGGTGGTGCATGTGATGAAGTTTTTTAGCATGTCAGGCGATGGCTGCAAAAATCCAAGGTGTACCACACGCATAAGCCCCACCAGAGCTGAGGCTAACAAACAAGCTGTATCTGCTGGGTGTAAATCTTGACGAATACTACCATCTGTTTGACCTTGTTCTATGGCAGTTTGAAAATTACTTTGCAGCAGCACATAAATGGTGCGTGAGTGTTCAAATGCTTGGCTGTTGGGGTCGCCAAAATGGCCTGGGGCATCGCGTAGTAAAATGGCGAAATTCACATTATTTTTGCTTACAAATACATAACAAGCCTTAATAATGGAAATAATACGCTCGATGCTTTTTTGATCCCCTTGTATTTCAAGGTATTGATATACATCGTGGATCATTTTTTCACGTAATTGTTCCACTAAGGTTATGAAAATTTGTTCTTTATTTTTGAAGTGGCGAAAAATTGTGCCTTCGGCCACCCCTGCTTTTTCAGCCAGTTGGGCCGTAGATGTGCGCAGATAGCCTTGCTCGGCAAAAAGTTTTGCGGCGGTGTTGAGAATCAATGTTTTTTTCATGATAATTTACTCAGCATTTTCAAGTCGGGCTTGTTTTGCTGCTTCTTGCTTGCGCTCGCGTGTACCTAAGGGCTTTCTGGAGTCGAAATCTGCACTTTTTTCTTGATGCCTGCAAAAAACAAGAAATCCGGTATGGGCCACCATGCGATCATTGGGGCGTAAGCGATCGGCAATGGGCTTCCAGCGGCGCATAAGCAGTTCACATACATCGATATCATCAAAAGGGCCACGCTCAAGGCCAAGAAGTAATTTGCTTACTTGGTCAACAGTGGGGAGTAAAAAGGCAAGGCTAGCCCCTGGACGTATGGCTTGAACCACATTATCTAAATATTCCCACGGGGTACGCACGTCTAAAAATAAGGCATCGGCGTTATTTATGCCAAATCCTTCCACAATATCTTTGTGGTGCAAGGTGACATTTTGCCCAAGTCCGGCCCATTGTAGGTTGCGGCGTACCAGTTTATGAAACTCTTCACGGGCCTCAAAGCTATGCACATGACCGCTTTGCCCAGAAAACCATGAAAGAGCCACAGTTAAAGCACCAGATCCAGATCCAGCCTCAATAATTGTGCGGCCTTCGCCAACCCCAAGTCGCATGCATATGTATGCGATATCCTTTGGATAAATAATTTGAGTTTGCCTTTTAACGCCTTTTAATAAGTCACGCAAGGTGGCTTCTTGAATACGCAAGGGAACATCAAGACTGGTGCGCACCTCTGTTCCATAGTTGGCATCGGCAACATCTTTCATGTAGAGTATGCCATCACCGCTGTGCCAGTCTTGGCCTTCTTCTACGCGTTTTAAATGGCGTTTACCCTTGG
>CAYJIU010000067.1:0-11690 GCA_964370305.1 uncultured Desulfovibrionaceae bacterium
TGCGACTTTCTGGCAATTTTGTGAAGCAAGTGGATGTTTTTTCAAGTGTCGGCTAACGAAATTTTTCTGTAAGGAAAATTTCGCGTGCCGTAAAATAAGCCAGAATTCACTTCTGGCGTCCCCAAAGGGGTATTTGGATGCAACGTGCCTTTCTGAACAACACGTGGAAACGTGTTGTTCAGCATCGACTATCTAGTATTGAAGTTTTTTAGTGTAAATTGCTTTATGACGAGACCTTTGCATAATTTATTGTGCAGAGGTCTTTATTTTTACTATAAAAACTTTTTGTGTCACAATTGTCTTTTCTTTCAATGTCGACTCATAATATGGCACATAATCTGCATAGGAACTAATGCATCGTAAAAATTTAATGCATGGACAAAACTATGGCAGAAAACATATCCGAAAAATCATCAGTTTGGGGCAGATTATGGCCTGCTGCAACCTTCACAATAGCCTTAGTGGTTCTTGTGTTTTTATTCTATGATTCTGATGGAATACAAGAAGTGCGTCCGGCAGAAATTACCGCTAAGGCTCGTTATGATGTGGCTAAAAACGTCCTTAATAATCTCATGCGTCAAAATGATGTAAGCAGTGAAAAGTGGAGTAGTCTAGCACAAGAATTCTATGCCATTTATGATGAGTATAAAGCGTGGCCCAATCGTCCAGCGGCCTTATTTCGTAGTGCTTTGGCTCTTGAATCTCTTGCTAAAAAAACAAAAAATGAAAAAGATTATACCCTTGCCATCAATTGTTATTTAAAGCTGGTTAGTGAATTTAATAATAGCCGTTTAGCTGATGATGCACTTTTGCAAGCAGCTATACTTCAAAGTGATGAGTTAAAAAATGCAGAAAAAGCTCTGGAATTATTGCATTATATGCGTAAATCTTTCCCTAAAGGCGATATGTATCACGCGGCTATGGCCCTTGAAAAAAAACTTAGTGCTCAAGCTACAGTGTCAAAAAAACGACCTCAACCAGTGGCATCAACGAACACTGTGCAAGTTAAACAAGATAAACCTAAACATGTGGCACTAACCCAAGTTAGTTGGGCGACACTTGATAAGCATACAGTGCAGGTTACCGTGGCCTTAAATAAAGACACCACGTGGCGCGTTAGCAAAAGCCAAGGTGGAGGGCAGTTGTTACTTACTATGGATAACACTTTACCCGCCAAGGGTGTGCATAGTGGGGCACGTATAAAAAATAGTGTACTAAAACAGCTAGCTATTACGCATCAAGAGCGTGGTAGCACTGTCTTGAAATTGGATTTTGAGCATTTATCAAGTTATCATACAAAAATAGAAAAAAATCCTTTTAGCATTGTGCTTACTGCCATGGCCAAGACTTCGCAAAAAAATATTGCTGTGGCCAGTACCAAAAAAACTCAGGCAAAGCCTGCCATGGTAGCTACTAAAAAAGTAATAGAAGCAAAGCCGGCGAAAAATACTAAGCCTGTAAAAAAAGTTATGGCAAAGGCTGCTATTGATGAATCAAATGCAAAAAAAGCAACTAATAATACAATAAAAAAGGCCGCTGTGCAGAAAAAACCTACAGCTAAGGAATTATCTAAGCGAGTACATAATGCTAATACCAATAACATGGCTCTACAATTGGGCTTAAGAGTCCAGACTGTATTTATTGATGTGGGGCATGGTGGACGCGACCCTGGGGCCATTGGTCATGGTATAGTGGAGCGCGATATTGTGCTTGATACCGCTCTTCGGTTGGGGAAAATTTTAAAAGCAAATGGCTTAAAAGTTGTTTATAGCCGAACAGCAGATGTTTCCGTGCCTCTAAGTGCGCGCCCCACACAAGCCAATAAAGCTGTGGCGGATTTATTTGTATCTATTCACATTAATGCCAATGAAGATAAACGTGTGCAAGGTTTTGAGACGTATTATTTGAACTTTGCCAAAAATACTCAGGCGGCCCAAACGGCTGCCCTTGAAAATGCTACCAGTGATCGCAAATTGGGTGACATGCAAAGCTTGCTTGCCAATGTTATGCTCAACGTGCGCACAACAGAATCAAGCGACTTAGCCGGAGATGTGCAGCACTATACTATGTCTCAATTAAAAAATAGCGGCTTTAGCACAAAAAATGGCGGCACTCGTTCAGCTCCATTCCATGTGCTTATAGGCACAAATATGCCAGCCATATTGGTGGAGCTTGGTTATTGCAGTAACAAACAAGAAGCTAGCTACCTAAAGCAAGCAAAATACCGTCAATCATTGGCGCAAGGTATAGCTCAAGGGATTGTGGCATATAAAAAACGCTTTGAAAAGAGTGTACACTTTGCCTTGACGGATAATAATGATGATGCTATGTAACGAAAGTTAAATTGATAAATTCTATTTAATATTATGTTTATGAAGGAGATTCACATGCGCAAGGTTCTCAGTTTGGCTGTTTTAGCCTTTTTTATGATGACAAGCTTTGCTTTTGCCGAAGTTAAAATTGGTGTTGTAGATATGCAGGAAATTGCTACCAATAGCGACCCTGCCAAGGACGCCAAGAAGAAAATGGAATCCAAATACGGCAATGAGAAAAAGCAAATTGATAAGCAGGGTCAAGACCTTCAAAAAAAGGCCGAAGCTCTAAAGAAAAATAATAGTGAAGAAAAACAAGTGGAGTTCATCCGCCTACGTCGTGAATTTGACGAAAAAACACGCGCTTTTGCTACCAAAGTAGAGCAAGATGAAATAAAAATCCGTCAAGATATGGTGACACTTGTTTTCCGCGCCTCTTATGAAGTAGCCACCCGCAAAGGATTTGATTTTGTGGTTGATGTTACTGCTGGTGGTGTGCTTTATGCCCAGCAAAGTATGGACTTAACAAAAGATGTTCTTGCCGAAGTGAATAAACTTTGGAAATCAGGTGATTATAAAAAGAAATAATATTGAATGGCTAGACCATAACCCCATTTGATATTGTTTAATGGGCATTAAAAGATGTTATTTTATCCCCGACTCCTTTATGGAGTTCGGGGTTATATACTTTTAGAGGAGAAAGGTATGTCTCAAGATTTGGCAGTTGCCATGGATATAGACCAAATAAGTTCTATATTACCACATCGTTATCCATTTTTGTTGGTGGATAGAGTTTTGGAATGTATACCAGAATCTCACATCAAGGCATATAAAAATATTAGTGTAAATGAACCATGCTTTCAGGGCCATTTCCCCGGTCTTCCCATCATGCCCGGAGTGCTAATCATAGAAGCCCTTGCTCAAGCTGGTTGTATTCTTGGCCTTGCTGGTTTAGGCTATCCCGAAGGCAAATTATTGCTTTTTGCAGGTATTGAAAAAATAAAATTTCGCAGACAAGTTAGGCCCGGAGATAGGCTTGAGCTAGAATGTAAAAACCCTCGCTGGCGCATGAGTCTTTGCAAAATTGAGGTTAAAGCCTTCGTAGATGGTAAGGTGGTAGCTGAGGGCATTATTACCGCAGCCCTTGTTGATAGATAAGGAATACATATGCCTAACACCAAGCTAGACAAAGCATATTTATGCGAAAGTATACTCAAGCTTAAAGACAAAAAAGTACTTATTTTGGGCGATGTTATGCTTGATGTCTATTTGCAAGGTGATGCTGAGCGTATTTCACCTGAAGCCCCTGTGCCTGTTGTGAATATTGCCACTCAAAAATATATGCTTGGTGGTGCGGCAAACGTGGCGCGTAATATTCGTAGTATTGGCGGTGTACCCACATTAATTGGCTTGTGCGGTAGTGGCCCTGATGGGCAAAAATTGGTACAGCTTTTGGATGACTCTGAAATTATTGGGAACGTTTTAAGCAGTGCGCGTAGAAAGACCATTGTAAAAACGCGTATTATGGCTCAGGGCCAGCAAATGCTACGGTTTGATAAGGAAGATTGCCTTGGTTTAAGCGATGATGAGGCATCATACATACAAAAATCATTGCGTGAGCTTATGCCAGAGCATCAAATAATGATAGTGTCTGACTATGCTAAAGGTTTAATAAATATTGATATTAGGGAGCAAATTCAAAAAATATCTAAAGCTATGCCAAGCTCACCAGAAATATTGGTAGATCCAAAGCCTAATAATGCTGTGTGCTATACCCATAGCTCACTCATGACGCCCAATAGAAAGGAAGCTGCACAAATGGCCCATATACAGCTTTCAAGTCGCGAAAATATTGTTCTTGCTGGGCGGCGCATTATGGATGCCTATATGTGCAAAGAGTTGTTAATCACGCTTGGGGCAGAGGGCATGGCTCTTTTTGCTGAGGATGGTGCAGTGTGGAATATTGCTCCGAGTGCCAAGGCTGTTTTTGACGTGACTGGTGCTGGTGATACTGTGATTTCAAGCCTAGCACTTGGACGTGCCGCCGGACTTGATATGGTTACATGCTCGGTGCTTGCAACTTATGCGGCTGGCCTTGTGCTTGAGCATGTGGGTGTTGCATGTGTTAGTGCCGATGACATAGTGCAAGTTATAGAAAGAAGCCACATGCCGCAATGTGTGCGCTGGGACTAAGCATGTCCAACCACGTTGTAAGTTCTTATTCCTCAGCACTTGCTAAGCCAAAGCGCGTAGCATTGGTACACTACTGGCTTGTAAGCATGCGTGGTGGTGAAAAGGTTTTAGAATCCTTGTGTCGCATGTATCCTCAGGCAGATATTTTTACACATGTAGTTGATAAGCAATCCCTTTCTCCTTTTTTGCAACAACGCAATATATATACTACCTTTATTCAAAATCTACCCTTAGCCAAAAAACATTATCAAAAATATTTACCCTTAATGCCGCTGGCCTTGCAACAGCTAGATCTTAGCGATTATGACTTAGTGATTTCTTGTGAGTCTGGCCCAGCCAAGGGTGTTATTACGCACAGTAGTAGTACCCATGTTTGTTATTGTCATACACCTATGCGCTATTTATGGGATTTATATCCTGAATACTTAGCCGCGGCATCGTTACCTGTGCGTATGGGTATGCGCTTATGCTTCCCTCGTTTACGGCGTTGGGATGTATTTTCGGCCATGGGTGTACATCATTTTGTTGCCAATTCAAAAAATGTGGCGAAGCGTATTCAAAGAACATGGCGGCGCGAGGCTAGTGTTGTATATCCCCCAGCAATGATAGATGATTTTGATCTATCAACTCTGCCAAGGGAACCATTCTATCTATGTGCTGGCCAGCTTGTGGATTATAAAAAAGTTGATATTGCCATTGAAGCTTGCATGCGCCTAGGGCGGCGACTCTTGGTGGTGGGTGATGGGCAGGCTCGTAAAAAATGGCAAGCCATGGCCGGCCCTACTATTGAGTTTTTGGGCCGCATGCCCAGCGAAAGTATAGCTAAGCTATACGGAACGTGCAAAGCCTTACTTTTTCCGGGTGAGGAAGACTTTGGCCTTGTGCCGGTAGAAGCCATGGCCACAGGTACACCAGTTATTGCTTATGGCAAAGGCGGAGCTCTTGAAACTGTAGTTAGTGAAAAGACTGGACTTTTTTTTGAAGAACAAAATGCTGAATCGCTTTGTGAGGCTATTTTAGCCTTTGAAGCCATGCAAAATAATTTTGATGCCAAGGCCATACGTGAGCATGTTTTGCACTTTAATGAGGAGCGTTTTCAGCAAAATATGTTTTTGGAAATTGAGCGTGCCAGAGCTGGTCATTTATGATAAGACCAGCACCTTGAATTATGCGTGAGCCTCAATATCTTAAGGCTCACGTGTTGTGAATACCTAAGAGCACTAAGCAATTAAAGCTGCTACGCGCGATGCATCAAGCCCACTATGTACATGCATGGCAGCATATGGGTCGCTTGTGATACTGTGCACTGTTTCTTGCAACACAGTCTCAGCCTCAGCATCGCTTAATAACGTGGCATTTTGTGGAAAATTACTTACGCGCACACTATCTTGCTGCTGTATAGCGTTATCTTGGCTTACTTGGCGCGGGCTTTGCTCCCAAGTGGTGGGCATAGTATTTAAGTTGATGATATTATTGTTTGTTACTTCCATAATAAACTCCTGACGGGTATTTAAACTTTAGGCTGTTAACTTCATAGTAGGCAAATAAATGTCACTTTTGCCATATGCTTTTTAACATGCAATTCGCATACCAAGAAAAATATTCCTTTTGCTCTTAGTAATAAATTTTTACTTTTACCCTTGACGATGGCTTAAGACATTTTATTTATAAGCAACAATAGTTTTTTGGAGGAAATATGAGTACCAACACAAAAAAGCATAAATTCAAAGCTGAAGTGCGTAAAGTCTTAGATATTATTACACATTCGCTTTACACCAATCGTGAAATATTTTTACGCGAGCTTGTATCCAATGCGTCTGATGCCTTGGATAAACTCCGCTTCCAGCAAAATAAAGGGCAAAGCCCTCTTGCTCCTGATACAGCCCTTAATATCAATATTCAGATAGACAAAGACTTAAAAACATTGACTATTAATGATACTGGTATTGGTATGACTGAGGCTGAGCTCATTGCCAACCTTGGTACCATTGCCAAGTCTGGCTCAGAAGAATTTCTAGCAGATTTAAATGCCAATGCCGAAAAATCAGAGGCTGAAAAGGCCGATGCCGCCAATATTATTGGACGCTTTGGCGTAGGATTTTATGCTGTATTTATGGTTGCTAGCGAGGTTCACGTGAGCTCACGCCCGGCTTTTGGCGATGGTACAGCCCATGTCTGGACAAGCGACGGGAGCGGCACATTCACAGTAAAGGCCACAGACGATGCACCTGAGCGCGGCACACGTATTGTAGCTCATCTCAAAGATGATGCTGCTGAGTTTTTAGAAAAGTATCGCTTGGAGTCAATTATTCGTAAACACTCGGCATTTATCCCCTTTAATATATCTGTGGATGGGGAACATATTAATACAACTCCTGCCCTATGGCGTGAACCAAAGTTTTCTATTACCAAGGAGCAATATGCTGAATTTTATAAATTCTTAACTTATGACTCCGGTGAACCCATTGATACAATTCATCTTTCAGTTGATGCTCCGGTGCAATTTAATGCTTTATTATTTATCCCACCGGTTGCGCATGACTTTTTTGGGGCGGGGCGTGAACGTTGGGGGCTTGATCTCTATGCGCGCCGTGTACTTATCATGCGCGAAAATAAAGAACTTTTGCCAGAATATTTAGGGTTTTTCAAAGGTGTTGTGGATACTGAAGACCTGCCCTTAAATATCTCACGCGAAACCTTACAAGAAAATATTGTGCTTAGGAAAATTCAGCAAACTCTTGTAAAACAAAGCCTTAATCATTTAGAAAAGTTAAGTGCGGATAAAGATGCCTATGCAAATTTTTGGCACACGCATGGACGCATTTTTAAGTTGGGGTACAATGACTTTGTAAATAAAGAAAAAGTATCATCATTGCTGCGTTTTAACTCGTCATTTCATGATGATGCAGATGGCTTGAGTTCTCTTGATGATTACATGTCAAGGGCGAAAGCTGGCCAAAAAACTTTTTGGTACGTGTCTGGTACAAGCCGTGAAGCAGCACGCCTTAACCCTCATTTAGAGGTATTTAACAAAAAAGGTTTGGAAGTATTTTACCTCACAGAGCCCATTGATGAATTTGTGATGGAAGGCCTTTTACAATATAAAGAATGGGACTTTAAGGCTGTTGAGCATGTAAGCGATGATAACTTAAAAGAGTTTGAAAACACAGAGGACGAAAGCACCAAGGCCACACCCTTAGCTGAGGAAGATGTACAAAGCTTTGACGTTTTACTTAAGTATATACACGAAACCCTTGGCGATAAGGTTAAGGAAGTGCGCGTATCGCATCGATTGGCCGATAGTCCTGCTTGCTTAGTTGCTCCGGATGGGGGCATGACCTCCTCCATGGAAAAGCTTATGCGGGTTATGAATAAGGATGATACCGTACCTCAAAAGATTTTTGAGGTTAATCGCGATCACCCCATGCTAAGGACGCTTTTACGCATCCATAAAACTGACGCCAGTGACCCCTTGCTCAAGGAGATGGTGGAAGGGCTATACGATACAAGCTTGCTTCTAGACGGTTATGTAAAAGACCCGCATACTCTGGCTAGCCGCACCAATAGGCTTATGGAGCAGGCCGGTGCATGGTATGCCGAGCTTAAGAAGATGTAGTTTATGAAAATTTGTATTATTACAGGTGGTTCTCAAGGGCTAGGCCTTGATATGGCCATGCGTTTTGCGCAGCTTGATTTTCAAGTGGTGGTGCTTGATGTTGCGCCAACAGCGCAAAAGAATATAGATTATATCAAGACGGACTTGTCAAAACCAGCTGATATTACAAATGCTTTTACATATATTACACAAAAGTATGGTAAAGCCCATGTACTTATTAATAATGGTGCCGTTTCTGCCTTTGAAAAAGATATAAATTCTACTAATATAGAAGATGTAGATAGGGTGCTTAATACAAACTTGCGCGGGGCTTATTTGTGTGCGCAAGCTTTTATTCCACTAAATAAGGGCGAGGATTACGGGCGCATCATTAATATTGCATCCACTCGCTGGCATCAAAACATGGCCCATTGGGAGCTATATGGCATGAGCAAGGGAGGCATGGTTTCTTTAACCAATAGTCTTTGTGTTTCACTGCAAGGTACGCCTATTACAGTAAATGCCATAAGCCCCGGTCATATTCACACTGGCGCGTGGCAAGATCTTGAGCCATATGACCATGAAATTCATCCATCTAATAGGGTGGGCCTGCCAAGGGATATATCTAATCTTTGTGTGTTTTTGGCTCACCCTGAAAATGACTTTATCAACGGAGCCAATATGGTGGTGGATGGTGGTATGACGAAAAAAATGATTTACTAGCAGATATTTGACAGGCAATACGCTAAAATAACAAACTTTATAGGCTTAGAAAATTTTTGCACTTGAGATAGCATGTCAAAAAATAAAAAAATTAAAGAACACGGTTTTTGGAATACTTTATTTCGCTCCTATGCCCTTGGCTCTAGGGTGGCGTTCAGTTTTAGCTATTGGAAATCCTTACCTGAGAAATTTGTTCAAGCATCCACCAAAATAAACTTCTTATACAGCATCAAGGTGGCCATTGCCTGTGTGCTCTCGTATGTCACAGCAGAAATGCTACAATTAGAATACAGTTTGTGGGCACCATTAGCCACTTTAATGGTTATGCAAATTCATATGTCCACATCCCTTGAGCTTAGCCTTTTGCGGCTCTTTGGTACAGTAGTGGGTGTAACCTTCGGGGTGACTTTGGCCTTTATGGTGCCTCCTAGCTTAGAGGGGCGCGTGCTGGCTTTGGTTATTGTGGTGCCCATATGTGCTTTTTTAGAACTATGGGAAGAACGCTTCCGCACCGCGGGGGTGACGGCCGTATTTGTGCTTTTACTTGGGCATAATGAGGGTGAAAATATATGGCTTTTTGCCTTAAATAGAGTGCTTGAAATGGGCATAGGTAGTTTGAGTGCCTTGCTTGTTTCCATAACTCTTTGGCCAGTATCGGCTGCCGCTGAGGTAGAAGTAACCGCACGCAAGCAATTTGTTGATGTGGCAAATGCTATAAAAATGCTCACATCTGATTTTTTGCGTCAAGAACACAAAGTATCGCATCGTTTTCTTTTTCGTTTACTCAATAAAATCAGCAATAACACCCAAAGTTTTTATCAAGTGCGCAAGTATGAACTAGCTCATATTTATCGCGAATATCCGCTTTTACCGCATAGCGTGCGCTTGCTTGATGAATTACGCATGTATATGTCTACCATGATGGACTCACTAGAAACAGAAGATGGTGATGCAGCCCCAGCTGATGTTGCTAAAATTATTGAAGAAGTTTCCGAGGCCGTGGCCGAAACTTTAATCTGGCTTGCCGACCCACAAAGCTCCCCACCAAGACCTTTACGTCCACTGGTGGAAGATAGGGCCATACGCTTTGCCACTGTGCGCGAGGAAGGGATGTTTCGTACCTATAGGTCAGATAAAGTTGTGGCATTATTTTCTTTTTATAATGGGCTCAACCATGCGGCTCAAGGAGTGGCCATTTTGCAAGAGCGTGTCTTGGCTGATGGCAACTATGCTGAGGCATCTTAGGTACCATGCTTAAAAATTAACCTTTACGCGCATGACTTTTTTGCCTTTATTGGTCGCAAGCACATAGCCGTGTTTACGACCGTAAAGGTATATTTGTTTAGTAATATCTACGTCTTGCTGGCAGTATTTTATAATATCATCCATGCGCCCTTCTCGCCACCATGTTAGTGCCTGCATGCCATCGGCATTTTTTCCCACACCAAGGCTTGCCATGGCAATATTATCTAAGGATACTCTATACGATAGGCTATTTTTAACATGGACGAGCATGTCAAGGGTTGGTAACTTTTTTAAGTCATATGGGGCAAATGGTTGTAATACGGTATAATCAAAGCCGCTTATGTTAAAGCCGACTACGCGCTTTGCATCATGCAAACGTTTAAAAAGAAGGTCTAATTCTTCTTGCCTGTACGGAGTAAAACTGTCATCGGCGCTGTCATAGAGTACCGCCACGCTAACTCCCATCTGAGCAGCTTTATGCCAACCACCCACATCCTTGGCTGAGCGACGCGTTTCTACATCAAGCACCATGTAGCTATGTTCTTGTACTGGTGTTGTTTGATTTTCATTTAATAAACTTAATAAGTCTGCCATTTAATACCTGCTGTTTGAATCTTTGCATAGCAGTGCGTATTTATATTGTTATGCATTTCAGTGTATTATTGAGGGTCTCAATTGATTTTTTATCTAAATTTCAAAACTCTCCCCTGGCGTCATTTTAATACATTCACAATCTGGTGCTTGAGTTTTAAGCTCAGTTGCAAAATCACTTGCGCCTTGTTCTAGCACTGGAAATGTTCCCCAATGCATGGGAATCACTTTTTTTGTCTGCAACATGGAGCAAGCAAGGGCCGCTTGGCGCGAATCCATGGTAAAGACCCCTCCAATGGGTAACAGCGATATGTCGATATTGTATAGCTTTCCCCAAAGAGCCATGTCCCCAAAAATACCAGTATCTCCAGCATGATAAATGGTCAATCCGCTAGGCAAGCGCACAATATAACCCACTGGCACGCCAGACTCTGAGGTGTGGAATGACGGAATCATAGTCACTGCAACACCCTTATGCTGGATTGTTCCACCTATATTAAAGCCGATGCTATTTAATACGCACTCTTGCGGTAAACCGGCGTTGACCAATCTTTCTGCTGTCCCAACTACGGCCCCAAGCATAGCCTTTTGACTGCGGCAAATTTCCACAGCTTGACCTGTGTGGTCAGCGTGATCGTGAGTTATAAGCACAAGATCCACCGGGCCAACGTCATTGGCAGAAGTGCTGCAACTAGGATTGCCATCTAAAAAAGGATCCACTAAGACGCTGACGCCAGCATCCTCAAACTTAAAAGTAGCATGCCCATACCAAGTTATTTTTGCCATGATTTTATTCCTATATATTAAATTGTTACCTATTGTACACATTGTTAATGTATCACGTACGCGCCTTGACATCAAGTTGTACAAGGCATAGATTGTTGCTTCCTTCGCGCCCGTAGCTCAGTTGGATAGAGCGTTGGCCTCCGGAGCCAAAGGCCGTGTGTTCGATTCACGCCGGGCGCGCCAAAGAAATAAGCCAAAATCTGGCGAAATCATTAAGAAAATCACCAAAAATCAAGACAAAGCAA
>CAYJIU010000068.1:0-11558 GCA_964370305.1 uncultured Desulfovibrionaceae bacterium
GCCTTTTAAAACTTGATAACTTCTATAAACCTTTACAAATTAGATTGCCGTGCAAATAACGTGACCAGCTAGCAAAGCTTTGAAAAGTACCTTTGACAAAGAAATTATGAATCTGTAGAATTAATCTTGCATTTAAAATTTTATATAGTACTTATGGAGTTAATATGTTTACAAAAATTTCAGCAGAAGATGCACATAAACGCTTTGTTGAAGGCACAGCACGCCTTATAGATATACGTTCCGCCTCAGAATTTGCCCAAATTTCCATTGAAGGTTCTTTACTTGCGCCATTACCCGTCATTGCATTGCAAAACCTTAAAGAACCAGGAACGGAGTCAAAGGATGTAATTTTTCTATGTAGGTCTGGCCAGCGCACAGAAAACGCAGCCCTAAGATTGCAAACCCTTTTTCCCACAGCCTTCATGCTCGATGGCGGCATTCTAGCTTGGCAAAAAGCAAATCTGCCTTTACGCATATCAAAAGGTGCGTTCATCCCCCTTGAACGACAAATTTTAATTGCCGCTGGTAGTTTGGTTTTATTGGGCTTTTTAGGAAGTTTTGTGTGGTCTCCGTTTTTATTCTTAGCTGGCTTTGTAGGTGCCGGCCTTGTTTTTGCTGGAGTATCTGGCTTTTGTGGCCTTGGAATATTGCTATCAAAAATGCCTTGGAATAAAGCATAGTAAAGGATAGCGCAACTATTGTCAGCAGAGCTGCCAAGCGGAAAGGCTCGAAAATCAATAATTTACCGGCGCAAGTAAATTGCCCCTATTCTCGATTTTCGGTCGCATTGACTCACGTCAACGCTCCAGAAGACTCCGCACAATGCATTGTGCGGAGTCTTATATCATTAAACTATACGCGAAAATTGCTCGATGGCCGAGTTTAGTTTTTTGAAAGCATCATCGGCATTTCCATCCTTAACTGCATCAAGTACACAATGCTGCAAATGCCCCTCCAATATAGTCTGGCCAGTTTTGTGCATAGCAGCCTTAGCTGCACCAATTTGAATTAGTATATCTTCGCAAGGCTTATCACTATCTATCATTTTGGTAATACCGCGAATTTGTCCTTCAATGCGTTTAAGCCTTTTTTGGATCGCTACAACATCCATACATTGGCGCATATATCCCCCTGCAGAAAATTTTACCACACCTGAACTAAAAAATTATTTTTCTTTCTTACTTTCAACTATTATGCCGATGTATTATCCTGTTCATCGGTGGATGTTAACTTGCTAAGAACATAATAAAGATAGAAATAATTAAAGACTATAGCCCAAAGAGTGCTAAGCTCCTTATTTATATTATTTTTTGCAAAGACATCTTCCAAAATGCCCTTAACCAAAAATGCAAAAATAATACTGGCAAGCCACGAAAGAGTTGAAAGCATTGCGGCAGTATCAGATACGGAGTCTATGGGGTTCAATAACATTTGGCCAAAAAATGGCAGCAATAAAAAAGTTATCACAATACCTACCCACACTAGGTAAAAAGGCGTTTTAGTGCGCTCCTCACTTATACTATACTTATCGTTGAGCACTTCTAAAGAGCGCATTACCCAATAATAAGGATAAAAACCACCAGATAAAATGGATAAACCAACAAAATGCCAAATTGAGCTTACGCTTTTGAAGTCATTTTTTATTTGCATAGCACTCATGTTTGCCTCCTCATAAGCATCTAAAATTTAAGACATTAACAATTAATATAAGACGTTGCTAAGCCTCCAAGGGCTGTTTCTCTAAATTTACAACTCATTTCGCGCCCAATTTCATTCATGGCGTTAATGGTGCAATCAAGTGAAACTTTATGCGTCGCAGACAGTCGTGTGCTCGCAAGCAAAAAGGCATTATATGCTTTAACTGCTGCAATGGCGCAACGCTCGATGCAAGGTATTTGCACCAAACCTGCAATGGGGTCACAAGTTATGCCCAAATGATGCTCAAGGGCAATTTCTGCGGCATTGGCAACGATATTTATATCATGTCCATGCACATAGGCTAACATGGCTGCAGCCATGCTCGAAGCAACACCAATCTCACCCTGACAGCCCACCTCAGCTCCGGCAATGGCTGCATTGTGTTTTGCTAAAAAAGCCACCGCCACTGCCGCCAATAAACCTTCGCGCAAGGATACATTACCCACATTCATATCATGCTTTAAGAGATACAAAAGGGCCGGCACAACGCCCGCCGCACCACATGTGGGTGCAGTAACGATAACACCTCCATCGGCATTTTCTTCGGATACAGCAAAGGCATAGGCATTTAGATGTAGAATATATTTATCGGGCCCGCGTGAACACTTATTGGCTGTTTCATAAAGATTTTTTGCATGGCGGCTAACCCCCAAGGAACCAGGCAAAAAACCATCCTTGGCAAGACCGCGCTCCACACTCTGCATCATAAGACCAATCAATTCATCAAGTTGCAAATTTATTTCTTTTCTACTTTGTCCGGTTATGGCTATTTCATTTTCAATGAGAACTTCGTGTAAATTAAGCCCTGTTTCTGAAATAATTTCTTGCAACTTAGCCATAGATCCATATTCATGCACGGGCTTGCCTCTTTTTTCTGGCTCTTGCCCCTTCCACTTAATAAACCCACCCCCGAGGGAGTAATATTCCCTTGAAAGAAGCTCCTCACCTTGTTCATCCACCAAAGTAAAGGTCATGGTATTAGCATAGTCACATTTATGATCAATACTATCAAATATTACATCGGATAATCTGACAGTAATTTCATTATCGCCCACATTTTGCTGGTGCGCCCTATCTGGGTTTTGAAGAATATCTTTTAAAGCATTGGGGGGGCATTTTTGCGGCTCATACCCAAGTAAGCCTGCGATAATGGCAACATGTGTCCCATGCCCCTCACCAGTTGCACTTAAAGAACCAAAAAGGCGTACTATAAATTTTACAGGTTTTTTAGGCAAAGATGTTTCATTACAATATGTTAAAAAGTTATAAGCTGCTTTCATGGGGGCGATGGTATGGGATGACGAAGGCCCAGGGCCACATTTTAATAAGTCAAAAATTGTGGTTTCTATGGGAATTGAATGATGCCCTTGTAATGGTGCTTTAAGAAATCTATCCATAATGTTACCTTTAATTTAATAATGATATCCATAAACTATATATAAGCCCGCCAATGGCAAAAAGCCCCATGAAGGTCACAAATAAGTTAGATAATTTTTGCTTTGCATAAACCTTCATGCTAGGGACGGTGTATATGGCATACATGGGCATGATAAATAAAATTGCAGCAATAATAGGCCCGCCAAGCGCAGATATCAAATCAATAATACTTGGATTTATTATGGCCACAATGCAGAGTGTGCATAGGAAAAATATGGGGATTATAAAATTAATACTCTTCATGGGTGGCTCTTTTTGGGCATTGCGATATGCCTTAGTGGCAATGCCTCGCAAGCCTTCCCTTGCACCTAGGTAGTGCCCAAAAAAGGATGAGCCAATGGCAAGTATGCTAATAGGTGGAGCAAACCATGAAATAAACGGTACATTTACCTTATTAGCTAAGTATGAAACTATGGAAATGTTTTCCTTCTGAGCTTGAACTAAATCAGCGTGATTTAAGCAAAACAAGCAAGAATATACAAAAAACATAACGAAAACCAAAAGCATATTGGAAGTCCAAAATAAAATTTTGTCACTCTCTTGCACTGCATTTTGTGGGTATTGTTCTTGAATCGCAAGGGCAAACGATGATACGGCAGGCGAATGATTAAATGAAAAAACTAAAATAGGTATGGTTAGGATAAATGTTATCCATATATTTGTATTTTCTGCAGAGTGAGTGAATATCTCAAAGTTCCAATGCGGGATAAGGGCCACTGAAAGAATAAGCAACATTACGCAAAGAGGATAAACTAAATATTCCGTGGCTTTAACTGCTTGTTTTTCACCAAGCAAGAGTATGCCAACCATAAGAGCATTAAGGCCAATGGCCAGTATAGGGCGGGGTATGGATGGCATGCCAAGCTGATGCACTAAGAATGAGTCAACGCTATTGGTTATACCCACGCCATAAATGAGTAAAATGGGATAAATGGCGAAAAAATAGAGTACTGTCACCAAAAATCCAGCATTTTTCCCAAAAAATTCCTCCACAACTTCGGTAATATCACTACCTGGTTTTGAAGATGCAAGCACAAAACGAGACAAAGCCCGATGCGATAAATAAGTCATGGGGCCAACAATTAAAGTCATGATAATTAGAGGCCAGATGCCCCCAAGGCCAGCAGTAATAGGCAAAAATAAAACACCAGCTCCAACGGCAGTACCAAACAGAGACATAGTCCACATATTGTGGAATTTACTCCAATTTTTCATGCTCACCCCGCAATTGTTTGAATTATTGTAGCTTACGACACACTTGAAAGGCAAGACAAATTATCCTAAACTAAAACACAGTTGCGTGATACTTGTGCCATGTAATACTTGTAAGAAACCACAAATAATTTGTTGACAAATTCAATCATAAATGGCTAAAAAAATATGTTGCGCTTATGCACAACTTAGGATAATAACACCACACCCCAAACGGGTTGTTATGCGAACAAAAGGCTGAGAAAGGAGCTTTATAATGGATATACTTAAAAAGATTGAATTAGAAAATATGCGTATGGACTTGCCCAAGTTCCGCTCTGGTGACACTGTAAAAGTTCACCTACGCATTATCGAAGGCGAAAAAGAGCGCGTGCAGATGTTTCAGGGCAATGTAATTCGTATTAATCGCGGCACCACCGATGCTACTTTTACAGTACGCAAAATTTCTGACGGCATAGGTGTTGAGCGCATTTTCCCACTACATTCACCCTTTATCGAAAAGGTAGAAGTAATAACTCTTGGTCGTGTGCGCCGTAGCCGTCTTTACTATCTACGTGAACTTAAAGGTAAGGCCGCTCGCATTAAACCACGTAACCGCTATTAAAATACAGATTTTATTAAGTAAAAAAGGACTTTGCACAAACAAAGTCCTTTTTTTATTTCAAATATTTTATTACTACTTTCTGACTGGAAGTAGGAAATATTTTTTATGTAATAAAACAGCAAATTACATAAATATAGCCCATTGCTCTGTTATTTTTTCATCAACTTAAAAGTGGTCTTTATAACTGTCGCAGCTTCATTTAACTTGGGAAAACCAGTAAATAACTGTGACTCTAAATCATCTTCGCTCATAAGCTCTAACACATTTTCTTGCTTGCCCTTCCTTACATAGTCATCCTGCATAAGGCTTGGATTACCAGGAATTGCTTCTAATATACTCTCATCGCCCTTTTCATCATACTCTGTAAGTTTTGCACCAGAATTTATACAATCATCATCAAATTCCGGCTCAAGAGAAACCAACTGCGGAATGTGCTTTTTTGCCTGCTGAGCCTTAAATACTTTTGCCTTCTCCTCAAGTTTTGCTCGTTCCTCACGCCCTTTGGATACAGCATCTTGATGGGCCACAAGAGCTTGTGCTAAATTATCATCCAAGCTATCGACAATATTTTTTAAACTTGGATCCACAAAAACTTGCTTGACCTTACTCAAAGCCTGTGCAGGATTTTCTGTATAAATACAAGCGTTTGCAACCTGATTGGCAATATTTTCATGCGAGCTAAGCTCCATGCCATGCACCAAGGCTGTGGCGGCCTTAGCATACTCACCCGCCCGAATATAAGACTGAGCTGTGCGCACAAATGGGCTTGGAGCTTTTGGCAAAACTCTTAGCATATACACATAGGCTGAGCGTGCCTTTGTCCACTGGCTAGCGCGTGTAAAAGTAAGCCCCGCTTCATAAACATAATAACGAAATTTTTCTAAATCCTGTTTGCCGCGCCAAGCCGCCGCTAAACCAAGTTCAGCATCACCCTTATGGGCCGGGTGCACCAAGGCTTTATTAAATTCTTGAATGGCACTATCCCATGCTTTTTGCTGTACAAAGCGCAAGCCTTCTTCCACATGAAATGAAGCCTTGCCCTCTTCGGTTTTACAACGCTCAAAACGATGCAAAGCAGCGTTAAACTCAGGACTTTGCGCATCAAGCCAAGGATTAGGTATTTTTTGAATATGCAAAAGCTTATCATGCAAAGTTTTTGGAGAATATGGTCTTGTCACAAGGTCTGTGAAGTCCATAGATTGTAAAAATTCCCTCTCCACATCCCCGCCCACCAAGGCAACCACTGGCAAGTTTTTTAAACCTGGGTGCTTACGAATTAGCTCAATCCACTGGGCAGCGGACATATCCTCCAAGCGTGAGTGGCAAAACACAATATCAATTTGCCCCCCTTCGCCTAAATCATTGCTATTTGCAGCACTTAGAGCTTTAGCAGCCTGCACACCAGAGGTTAACACCCGCACAAACTTAATACCAGCATCACGCAAAGCAGTGCGGTCTAAGGACGCGTTACTTTCCATATCTACTAGTAATAATGCAGAGTTAAATGGCAGGGTGTTTTTTGACATATCTTTTAAATCATGGGCATGAGATCGCACCCAAGTTTTTTCACGTTTAGTATTTCTTGGTACAAAAGTATGCTGCTCAATTTTTTCAGCCAATATGGTAGCATAACTTGCTCCTGGATATTGTGCAAGTGGACCAAAGATACCACCAAAGTGGGATGTGGATTTCGTCCTTTGTTGAGCTAATGTAGACATGAATTACCCCAAAAGTAAAGCTTGTTATTTTTTAAGGGCAGAGGCAAAGGAAAATACTTTGGCTGGCAATGGTTTGTGTACGTGGGCATACTCACCCACAGCATGAGCATTGGGTAAATATTCAACCCCGCAATAACCGCAACACATAGCATCTTGATGCATATATAAGCGAAATAACGTACCATCACGATCATAGCATGTGGGACAAAACGGCCCTTGGGTAATGGATGCAATTTTTATCCAATAAAATTGCTTATCAAAGTACAAAGTTTTGGAAAGAAATATTATATCCTCAAGCTCTTGTACTCGGTCTTTAAGATTTCGTGCTTCGTCTTGCAAGGCTATATAACGCGCTTGCAATTCCATAAGCACCTGTAATGCTTCCGTTGTTTTTCCTTGGCGGAAAAAATGTTGTACCTTTTGAAAGCAATAATAATCTAGCATATTTTTTGCCTCACCTTTTCATACTGATGTTATATGCTACATCGTCACATCCATGACTTTCTTTAGGTATAAAAATATATGAGTAATACACTTGGGTTTATAACACACTAAAATTATAAAATATATTTTTTAGAAAATATCTCGAAAAATAAAAAAGCCCAAGGCAAATATTGTCACCTTGGGCTATAATATACATTAATCAAGACATCTACGCGAATAATTTTTTATATAAAATAAATTTACATTTTAATATCAAATTTTATATTTAAAATAACTGCGCAAGTGATTTTTAATCAATTATTTTACAGTAATCAACTCATAGCCAATATTGCCAAGGCCAATACTTTCAGCATGCGATAGTTGGCTCATCCAATTGGTAGTTGGGTGAATCGACTTAAAATGATCGCCCACTTGCCCACTACCGCAACCACAATCAGTTAAAATACTAGCATTAATAGCTGGAGCAGCGTTAACAGCGTCAATACATGCTTTATCCAAGGCCACTGGATCAAAGCTTGCGAACATACCAATGTCAGGCACGATAGCCACATCATTTCCGCCGTGACAGTCACAATATGGCGAAACTTGGTTTACAATGCTAATATGAAAATGCTGCCGGCCCTGCACCACGGCAAGAGCATATTCAGCCATGCGGCAGTTTAACACATTGGGATCAGTGTCATATGGGGCATGAATGGCATCAAAATTACAACTGCCTATACATCGCCCACAGCCTACGCAATCATCATGATTAATATGAGCTTTTTTCTCAGCGTCATAGCTAATGGCATTTTGCGCACAATGGCTAGCACACACGCCACAGCTTTTGCAATTATCATTGGCACTTGGCTTACCGTCGCTATGCATATGCATTTTACCAGCTCTACTGCCACAGCCCATACCAATATTCTTAATGGCACCACCAAAGCCAGTCATTTCATGGCCTTTGAAGTGGGTTAGAGAGATGAAAACATCGGCATCCATAACCGCACGACCAATGCGCGCACTTTTACAATATTTAGTATTGCTAAGCGGAATTTCTATATCATCAGTACCCTTAAGGCCATCACCAATGATCACGTGACATCCAGTGGAAAATGGAGAATAACCATTTTCATAAGCAGATGTTATATGCTCTAATGCATCTTTACGACGCCCAACATATAAAGTATTACAGTCTGTTAAGAAAGGTTTAGCTTTTTTGCTTTGCAAAACATCCACTACGGTTTTGGAAAAATTGGGGCGCAAAAAGGAAAGGTTGCCAGGCTCACCAAAATGAATTTTGATGGCGGCAAATTTATTTTCAAGCTCCATGTTGGTAATACCAGCTTTGCGGATAAGTTTTTTTAACTTTCCTTGTAAATTTGTGCCGACTTTACAACGCATATTAGTAAAAAATACTTGTGATTTAGACATAATAACTCCTTACAATTACCCAGTTAGTGCTAAAAAATTAACCGCCAAGATAGGCTTCCTTAACCTTTGGGTTGGCAAGTAACTCTGCCCCACTACCCTCAAGCACAATGCGCCCTACCTCAAGAATATAAGCATGATTAGCAATGGAAAGGGCCGCGAAGGCATTTTGCTCAACCAATAAAATGGTCATACCTTCTTTATTGATTTTCGTAATAATATTAAATATTTCTTTAACAAGAAGTGGAGCTAAACCAAGAGATGGTTCATCTAACATAAGTAAATCTGGCTTACTCATTAAGGCCCGCCCCACCGCAAGCATTTGTTGCTCACCGCCAGAAAGTGTGCCGCCCTTTTGCCAAAGACGCTCTTTAAGGCGCGGAAAAAGCGAATACACCCACTCCATATCATCAGCTATACCTTCAGCATCATTACGACTATAGGCGCCGAGCTGCAAATTTTCTTCCACAGTTAAATGCGGTAAAATGCGCCGTCCCTCAGGCGAAAGAGAAATACCATGCCTAACCATGATTTCAGGCGTAAGCCCAAGCAAGGACAAAGGCTTTGAATCCTCATGCCGGCTATACAAAATTTCACCGCTAACTTGCTTATTTAGGCCAGCAATGGAACGTATGGTACTACTTTTGCCAGCACCGTTTGCCCCAATGAGCGTCACAATACTTCCACGCGGAATGTGCAAACTCACACCCTGCACGGCCTCAATACCACCATAGCGCACTTTTAAGTCATTAATTTTTAACATATTTTACTCATACAATTATTTACAGCAAGAGACATCTGCATAATTATTTTTAAGCATAAAATTTACTACTGACGCCGCAGATGATGATTTTTCACTTTATTGCTTATACGGCGTCTTCACCAAGATAAGCTCTTACAACGTCAGCATTATTACGAATTGCATCCGGTTCACCCTCGGCTATCTGACAGCCATATTCCATAACCCATATATATTGGCAAACCCCCATGACCACCTTCATATCATGCTCAATCAACAATATGGTCACATCAAATTCATCTCGAATATATCCAATAAAGTGCATAAGTTCTATGCTTTCCTGTGGGTTCATACCAGCAGCAGGTTCATCAAGCAAAAGAAATTTTGGCTCAGTGGCTAAGGCTCTTGCAATCTCAAGGCGACGCTGGGCCCCATAGGGTAAACTACTAGCTTTTTCATTAGCATATCCTGTTAAATCAAGGCGATCAATCAACTTTGAAGCCTTGCTTCTAATGGCATCTTCCTCATTTAAGAGCATGGGCAAGCTTAAAGGTACCATCCACCACGGACATTTGCGACGCACGTGACAACCCACCATAACATTTTCTAATGCCGATAAATGCTGTGAAAGACGTATATTTTGGAAGGTTCTTGCCACACCAGAAGAACAAACTTTATGCGGTGGCATACCGGTGATATCTGTATTATTGAAAGAAACTTTGCCCGCTTGCGGCGTATAAAATCCACTGATAACATTAAAAGCTGTGGTTTTACCAGCACCATTTGGCCCAATAAGCCCCACGATGCTACCTTTGGGAATTGATAAATTTAAGTTATTTACAGCAACAACACCACCAAAGCGCATGGTGACATCCTGCACGCTGAGCATGGCATCCTTAAACTCCGGTTTTACAAAAGGATTACTCATTTCTTCCTCCAAAAACCAACTAAGCTTTGCCAGCTTATCTCACGCATGCCCATAATACCTTCACGTCTAAAAAGGATAATACAAAGCAATACAAGGGAAAATACCACCATACGCATACCAGGAATCCCAGGTATTTCAACAAAACCTAAATCCATGGGCTCTTCAAGAACGCGTAGCCACTCAAGCAACACGGTAATAACTCCTGCGCCAAGCAATGAGCCGGTAATGGAGCCAAGCCCGCCGGCAACTACAAACATAAGTACATTAAATGTCAACAAAAAGTTAAACATCTTGGGATCTATGGTTGATAGATGACTGCCAAGCAATGCGCCACCCACTCCGGCAAAAAACGCGCCTATACAGAAGGATAAAACCTTGTAAAAAAATACATTTATGCCCATAACCTTAGCTGCAATTTCATTATCGCGAATACACTTTAACACATTGCCATAATTACTATTGATTAAGCGAACTATGAATACAAGCGTAACAAGCAACCAAAAATAACAGGTGATTAAATCCGCATGGGCTGGTATGCCCTTAATGCCCAATGAACCATTGGTAATGGGGTTAGCATTTACTATAAGCACGCGGATAATTTCAGCAAAGCCAAGGGTTGCTATGCCTAAATAGTCATCGCCAAGGCGTAGCACAGGCAAGCCTATGAGCAAGGCAAAAAACGCAGCCGCAAGCCCGCCCATAATAACTGACACCCAAAATGGTGTAAACATTACTGAAAATGGCCACATCATGGGTTCAAGTAGCCACATAATTTCCTTTTGCTCAGGGCTTAGAATGCAAAGGGCAGAGACATAGGCACCAATGGCTATAAATCCTGCATGACCTAAAGAAAAAAGCCCAGTATATCCATATATTAAGTTAAGAGAAAGGGCCAAGATAGCATTAATAAAAATAAGCTTTAGTATGTATACTTGATAGGCTCCAAGAAATAACTCTGCCTGAAATAGAAACAAAGCCCCAAGGAGCATCACAATTATAGCCACAAGGGTATTTTTGTTAAAGCGCATTAGATTTTTTCCTCCATGCGTTCACCAAACAACCCAGTCGGCTTGATAAGTAATACAAATACTAGCAAAATAAAGGCAAAAGCATCGCGATAGCCAGAAAGATGCGGCATAAATGCTACGGCCATGATTTCAATAAAACCTAGCAACAAGCCACCAATAACTGCCCCTTGAATGGAGCCAATACCCCCAAACACAGCGGCGATAAAAGCCTTAAATCCTGGGATAATGCCCATGTACGGGTCGATTTTAGGATAGCGTAAAGCCCACATAATGCCAGAAGCTGCAGCCAAGGCTGAACCTATGCAAAAAGTTAGCGCAATAATATTATCAACTTTTA
>CAYJIU010000069.1:0-11211 GCA_964370305.1 uncultured Desulfovibrionaceae bacterium
TACTGTGCGCTATTGTGGGCGCACCTATGAAATGGGCGTTATGGTTCTTTATATGCTACGTTCTGGCCGTATGTGGACAGACGTAGATCTTGCCCCCATGGCTCTTGCCAAAAACAAATTACCCTTCATTCCGCATGGTATAAAGGGTGCTAAAGCTGTGGGGCGTATTCTTGAACGCTATGAAAAACGCTGCAAAGAGGAGGGTAAAAAAGCATGAAGTTTGCCTATTACCCAGGATGCTCAGCCATAGGCACTTCTGCCGATTATGAAGCATCCACACGCATAGTGTGCAAAGATTTAAACTTTGCCCTAAACGACATTGAAGATTGGAATTGCTGTGGCTCAACACCAGCTCATGCTGTGGCTACAGAGCTTTCTGCAGCTCTTTGCGTGCGCAATTTAGATATAGCAGCAAAAACTCAAGCTGAAAAGCTATTGACCCCTTGTCCTTCGTGTCTTTCAAACTTGCGCCATGCGGCCCATAGGATGGAGGATGCTGAATTTAGAACACAAGTGGACGCGCTATTAGACGAGCCCTCAGTACCAAGCTTTCCCGAGGTCACATCTGTTATGCAGGGCCTTGTAGAAACATATGGTTTGGATATGCTTGCAGGACGTGCGGCAAAAAAATTTCACGGTATTCGCCTAGCACCATATTATGGTTGCCTAATGAGCCGCCCCGCTGAAATTATGAATTTTGGACACCCCGAAAATCCACAAATGATGGAAGATATTCTCAGAGCTTGTGGCGCAGATGTAATTGATTTTCCATTGAAAACTAGCTGTTGCGGGGCTTCATTTGGTATCCCTGAGCGCGCTATGACAGCGCAACTTTCCGGCAAAATTTTGCAACTTGCGCAAAATATGCAAGCCGATGCCATAGTTGTGGCCTGCCCCCTATGTCAAATGAATCTTGATTTACGCCAAGCCCAAGCCGCAAAAGCTGTGCAAGGCAAATTCAATATCCCTGTGCTTTACTTTACCCAAATTCTTGGCCTAGCCTTTGGGCATAAGCCCGATGAACTTGGTCTAAAAAAGCTTTGTGTTAGCCCTGCCGCATTATTAGAAAAATTTAATAATGCCGAAGAAAAAAAGCAAGCTACACCCAAGGCCGCTAAGGAGGCCAAAGCATGAGAATAGGTGTATTTATCTGCCATTGCGGCAGTAATATTGCGGGTACTGTTAAGTGTGAAAGCGTGGCCGAGGCCGCCCGCGATTTTTCAGAGGTGGTCTATGCGGTGGATCTTATGTATGCCTGCGCAGAGCCTGGCCAACAAGCCATTGAAGAAGCTATTGCAGAGTATAAACTCGATGGCGTTGTGGTTGGGTCTTGCTCGCCGCGTATGCATGAGCCCACGTTCAGGCGCACCGTAGAACGGGCCGGGCTTAACCGCTATATGTTTGAAATGGCCAATTTACGTGAACATGTTTCATGGATTGGCAAGGATATGGACGCCAACACCAACAAATCAAAAGAGCTGGTGCAGATGGCTGTGGAGAAGCTTCGCCGCAATGCACCACTAACAGCACAATCATTTGCCATTAACAAAAAAGTTTTGATTATTGGCGGCGGTGTGGCCGGCATCCAAGCAGCTTTAGATTGCGCCGATGGAGGGATTCCGGTAATTTTAGTGGAGCGCGAACCCACCATTGGCGGCAAAATGGCCAAGCTTGATAAAACTTTCCCCACTGTGGATTGCTCTGCCTGTATTCTTGGCCCCAAAATGGTTGATATAGCTCAACATCCCAACATCACCCTATATGCATATTCTGAAATAGCTGAAATTTTTGGATATGTAGGTAACTTTGGTGTACGAATTCGTAAAAAAACCCCCTATGTGGACTGGGTAAAATGCACTGGCTGCGGAGCTTGCTTAGAAAAATGCCCAGCCAAAGTGCCCGATGCCTTTAATGAAGGTATTTCCAAGGCTGGGGCCATTACCATTGCCTTCCCTCAGGCCATACCCAAAAAGGCCGTAATCAATGCCGAGCAATGCATTATGCTCACCAAGGGAAAATGTGGCATTTGCGCAAAAAAATGCCCCACCAATGCCATTGATTATAAAATTGAAGATGAAGTTATTACCGAAGAAGTGGGCTGCATCATAGCCGCCACTGGCTATGAGCTCATGGATTGGACAATATACGAGGAATATGGCGGCGGTAGATACCCTGATGTCATAACCTCTATGCAATATGAACGTTTGATGAATGCCTCTGGGCCCACCAAGGGTCATATAGTGCGCCCATCCGATGGCAAAGAGCCCAAGAACGTAGTGTTTATTCAATGCGTAGGTTCACGTGATCCATCCATAAACCGTCCATATTGTTCTGGCTTTTGCTGCATGTACACAGCCAAGCAAGCCATATTAACCAAGGATCACATCCCCGACTCACAATCGCATATATTCTATATGGATATACGCGCTCCGGGCAAGATGTATGATGAGTTTACCCGCCGTGCCACTGAGCAATATGGTGCCAATTATATTCGCGGCCGTGTTTCATCCATCTACCCTAACGGCAAGGGGCAATACGTGGTTTGCGGTGTAGATACCTTGCTAGGTGAGAAGACAGAGATTTTGGCAGACCTCGTGGTCTTGGCCGTAGGTATAGATGCATCAAGCGGTGCCCAAAGCATAGCAGAAATGATGCGCGTAACTTATGACCAAAACGGCTTTTTCATGGAGGGACACCCTAAGCTCAAGCCTGTAGAAACCAACACCGCCGGTGTATTTCTTGCTGGTGCTTGTCAAGGCCCCAAGGATATACCATCCTCAGTGGCCCAAGGTTCAGCAGCTGCGGCCAAAGTTTTGGCATTATTTGCTAAAGATACTTTGGAAAACAATCCACAAATCGCAACCATTGATATGCGCCGCTGCGTTAGTTGTGGAAAATGTGTTAGAGTATGCCCGTTTGGAGCCATACGCGAACTCATTGTACGCGGTGAGCTTAAGTATGAAGTGCTGCCTACCGTATGCCAAGGTTGCGGATTATGTACTGCAACTTGCCCTCAAGGTGCTGTGCAGCTTGCCCACTTTACTGATGATCAAATCCTTGCGGAGGTCAATGCCCTATGCCGCAGTTAGAAAATAAAGAACTTAGAATTATTGGCTTTTTATGCAATTGGTGCTCCTATGGTGGTGCAGATACTGCTGGGGTTGCAAGAGCCACACAACCAACAGATTTGCGCATTATCCGCGTACCTTGTTCCGGACGTGTGGATCCACTATTTGCCATGCGCGCTCTCTTAGACGGTGCTGATGGAGTGTTAGTATCCGGCTGTCACCCCCGCGATTGCCACTACACATCAGGCAACTACTATGCGCGTCGCCGTTTGGAAATGCTCAAGCATTTTTTACCCATACTTGGTATTGATCCCAAACGTTTTGAATACACTTGGGTTTCTGCCTCAGAGGGGCAAAAATGGCAGCGAGTAGTTACACAATTTACAGAGGCAATTCATAAGCTTGGCCCTGCCCCGCGCATTGAAAATGCTGAACCATTATATAAAATAGCTGAAAACACACTAAATGCCCTACGCCCCCTTGGAACAGGCGTTGCTGGCAATGACGCATTGGATGAATTAAAATCCACTATTAAGCAACAGTTGCCCGATTTAGCTTGTGTAATTGGCTGGAAACAAGGTTATGACGCAGCCCACGCCATGCCTCACTTTATGTATAGTGAACAAGACGTGGACGCACTCACCTGGGGCCCATTCAATGTACATAATTTAGCTACATATTTGCCATCGTGGAAGGATAAGAAAATTGGCATCGTAGTTAAAGGTTGTGATTCACGCTCTGTGGTAGAATTACTACAAGAAAGCCTTATTGAACGCGAAAATGTAGTCATTTTCACCCTACCTTGTGAAGGCACATTGAATATGCAAAGGGTAGACGAAGCCCTTGGCCGCTACAATATAATAGATGAGGTAAGCACCACCCCCGACGCCGTGCGCATAGTGGCCGATGGCAAGGAGCACAATTTTGCCATGAAGGATTATGCTCAAGGTAAGTGCTATTCCTGCACTACCCCTGGTGCTGTGGAGGCTGATTTTCGCATTGGTGGCCCTCCAAAGCCCGTGGGCGAAGGCACAGTCATGCCGCTAGAACTATCCTTACTTGATGATATGAGCCTTGAAGAACGGCGTAGCTATTGGCGCGGGCATATGGAGCGTTGTGTACGCTGCTATGCTTGCCGCAATGCTTGCCCCATGTGCGTTTGTCGTGACCATTGTATCGCAGAAACCCGCACTCCGCACTGGCTCAGTCAAGATGATGGCATTAAAGAAAAGCTGTACTTCCAGACCATACACGCATTGCATTTAGCCGGACGCTGCACAGGATGTGGTGAATGTCAAAGAGCTTGTCCGGTAAATATCCCTATTCTTCCATTACGCCAACATTTAGAACGTGCCGTTGGTCAAATATTTGATGGTTACAAAGCCGGCATGAAAAAAGACGCTACTCCGCCTCTCCTTGGCTACGAGCTGGAAGAAAAGAATATAACCGAGAGGGAATGGAAATGAGCACCGCACGCTTCTTAAAAAAAGACTCTCTGACAGAATTTTTGACTTGGCTTGGCACATATAATGGCGAAGATTATCGCGTTTTTACACCAACCAAGCAAAGTAAATCTGTAATATTTGTCCCCTTTAGCCCTGACAATGAAATATGCTTTGACAAAGCAAGTGTTTCACCAAAAGACATTGCCCTACCACGCTGTGAAACCCTAGTAAGCTACAAGCAAACAAAAAATGCTGAAGATTTAGGGGATATTAGCCTAAGCTTAGACGATACCCCTACGGCTAAACCTAGCATTATATTTGCCTGCCGCCCTTGTGATGCACGTGGGTTTACGGTACTTGATCGCCCCTACACCAAGGGCCCCTACCAAGACCCCTACTATATGGCTAAAAGGGATAAAATGATCGTTATCACAAGGGCTTGTACTGAAACTTGTTCCACATGCTTTTGCCACTGGGTAGGCTCAGGCCCCATTGACAAAACGGGATCAGATATACTTTTAACTGAGCTAGATGACGGTTATGTATTACAAGGTGTTACCGAAAAAGGCATAGCTCTTTTAGAAAAAAGTTCACTGAAAGAAGTTGATGAAGCCACAAGCCAAGCAACTACTAAGGCTCACGCCGCAGCTGGTGCAAGCCTAGATAAAAGGCCAGACTTAAGCAATATTGCCGAAACTCTTGCCAAACGCTTTACCGACACAGACTTTTGGGAAAAACAAACAGCCCATTGCCTATCTTGCGGAGCTTGCACCTACACTTGCCCCACCTGCTATTGCTTTAATATTACTGACGAAGGCGATGGTCTGAGTGAAGAAGGCGGCAAACGCATACGCACTTGGGACACATGCATGGCTTCACACTTCACGCGTGAGGCCAGCGGGCATAACCCGCGAACACAAAAGGCTTTACGCATGCGAAATCGTATTTCACATAAGTTTTCTTATTATCCCCAAGTTTGGGAAAAGCAATTTTCATGCAATGGGTGCGGGCGTTGCATCAGCCAATGCCCGGTGCATCTTGATATTCGTTCCATTGTGTTGGCAGCTCTACAACCTACGGATACCAACACTTAGGACTAGTAAGGAGATAGCATGAGCGCGAAAAAAACATCTACAACGAAAACTACTGCTAAAAGCAAGACAGTTAAGGCCAGTGCTGCCAAAACTACTACTGCCAAGCAAAGTGCAACACCCACTCCTAGCAAGGCTACTAAAAAAACTAGCCCAAAGCCAAAAACTGTGGATACAAATATAAGCAAGGCAGAGTTTGAACAAAATGCTTTAACCGAAAGTGTGGGTACACCACCTGCCAAGGCTACAAGCACAAGCCCAGCCGTAAAACAAGCTAAAACCCCTGTGGCTAAGGAGTCAATACCCCCAGCGGTAAAAGAGTCCAAGGCACCGGCATTAAAAAAATCCACTCCGCCGGCAGTAAAAGAGGCAAAGCTCCCTGTGGTGCAAGAAGAAGCTTGTATTCCATGCGCCATCCCCAATACCCGCACTGCCCTTGGCCCAAACCCATATTTGCCACAAATAGCAACCATACGGGAAGTCATAGAAGAAACACCAAATATTAAGACATTTCGTGTGGTTTTAGATGATGAAAATGCCATGCAAGCCATTAACTTTGGGGCCGGTCAAGTGGGCCAGCTTTCTGTTTTTGGCGTGGGTGAGGCCACATTTGTTATTAGTAGCCCCCCATCACAAAAGAACTATTTGCAATTTTCAATCATGCGCGTGGGTGAAGTAACAAGAGCTTTACACAAACTTTCACCTGGCAGCAAAATTGGCGTTCGCGCACCACTTGGTAATGCTTTTCCTTGCGCCAGCTGGAAGGGTAAGGATTTATTTTTCATCGGCGGAGGCATTGGCATGGCCCCCATTCGTACCATCATGCTGCACACGCTTGAAAATAAAAATGACTATGGCAAAATATCTTTGCTCTATGGCGCGCGCACACCCAAGGACATGGCTTATAGTTATGAGCTTAGCGAATGGCTTGACCACCCTGACCTTGATTGCACATTAACCATTGATATTCCCTTTGGTGGTTGGGAGCATAAGGTGGGACTCATACCCGATATACTCACAGAGCTTGCCCCAAACCCTGCTAACTCCGTTGCCATTATTTGCGGGCCGCCTATTATGATTACATTCACTATTCAGGCACTTATGAAGATGAACTTCACACCAGAAAATATCATTACCACCCTTGAAAAACGTATGAAATGTGGCATAGGTATTTGTGGGCGTTGTAATCTTGGTAGTAAGTATGTCTGCGTAGATGGGCCTGTATTCTCTTGGGCTGAACTCCAAGACCTACCACCAGAATTATAAGTTCAACTTCAAAATAACTTAAGGGAAAGTCTTTACGGCTTTCCCTTAAGTTGATGACAAACCCCACTTCGTGGGTTTTGCGCCGCTATTGTCAGCAGAGCTGCCAAGCAGAAAGACACGAAAATCAATCGCTTTACGGCACAAATAAATTGCGCCTGCTCTTGATTTATCGGTCGTGCTGACTTTGTCAGCACTCTCAGGGAAAGCCTTTATGGCTTTCCCTGATTTTATATTTTGTGCGCTTGCACTCTTATTATTGGAGAAAAAGAATGATTTTGAAAGGAAGTCAAGCACCCGCAGCTACCGTTGCCGCTGCTTTCTTTCGAACCTGACGGAGTTGGCGGTGCCTCGCGCCGCTTGACTTCCAAAGGTCGTATATATGGCATAAAGATTGCCGTCAAGCATAAAGTTTTTGCTACCATAAAAGATTTCAACTTAGTCCCCTCATCATCACTTGGCCCGCTATTTGCAAATACCCTTCGTGTATCACCATGAATGATAAAAAATTTATTATCGTTCAAAAGGTATACAGGAGGATTTTTCATGCAAGATACTATGTTTAGTGCTGTTTTTGGTGCCTTGAGCACAGAACACCGCATGAATTTTATCGCCAATAATTTGGCAAACGTAAATACCAACGGCTATAAGCGTGACCATTTGGCATTCAAAGATACCATGGCTAGCTATGCCCATGATGAAATACGTGAACCACTCATGAATTGCCGTTCAAAACCACTTTTCCCCGAGCCAAAAAACTTGGCTAGGCCACGTATTGCTGTATCTAAAACAGATTTTTCGCAAGGTGCCATGAAATTTACTGGCGATCCCTTGGATCTTGCCATCAGTGGGGATGGGTTTTTCAAAATTAATTCGCCACAAGGTGATCTTTATACACGCAATGGTCATTTTGTACTTTCAGCCGATGGCCAGCTAGTGACGCCACAAGGCTGGCAAGTGCAAGGTACAGACGGCCCCATTGTTATACCCGAAGGCACGCGCGACGTGAATATTTCTGGTGATGGGCAAGTCTATGCCGATGGCGCATTAGTCAATAACATCACGTTTGTTACGGTGGACAATTTGCAGAATTTGGAAAAACAAGGGCATAATTTATATCGACCTCGCCCAGATGTACCCGTTGCAGAAGTTGACCCCTTGCCCGGAGGAGCACGTATTTCTCAAGGATTTATTGAGGCTGCCAACGTGGAAGTCGTAACAGAAATGGTTAATATGATTGAAGTTAACCGTCAGTTTGAAGCCTATCAAAAGGTTATACAAACATCAGATACTATAGATAGAGAAGCCATACAAAAAGTTGGCAAAATAAGATAATAAGCAATTAAAATAAGGAGATATAGCCATGATGCGTTCCCTTTGGACAGGTGCTACCGGTATGGTGGCCCAACAATTAAATATTGACGTTATTTCCAATAACCTTGCCAACGTTAATACCACCGGTTTTAAGAAAAGCCGCGCTGAGTTTGAAGATCTCATGTACCAAACCATGAAGATTGCAGGCTCCATTACCGAGGGCGATAATATGCTGCCCGTGGGTATTCAGGTTGGTATGGGTACAAGGCCCACCGCCGTGCATAAATTCTTTTCACAAGGTGACTTCCAAAACACAGGCAATGCTTTAGATGTAGCCATTGAAGGCGATGGGTTTTTCCAAGTGGAAGTTAACGGTGAGCTTATGTACACGCGTGCAGGCTCTTTTAAGCTAAACCAAGACGGTACAATTGTCACAGCCAATGGTTACATCTTGCAACCTGAGTTTGCAGTGCCGGCAGAAACCAAAAATATTGCCATTTCACCACAAGGCCATATTGCGGCACTTGATGCCAATGGTACAGAAATAGCCGGCGCAGACATTCCGCTGTATACCTTCATTAACCCAGCCGGCCTTGATGCGCGTGGACGTAATTTGTACACACCCACCGATGCCTCCGGCGATGAGCTTGAAGGTGAACCGGGTGTTGATAACGTAGGCACCATGGCCCAAGGCTTTTTGGAAATGTCTAACGTAGAAGTGGTGGATGAAATGGTTAACATGATTGTGGGTCAGCGTGCCTACGAAGTAAACTCAAAATCCATTCAAACTTCAGATTCCATGCTTGGCATCGCAGTACAATTGAAGAGGTCATAATATGTTTTACTCTTACCGCACACTCTACTTTATTATATGCTTAGTGACCCTTTGCGGGTTTACGCTGGTATTGAGTGCGGTAGAGGCTATGGGTGCTGGCCTTCCGCTAAGCCCCGAACAAAAAATGGTGCAAAGCCCGCAAGTGCGTAATAATATGATGAATAAAAGCTTTGCACCAAGAGTATTGGAAATACAAGAGGCCACCGACTGGCGTATACGTATTCGTGAGGCCGCAGTGACCAGCGGCGATATGGTATTGCTTGGCGAAATCGCAGAGCCCTTGGGGCCTGTCCCCTCTGATGTTTGGCAAAAGCTTAGCATAAAAGCATTATGGCCAGCACCGCCAACCCCGGGTAAGCCCCTGCAAATAAACAGAACGCGCCTGTCTCAAGCCTTGCACGAAACATTACAAGACTATGCCAGTAAGTGTATTCTACCGGCATCCTTGGCCATACAGCGTGGTGGGTTAGTTTTACAAGAAAATGATTTACGCAACTATGTTGTCAGGTATTTGACACCACAAATGCAAGCCATGCCCGGCACAGCAGATTTAACAGAATTTCGCCTGCCTCCTTACATATTTTTAGCCCACGGGCAGCAGCAAGTAAGCTTAGACATAGGTAAAATTATACCAGGACGCATTAGCTTTCGCTTTATCGTTCAAGAGGCAGATGGCACAGTTTTACGCCGCGCAGCTGGTACGGCATTTCTAAATCTTTGGGTAGAAGTGCCTTCTGCAGCCCGTCCATTAAATAGAGGGGATGCACTAAATGTTCAAGATCTTACATTTATACGGGTTAACGCTTCGCATTTGCGTGGTATGCCTTGGGATGGTCGTGGCGGGCCATGGCAACTTGTGCGTAGCGTAAGTACAGGGCAGCCCATTTTTCAAGACGATTTGTTAGCACTGTCCATGATTCGTAAAGGCTCAATTGTGCGCCTTATTTATGAAAGAGGAAATGTGGTTATGGAAGTTCAAGCAGAAAGTTTAGCCGATGGTGAACCTGGAGCAACAATTCCGGTGCGGAATTTGCAAAGCAAAAAGCAAGTCTATGCCACCATACGTGACAATAAAACCGTTGTGGCCCAATAAGACCACAGGGAGAAGTGAGGGAAATATTATGAGAAAAGGTACTATTTTAACATTGATGCTTGGCATGTCGTTATTGTGCTTTGGTTGTCAAAGCACAAAACAAACACCAGAAGTGGTGGCACCTGCTGCGCCTCAGCCTGTGTTTAACGAAGGTGCGCAAACCAATAATCCAGGCTCACTCTTTGCTGAAAGTGATATAGACCCACTTTTTTCAGACAGTCGAGCCAGACGAGTTGGTGATATTGTAGTGGTTAATATTATGGAAAGCACTTCTGCCACAAACTCCGCAGATACCACTGCCGACAAAGAAAATAATAATGATTATGCTATTGCAGCGGCCTTTGGAAGAGCATCTATGAATATGTTCCCGTATTTGCCTAGCAATGGGGTGACTAATAATTTTAACGCACCGGTAGGCCCTGGCACCAGCGCGCTTAATACCTCATCACTCAGTGACTTTACCGCCTCTGGTGAGACTAGCCGAGAAAACTCTGTGCAATCATCGCTTGCGGCCCGCGTCATTCGCGTATTGCCGGGCGGAATTTTACAAATTGAGGGTGTACGCCAAACTAGAGTTAATGAAGAAACTCAATATATGGTCATTTCCGGCACTATTCGCGCCAAGGACGTATCATCTGAAAATACTATTATGTCTACACAAATTGCCGATGCCAATATCCAATATTACGGCAAGGGCGTACTTGCTGATAAACAAAAGCCTGGTTGGTTTACAAGATTTATGGATAACTTGTGGCCATTCTAATATCTTAAAAAAGCCCCCATTAGGGGGTTTTGAGACACGACATTCCTCGCAGTTGATGACTCCCGATTCAGCGATGGTCAATTGCGAGGAGCATCGCTTCGTAAATTATGCTTAAAAATCAAGTTAAAACGATGCGACTCCACGTCGAGCTACGCTCTCCTCTGGGTAGGCTGTGGCAATCCATACCTTAAAAAACTACATAAAAAAGAAAAACATTTTGCAAATCGGAATCACGTGGAGGCTTTGGGGGGAGAACCTTTTGTTGCGGATTGTAAAGTGAAAGTTATCAAAAAAGACTTGTAAAAAAATAAAGCCCATCATGCTTGCATGATGGGCTTT
>CAYJIU010000070.1:0-10905 GCA_964370305.1 uncultured Desulfovibrionaceae bacterium
ATAATGGTTTGTACACGACGGTCACGGCTAATATTTTGCATACCATATTGAATGGTTTCCATACCGCCGCTTTCTTGTAGGGTGAATAGAATTAAAATGGCCCCAAATACAATAATTAAAACGCCAATGGCTGTCACTACACCTTGTAAGGACAAAGCAAGGACATAGGTTGGGGTGAGGTTCCATGCGAATAAGCCAGCCACTGCTGCAATAAGCCATGCTATAGGCATTGCACGTGTTGCAGGCCAACGCATACCCACCATGAGTATGAGTGCTGCTAAAATGGGCAAAATAGCCATCAAAGCCAAAAATGATACGGACATATCAACCACCTAGAATCTTATGGGATTTACCCGGTTTACGTTCTCGACCTAATATCCACTCAGGCCGCATCCTCTAAACATTATGATTCATATAAAGACAAAAAACCTTGGGCCGTGCCCACAAAGCGAGCCCGGCCCAAAGTATAATTTATCTTTATTTTTTAAGATTTTCCGCTAGTAACTCCGCGATGTGGGTTACTTGCAATTTATTACCACGTTTTTCTGCGCCACCACGTAGTTGCATAATACAACCGGGGCAGTCCACCACCAAACGTGAGGCCTTTGTTTCTTCAGCATTATTTAACTTATTTTCCAAAAGTGTTGCTGAAATTTCAGGGAATTTCATGGAATATGTACCGCCAAAACCACAACAAACGTCTTCTTCCGCACATGGTACATAGTCTGCGGCAGCATCAATAAGATTGCGCGGAGCATCCACAACACCAAGCCCACGACAAAGGTGGCAAGATGCATGATAAGTTACCTGCTCGCCACTCTTGTTGAACTTTTCCACACCCAGCATATTATGTACAAAGGAGCTAAAGTCCATGACCTTGCCAGTAAAGGCTGCGCAACGTTGTTCAAAGCCAGTTTCATCGCCTACTATATCAGGGTAGGTGTGTTTTAAATGAGAGGCACAAGATGCACAAAGAGTGATAATGGCATCATATTGGCCAGCATCAAAGGCTTTTAGATTTTGTTTGGCAACATCCTTTGAGGTTTCGCGCTGCCCCATCATCTCAAGAGGTAGTCCGCAGCAGCTTTGCTCATAAGGGAAATCCACGGCCACATCATGTGCCGCAAGGATTTTCACCGCTGCTTCCAATTGCTCTGGATAAACAAAGTCTTGAGCACAACCAGCAAAGAGGGCCACACGATAGCGCGGCTTATCAATACTTGGTTT
This sequence comes from uncultured Desulfovibrionaceae bacterium, assembly GCA_964370305.1. GTDB lineage: Bacteria > Desulfobacterota > Desulfovibrionia > Desulfovibrionales > Desulfovibrionaceae > CAYJAD01. The sequence goes on from CAYJIU010000070.1 coordinate 1,228, forward strand.
GATTTTTTCAAAGCGATCACGGAATGACTTACTAGCAATAGCCGGTAATGCCTTAAATTCTTGCTTAGCAAAGAATATGGATGGCAAGTGGCGTTGATATGCAGTGCCACGAGTTACCGGATACTGAGCAAACTTTGCAAACTTAATTAAGCTATGGAACATCTTGCGATTTTTCATAACCGCACTAAGTAAGGTTGCTTCTGTTGGGGTGCCTTCTTCTTCATTAAGGCGAACCCTAATTTCACGAATAAGACGCGGTAAATCAATACCACCGGCACAAATATTCTTACATGCTTCACAATTTACGCAGTTTTGGGATAGAATTTTAGCTTTATCCCTACCGTGGAAGAAGTAAGTCAAAATAAGACCAATGGCTCCAATATAAATATAGCCCATTTTGTGCCCACCCACTAGGCGGTACACGGGGCACACATTGGCACAAGCACCACAACGCACGCAGCGGAAAACTTGTGAAAATAGCTCATCCTTAGCAAGGGCACTACGTCCATTATCCACCACCACAAAATGCATTATCTTTTTGCCATCTTCGGTGGTAGCACATTCACCAGCACCACCCATCCAACTTACATAGGTAGTAAGCATCTGAGCTGTGGCATTACGTGGCAACACAAGTAAGGCATTAAGGGCATCGTCCAAAGTGGGTACAAGTTTATCAAGACCCATAATGGCAACGTGTACACGAGGTATGGTTGTTACCAAACGGGCATTACCCTCATTGGTAACAGTGGCAATGGTACCAGTTTCAGCCACTGCAAAGTTGGCACCAGAAATACCCATGTCAGCTGCAATAAATTTAGGACGAAGTTGCACACGAGCAACCTTAACCAAGTGTTGCACATCGGAATCTTGCTTAGTGCCTGTGGCCTTGGTGAAGTCTTCGGCCACTTCATAACGTGAAAGGTGAATGGCTGGCATAACCATATGCGATGGGCCTTCACCACGAAGCTGGATAATCCACTCCCCAAGGTCAGTTTCATCAACAATAAGTCCATCAGCCTCAAGACGGGTATTGAGCTGAGTTTCCTCAGCGGTCATGGATTTAGACTTAGTAATGCGCTTTACATCGTTATCTTTTGCAATTTTTGCAATAATTTCGTTTGCTTGGGCCGCGGTTTCTGCACGGTGTACTATAACACCCTTGGCTTCAGCATTAGCTTTAAATTGTTCATACAATTCTTCAAAGTTCTTACTAACATAATCTTTTACATCAGCAATTTTTGCAATAATTGATGGGCCGTCCACTTGCTGAAAAACTGCTTCACGGTTGGCTTTATAGGCTACTGCAAATGTATCAAGTGTTTTACGCAAGAAAGAATTTTCAAGAGTTTTTTCCAGTTCGGCATGATAATTTTTCATGTCTTTGGGGGCATCGTGCATGGCCTAGTCCTCCAAAAGGATAATGTGCTGTTCAAGGGGGCCGTGTACACCAACGGCAGGTACACGTTCAATATCCGCGGTACGGCTAGGGCCAGAAATAAATGCTGTATATGCCGCCGTTTTCTTGCTCTGGGCTGCACGTAAAGCCGGAGCAATGGATGGTAAATCCGGATATATGGTGGATTTTTTCAAAATTATAATACAAACTTCACCAATCATGGTAGCAAGGCGTGTTTCTTCACTTTCTGAGTGCACCATGCAAGTACCACTGGCGGCAACAGCAAGCTCGGCCTCAGCAACGCCAATATCAACACCGGCTAAATAATCTCGCATACCCTTGCTAAGACATTTAAAACCCTTATCTTTACAGGCTTTGCTTAAAGGGGTGAAAAACTTTTTGTTAAGTCCAGGTGCCGCCACAATACGCTCAAGGCGAGTGGGTACATTATTGGCACTTAGCGGGCCTTTTTCTGTGTTTGGTTCATCAGCCAAGATTTCGCACGGAGCTTTTGATTCGCATACCTCAATGATATAATTTACGGCATCATCTTCAGTTTTAGCTTCAAAAATCTTAGTGCCAATTACACCGGCTTTGGTACAAAAAAGTTCTACCAAGGCCGCATCAATTGTTCCCATAATAACCTCCAGTTATAACTCGTTATATTAATGACTCCGCATAGAGTTCAATACTGTGCTTTACCATAACATCATCACTGTGCTGTGAAAGCATGTCTTCAAGCTGCATCATACAAGCAGGACAACCAGTTGCTACAATTTTCGCTTTACTATCTGCTATGTTATCACGTTTTCGTGTACCAATAACGCAAGAATAATCATAGTGAAAAAGGTTAAACGAACCACCACAACCACAACAGCGGTCTGCCTCTGGCATTTCAACAAGGGTATAGTTAGGGCTAAGTTCAACAATTGCACGTGGTTGACTTGCGATACCTAATGATTTTTTCAAGTGGCAAGGGTCATGAAAAGTGACCTTGGTGGGATTTTCTGATTTTGCTCTTGCTGGCTGTACCTTTAACACATCCACAAGAAAGGCATTAATATCCATGGCCTTGGGTGCAATTTCATTAATTATTTGTCTGTATGCTAGGCCAAAACGCTCAGCATAGCGGGGCCAATATTCCTTAATGGTGGCTGTGCATGAGCCGCAAGGAGTTAAAATATAATCAAAATCTTCACGTGAAAGAATGTTCAAATTGGCTTTAGTTTGGGCAATCATGCCGTCAATATCACCGGATGCAATGGCCGGAATACCGCAACAAGCAAGGTTTTTAGGAAAATATACCCCAACACCATGATGCTTGAGCACTTTAAGGCAGGCCGAAGCCATTTCTGTATACATCTTATCCCCAAGACAACCGGGGAAAAAGGCCACCTTAATGTTACTGCCGCGGGCAGATGTGTTTATGCCGCCTTCAGTGGCATGGAGAGGCTTTTTTGCCAAACGGCGCACATAGCGTTTACCTATAACCTTATCAAGCAAGGGAGCGCGGTGGGTTTCTTGTACTTTTTGAGCAGTCTTAAATAATAAACCTTGACACGGTGCCCCAATGCGCATGGTCAAATTAAAGAGCATAGGCCGCGCTAATATGCTTTGAAAAACCATCTTTTTTAGCGGGTGCAAGCCAAGATAGGCGGTGACAATTTCTCTTGCTTCAAGAAAAATATCCATAATATTTACGCCTGAAGGGCAATTGGCTTCACATGAACCACACAAAAGACAGCGGCCAAGCTTGTCCGATACAGCCTCTGGATCCTCAATAAGTCTATGAGCCAAATTATCCACCAAGGCTAGCTTTCCACGGGCCACGTCGGCTTCCATCATGCTAGCTCCAAACATGGGGCATACAGCTTGGCAAAGACCGCACTTCATACAAGAAATTATGCGATCATCCAGTTCCATTAATTGATTAGCAAGACGTTGCAAACTACTCATGATTAAACTCCTAAATAATTACAACGTATTATATACCAACAAGCTTCGTTGGGTTTAACAATCCCTTGGGGTCAAGGGCTTTGCGTAGTCTTTTTGAGAATAAAATTGTTCCCTTAGATGTTTCTTTCTCCATCCACTTGGCCTTGGCAGTACCAATACCATGCTCACCTGAAAGAGTGCCTCCAAGGCTTAAGGCTACGTCAAAAATTTCATCTACTGCTTCTTCAACTCTATGAAATTCTTGTTCATCGCGCTTATCACAAAGTATTGTTGGGTGCAAATTGCCATCACCAGCATGACCAAAGGTACCCATTTCAAGGTTATATTTTGCTGCAATATCATCAAGGGCTTGCATCATGGCGGGAATTTTGGAGCGCGGTACCGTTGCATCTTCAAGCACGCAAGTGGGCTTACTGCGTGCTAGCACGGGCAAGGCTAGGCGTCTTGCTTCCCAAAGCTTAAACTTTTCATCGGCGTCTTTGGCCACATGAATTTGACTTGCTTTGCATTGCTTTAAGACTTTTTCTACAGCTTCGGCTTCGTCTGCCACTTGGGCTGGGTGACCGTCTACTTCAATAAGCAAAATGGCAGCTGCCTCACGCGGTAGCCCTGCCTTAGTAAAATCATCCACACGCACAATAGTATTATTATCTAATAATTCCATGGTACAAGGCACAACGTGTGCTGCAATAATACCAGCCACAGCTTCTGCTGCATCTTGCATTTTATCAAAAACAGCCATAAGGGCTTTGCTTGCTTTAGGTGGCGGAACAAGCTTGAAAATAGCTTGACTCACAACACCCAAGGTACCTTCGGATTGAATCATCATGCCAGCTAAATTGTAACCAGTCACACATTTTACTGTACGTGAACCAGACTTCACCACCTCACCAGTAGCATCAAAAAAATCTATGCCCATGAGGTAATCCTTAGTGACACCATATTTTAAACCACGCAATCCGCCGGCATTTTCAGCAATATTACCCCCAAGGGTAGAAACAGCTTGTGAACCCGGGTCAGGGGGATAAAAAAGACCTTTTTTTGCAACTTCTGCGGCAAAAGTTGCTGTAACAACACCTGGCTCAACCACGGCATAGAGGTCTTCAACGTTTATTTCTAATATCTTAGTAAGGGCATTGGTTAAAATCACCACGCTTTCTGAACTATCAGGAATGGTGCCACCAGAAAGATTTGTGCCTGCGCCACGCACAGTCATGGCAATGCCATTATCATAAAGTTTTTTTACACATTGCCCCAGTGCGTCAGTATTAGTTGGACGTAGCACAAGGGCAGGTACAATTTGCTGTAGCACTGCAGAATCATAAGCGTAGCTTTGACGGTCAGCCTCGGAGCTAAATACATTTTCCTTACCCAATAGGGTTTCAAAATCTTTACATAGAGCTTTGCTTGACATAATACTCTCCATTTTGTGTACTGTATACTACCGCACCACTAAAATGCAGTATGTATCCGTAATAAATATCATCATGGCAAAATATACTATTTAGCTATTTTTGTCAATTAGCAGTTATTATCTTGAGAGATTAACGATGTGTTCAAAGGCAATGGGGCTTACAGGTTGCACTGAAAGGCGGCTACCCTTCTTCATAAGCTCCATATGAGCAAGCTCTGGCTCTAAGCGTAACATTTTGCGACTAAGAGGTGGTTCAAAGCTCTGCACAAAACGCACATCCACCATAGACCAAAGTGGTTTTTCTTCCGTGGAGCGCGGGTCAAAATGGTCATTTTCTTTATCCCATGATGTATGGTCAGGATAAGCTTCACGCACAACTTCAACAATACCTGTAATTTCAGGCTCCTTTCCGCTATGATAAAAAAAACCTTTATCCCCAAGCTTCATGGAGCGCATAAAATTACGTGCCTGATAATTACGCACACCATCCCATGATGTAGTTTGATTTGCAGCATCTTGTAAATTTTGCCAAGAAAAACAGTGAGGTTCACTTTTAAAGAGCCAATATTGCATGATAGTTTCCTAAATTTTTTATTTTTATTTTTTGTTTTACTTCCGACAATTGTGCTGGGACTATTTTGAAAATTTAATTGTGTTATTATACCATCTTAATGTATTTTTAAGGGGCAATTATGTATATTTTTGCAACCATTGTTCAACCATAGAGTTTAGCACAGTATCTCCCGTTTTATTTGCCCAACCTTGCATCATCGCAATTTTTTGTTTTAAATCCTCAATTCGAGTTGTAGCACTTGATATATATTGTTCAAAGGTGATGATTCGCTTAAGCATATGTGGATCCACATACTCGGACATACGTTTTATTCTGGCAAAATATTTTAACTGTGGGTTAAGATTAATGAGTTTTATTAAGGTAGTAACGACATGTAAATGTTGGCCTTGTTTTTCATAATAATCAACCAACAATTCATAACCGCCAAACCAAAATGGCTCAGCTAGCAATCTGTCTTTGCATCGCTGTAAATCAAAATTTTTAGAAAAAGCCACAGTCAATGCTTGCTCATCAATTTCTGGCAAGGCTATATACGAGTCAAGCATTGGGCCAAATGTTGGAATTAAACCATCTTCATTTACTATGGTGTGCAGGTCGGGCTTTTTATGTGGATATCTCCCATTAAAAATATTTGTATTATATGCTTCATGCTCAAAGCGACCAGGGGTTTTGCTCGTGAGATGGTAAATACGACTTTGTGGTATAGAGGCACAGTAAAATCCTTTTTTGCGTATGCTGTAACACAAATCAACATCTTCGTAGCCATTAATATATTCTTCATAAAACCCTCCACATTCCCAAAACAACTCTGCAATAACCAGAATAGCAGCACCAGTTATTGCTTGAAAAGCTCGTGGTTTATTTACCACAGGGTGTTCGGCAGGCAAATGAGCATAAATGTGATGCAGGCAGCTTATGGGGCAAGAACAAATGCCATAATGCTGCACTGTATCATCGGGGTAGAGCAAAAGGGGGCCCACAGCACCAAGCTGTGGATTACTTTCAAAAGCTTGTAGTAAAGGATATAGCCAATCCTGAATGGCTACAGTATCATTATTTAGAAAAAAAAGCAGAGGGTGAGTTGCAGCCTTTGCACCAGCATTACAAGCCTTAGCAAAGCCTAAGTTCTCTGGCATACGCAGAACTTTTGCGCATGCACCAAAAAGACGCTTGAGCGTGGGCGCAAGTGCAGTTGTTGTTTCATCGGTGGAGCCATTATCCACAACAATAATTTCTAAGGCTTGTGCATCTAACTCTGCAACAGATGTAGCAGCAATACTTTCTAAGCAGTCTAGAGTTGTATGCCATAAATTCCAGACGGGGATAATAATGGAAATCTTTGTCAATATGCCCTCCAAAGTCGGTAATCTCATTGAGGTTAGATTTGTGCCTTGGCATAATCCTGCAATCTGAGAATTGTATACGGTTTTTAATTTCATTATGGGTAGGTGGCTAACTTGTCAAGGCTTAAGACATAGTGTACTCAATTAATTTGTTTTGATAAAAAATTGAGTTTTTAAAATATCATTTACTTATGGTGTGGGAGGTTCTTTTGGCAGATAAAAAGCTAAAAATTGTTTTCATTAACTATTCTCAATATATGGGGTGTAGTGGTGTACATATACATTTTCTTGCCAATGCTTTGGTTGAGCTTGGGCATGAATGTTGTGTTCTTTTACCTAATACCGATGGTGCCGCTGAGCACTTTGGTAAATGTAATTATGCCATTTACAGCTTTCTTGAGATGCTTGAGCTGCCTGTGGAGTACTTTAAAGATGCCATTTTACATATTTGGACTCCGCGTGAAACTGCAAGAATACCCACAGCCATTTTGAGGGAACGCATTAAATTACCATACCTTGTACATATGGAAGACAATGAAGTAGTAATCACAGGTAAATTTTTTGATTTAGGTTCCTTGGATGAGCAAAAGGAATTTGCTAGAGATAATCCTTTAAAATTTAAGAGTTATGTAAATACTCATCCGCTACACTTTGAGCCTTTTATGCGTAGTTCAGCGGGAGTTACTTGCATCATAAAAAAACTTGAGGAATTTGTACCCCCAAATGTGCCCCGCATGACTTTTTGGCCAGCCTGTGAGGATGATTTTTACTATATCCCCATGGAACGCAACACAGCATTACGTAACGCCTTTGAATTTAGTGAAGATACTTATGTTTTAGTTTATCCCGGTGCTATTCATGAATATAATATACAATCTTTTACTGAGTTATTACAAGCTGTAGAGCAATTAAATAATGATGGTTATTCGGTAAAAATTGTACGCACGGGCATAGAGTTTGATCACTATAATGAAGATACATTAAGCTTATACAAAAAGCATGTTTTATACGTGGAAGGCTTAAATGCCAGAGAATTACCACGCCTTATGACACTTGCTGATATTTTAGTTCAGCCCGGTGCCCCTGGGGAGTTTGATGACTATCGCTTCCCGTCCAAGGCACCATTTTTCTTAGCCAGCGGACGGCCAGTTATTCTGCCTCATACCAATGTAGCTGAAAAGCTTAAACATGGGAAGGATTGCTTTTTGATGCAAACTGGAAAAGCATCTGAAATAATAAAATATTTAAAGATGCTTATGGATCACCCTGAGCTTGCAAAAAGCATAGGTACGCAAGGGCGGGCTACAGCTCGCAAATTATTTAGCTGGACAAAAGCCGCACAATCCATAGTACCATTTTACGAACAAGCTTTATTAAAGCATAACAATGCTGACAAAAGTTAAAAAATAAAAGGTAAAATATGTACGAGCTTATTCAAGTAACAGAACATTGCTATTATATTGAATGTCCTTCAAAAATTGGAATTGTGCGCCTCAATGATAATGACGTATGCCTGATAGATAGCGGCAATGACAAAGAAACAGGGCGTAAAATACGCAAAATCTTAGATGCCAACAACTGGCATTTAACCGCCATCTATAATACTCATGCCAATGCCGACCACATCGGCGGGAATAAATATCTTCAGGGCATTACCCAGTGTAAAATATATGCTCCACCCATCAATGCAGCATTTACCAGACATCCAATTTTGGAAGCATCGTTTCTCTATGGTGCTTCACCCCCCAAGGAATTACGTAATAAATTCCTACTTGCGCCAGAAAGTAATGCTCATGAGCTAAGCCCAGAGGTATTACCCTCAAGCCTAAGTGTTATTCCCTTGCCCGGACATTTTTTTGATATGGTGGGCTATAAAACCGCTGATGACGTCTTATTCTTGGCTGATTGCTTGCTAAGTAAAGACCTTTTAGATAAATATCGCATACCATTTATATATGATGCAGAACAATATCTGGCCACCTTGGAGCAAGTAAAAACCATGTCAGCAAAAATCTTTGTGCCAGCTCATAGTGCAGCCACAGAGGATATTGCCCCTCTAGCTCAGTATAATATAGATCAAGTGCATGCCGTGGCTGAACAAATCTGCAATATTTGCAAAACACCCTTACACTTTGAATTTATTTTACAAAAACTCTTTACCGACTATCAACTTAAGATGAACTTTGATCAATATGTGCTCGTAGGCAGTAGTGTTCGTGCAATTTTATCGTGGTTAAAAAGCACAGGAAAAATTGAAACTTGCTTTGAAAATAACTTACTGCTTTGGAAAACTAGCTCCACTCAAAGCTAAGAATTGCTTATTATAATTAACCCTGCGAATATATATGCAAAAAACGCTTGATAATACTCCCCTTTGCGTAGCCGCCACCCTACTTAGTGGGGGGCTTTCCACACGCATGGGGAAGGATAAAGCAACCCTACACCCATACGGAGAGGCCAAGCCCAATTTACTTGCGCGTACTCATGCCATACTTGGTAATCATTTTAGCACCATATGGGTATCGTGCGCTAAGGGTAAGGCGCGGCATGGTTATGATTGCATCTTTGATGAATACCACGAAATCGGCCCCATATCTGGTATATATGCAGGTTTACGCGCTGCAAAGCATGCCGGACTTGAGGCCATATTGGTATTGCCGTGTGACTTGCCACTTATGAGCGATAGCATCATACAAATACTGCTAAAAACCCGTCATGAGCATAGAGCAGCCACCCAAGGCCCATACAATCTAATGACCACATTTTTACATGAAAAAACCGGAAATATAGAAGCATTAATCGCCATATATGAGGTGGAAGCCTTGGAGCTTTTTGCAAGCGGTATTGCAGGTGGCCTCCGCGCACCTAGAATGATTATACCTGATAATTTAAGAACATATATACCATACCCCGATGACTTGGCTCAATTTTTCTTCAACCTTAATACGGCAGAAGAATTGAAACAATTTCAAGAAAAATACGCCACATAATCCCC
>CAYJIU010000071.1:0-10682 GCA_964370305.1 uncultured Desulfovibrionaceae bacterium
ACGACGCCACAGGGAAAAAGGAAAATATCGCAACAGTGTCAAAAAGCTAAAAACATTCAACACACAGTAATATTAGTATAAATTACTATGTATAAAAATCAAAACACCCCTAATAAATCATTTATCCAAGCGGAATCACGTACTTATTTCTGACAATTTTATTACGTGCTTTAGCTATAAAAACAATTCATTTCAACTGATTATGAAAATTTTAGCTTTGAATGTCTAAATACTTACCTTCGGCTAAATAGTTTTGCACATAGTCCTTAACTCCGGCCTCTAATGAGTATTCAGGCATGGGGCAACCCGTGGCGGCCAATTTTTGCATGGGTGCCTTGGTAAAGTTTTGATATTTACCCTTAAGTTGCTCTGGCATTTCAACATATTCAATATGTTCTGGCTTTTCCATGGCCACAAAAACAGCCTTGGCAAGGTCATTCCAAGTGCGAGCCTTGCCCATGCCCACATTAAATACTCCCTGCACTCTATCATCATGTAAAATCCAATTCATAATGCGTGTACAATCTTTTACATAAATAAAGTCACGCATTTGACCGCCATCGGCATAGTCGGGATGATTAGATGCAAAAAGACGTAAATAACCATTTTGACCAATTTCTGTATGAGCCTTACAGACCACGCTGCGCATGGTATCCTTATGATACTCATTGGGCCCAAAAACATTAAAGAATTTTAGACTTGCTACCTTGTCTAAATAGTTATTCCTTTGTAGCCACAAATCAAAGAGATGCTTAGAGTAACCATACATATTCAGCGGCCTAAGCTTAGTTAAAAGATCATCATCATCCGCAAATCCAAGGCTACCATCACCATAGGTGGAGGCTGAAGAAGCATGAATAAAACGCGCCCCTTGTTCAAGGGCAGCTAAGCATAAATCCCGACTATAATGAAAATTATTTTGCATTAAAAAATCAGCGTCGGCCTCAGTGGTAGAAGAACAAGCTCCAAGATGTACAATGCCTTGCACATGTTTGCCTAAGCCATAGCCGCGTATAGAATCAATAAAAACATCCTTATGCACATAATCTGCATAGCGTAAGCCAACAAGATTTTTCCATTTTTCTGTATGGCTTAAATTATCAACCACTAAAATTTCATCAATGCCAGCCTTATTTAACTCCCAAATAAGCGCGCTACCCAAAAAACCTGCACCACCGGTAATAATATACATATAAACTCCTTTTACCCCAATAGAGAGCTGTCACCAATGCACCATGAGACTCTACGCATAAACTGTGCAGAGGTTTCAAACTGAGTCATAGTATATTTATTTATCCTCATGGGGCAAGTGTTTTCAATGCCCAGTAGCAATTCAGGCGCGCAATAGTTTTTATTAATCATATCAAATGGTTTAAATACATATCGACAAATTATAGAAATTTCCGTACAATACATGATACTAAATTTTTATGCACTTATGTAAAACCTTCCATTATTAAATTAATATTGATAATGCTTATCAAATAGTGTACATATCGCCATAGGGAGATTGTCATGGAGTTTTGTTTTGACCGGGTAGCTTGCCTGAATATTCGTCGTTCTTTAGGTAAGGAGTGGCTCTTAGCCAATGGCCTTGGCGATTACGCTTCAAGCAGTATACCTTATTGCAATACACGAAAATATCACGGTTTACTCGTAGTCAATATACCCACACTCAAGGGCCGACATGTACTTTTATCCACTACTGAGGATTCACTCCTAGGGGCGGGCAAGGAGTTTTTCTTCTCTACCCGTAAGCATCCAGATATGTATTTCCCTTGTGGTCATGAATATTTACAGGGTTTTAGTTTAAAAGACTGGCCTGTATTTAACTACCGCATAGCAGATTTAAGCATCACTCGCGAATTGGTGCTTGTACGCAACAGATCATTATTATTAATGAAGTATACAGCTCAAAGTGAGCATAGTATACCTGAACTCACCCTACGCATAAAACCGCTACTTGCTTATAGGCATTTTCATGGGCTCATCCACAAAAATGATGAACTAAGGCCACAAGTGGCCCTTAAACAAGACGGATTTAGTATCAGCCCCTATGCACACATGCCCACCTTGCATATGAAGACCAAAAATCCTACACACATAGATACAAACCCTGATTGGTACTACAATGTGGAGTATTTTATGGAGGCAGAGCGCGGCTTTCCGGCTGAGGAAGATTTGTTTAAGCCAGCCTACTTTGACTTTGCCCTAAGTTTGGACAATCCCATATATATTGCTGCATCCACTGAAGATTTTGACGATAATATTGAAGAACTCTGGCAAGCAGAAACTGAACATCGTTCAAAGCTTACCCAAGTGGCAGACACCTTAATTGGCCAACTCACCCGCCAAGGCGCAAGCTTTATGATCACCCCACCCCAAGGTGTACTAGAGGTTTTAGCGGGTTATCATTGGTTTGACGCATGGGGGCGTGATGCCTTTATCTCCCTGCCGGGATTAACATTTTGTGCTGGGCGCATGAGCAAAGGCATGCGTATTTTGGAGTCTGCCACCAAGAGCATCAAGCATGGCCTTGTTCCCAATATTTTTGGCCCCTCTGAAGACAATCACTCCTACAACTCCGTAGACGCTTCACTATGGTATATATGGGCGGTGCAAAAATTACTACAGCATCAGCCAGATCAAGAATTATGGATTCAAGAGCGCATTTGGCCAGCCATAAAAGGTATTATTTCCGCATATATGAGCGGGCAACATCCAAATATCTACATTGATGATGACGGCCTCTTACATGCCGGAACTGAACACACTCAGCTCACTTGGATGGATGCCCAAGTACATGGCAAGCCAGTCACACCGCGTTATGGCTGCCCAGTGGAAATTAATGCTTTATGGTACAATGCCCTCGCCTTTGCTGACTTTTTGGCTACGCGCTTTAACGAAGAATCACCTGTATCTACCCAATATTTGCGTAATATACGCTTGCAATTTAAGCAAAGATTTTGGGTTGAATATTTAGGCGGATACCTTGGCGACGTTTGGCGCGCAGAGGAGCTAGATACAAGTATTAGGCCCAACCAGATTTTTGCAGTGTCCTTACCATACCCCATTTTAGAAGAAGATTTACAAGCTAATGTGGTGGAGTGTGTGCGCAATAAATTGTTGACTCCATACGGCTTACGCACCCTCACTCCCTCTCATCCGCACTATGGCCCGACTTATCAAGGCTCACCAGAGCAGCGCGATGGTGCATACCATCAAGGTACGGTTTGGACTTGGCTTTTAGGCCATTATACCGAGGCACTTATGCGTACAGCATGGGACATTGAAGGTGCAGCAAAAAGCCTTTTGGACACAATAACACCTTTATTTACTGAACATTTCTTAGATGCGGGCATTGGAACTTTATCTGAAATATTTGATGCATCTGCCCCGCATAGGCCCAATGGAACCATTTCTCAAGCTTGGAGTGTTGCCGAAGTCCTCCGCACCTTACTCATGCTCAAACAAGCCGCCCCTGAAGCCTTTGAAACTTGGGAAAAATCTATATTATCAACAATTAGCTGCCCTCAAAGCAGATAGGGTAAAACAGGAAATATATGCGCGTTCTCATGTTTGGCTGGGAATTTCCCCCCCATATCAGCGGCGGCCTTGGCACCGCCTGCTATGGTATGACTAAAGGTTTAATCAAAAAAAATACTCAAGTTATTTTCGTGCTGCCCTGCATGCCGGGCACGCACGAGCATGATCCGGATATAACGCTACGCTCCGCCTCTGGCACACCTATCTACGCTAGTATGCATGAAAAAATTGATTTAAGTGAGCAATACGTTTGGCATGAAAATTTTCGCGAATATCGTCTTTCATCATTACTCTTTGCCTATGATACGCAAGAAAGCTACTTAGCAAGGCAAGCATGGCGCAAAAAAAGTGAAGAAAAACAAACCTCTATCTATAACACTTGGGGTGATAGCTCGACCTACACCTTACACGGAGGCTATGGCCCAGATCTCATGGCTGAGGTGTACCGTTATAGCCGTCTAGCTGGCAGCATTGCCCTGCGTGAAGATTTTGACGTCATCCACGTCCATGACTGGATGACATATCCAGCAGGAATGATTGCAAAAACAATCACAGGCAAGCCTTTAATTGCACATATTCATGCCACCGAATATGATAGAAGTGGCGAAAATATAAATAATGTGGTGGCAGAGATGGAGAGGGCTGGCCTGCACGCTGCGGATAAAGTTATTGCAGTAAGCCACCTTACAAAATCCATGATTATGAAGCATTATCAAGTGCCTGAGCATAAAATTTCTGTGGTGCATAATGCTGTGGCCCGGCATGAAGTGCAACATCAATTTGTACACCCAACTCGTACAAACCACGAAAAATGGGTACTGTTTCTTGGGCGAGTTACCTTCCAAAAAGGGCCGGGATACTTTATTGAAGTAGCAAAAATGGTACTTGAAAAACAAAAAAATGCCCGTTTTTTCATGGCCGGTGCTGGGGATATGCTCCCCACAATTATCCGCCGTGCTGGGCAGCTTGGCATAGGCAATCGTTTTCACTTTACCGGTTTTTTACGCGGTGAAGAGGTAGATAAAATGTTTGCTTTAAGCGATTTATATGTTATGCCAAGTGTATCAGAACCCTTTGGCATTACTCCACTTGAAGCTATGCTCTATGATGTGCCGGTCTTACTATCTCGCCAATCTGGTGTTTCCGAGGTATTACAACACGCGCTTAAAGCAAACTTTTGGGATACCCGCGACATGGCTGATAAAATTTGTGCTGTATTAAAATATCCAGCCTTAGCCAAGTCTTTAGTGACAAACTGTAAGGAAGAATTAAAAAACCTTCGCTGGGAAAATGTCGCCGACCAATTAAACAATATTTACGCCGCATCATTGGCAGGAGCTCACTAGCATGACAGCAATTTGTCTTTATTTTCAAATACATAAACCATACAAGCTACGTCGATATACGGTGTTTGATCTTGGTCAAAACTCCATATATGAAGATGACGATCGCAACTGCGATACCATGCTCTATGCCGCAAAAAACTGCTACCTCCCCATGAATGATTTACTTTTGCGCCTTATAAACAAGCATGATAAAAAATTTCGAGTAGCTTTTTCCATTTCCGGTGTGGCTCTTGAACAATTTGAGCAATACGCTCCAGAAGTACTAGATAGCTTCAAGGCCCTTGCCGATACTGGTTGCGTAGAGTTTTTGGGCGAAACATACAGCCACTCCATGACCTTTCTCTATGCGCCTCAAGAATTTACACGCCAAGTAAAGCTTCACAGCGAAAAAATACAAGAATTTTTTGGTCAAAAGCCAACAACTTATAGACATACAGAGTTAATTTATAATAATGACCTAGCAAAAGCAGTTGAAAAACTTGGCTTTAACACCATGCTTGGTGAAGGTAGTGACCACGTACTTGGCTGGCGCAGCCCAAACTTTGTTTATCAGCCAGTGGAAGGTAAAAAGCTAAAATTACTGCTTAGAAATGTTTCGCTTTCCAATGATATTGCTTTGCGCTTTTCTCAAAAAGATTGGGATGCTTGGCCGCTCACAGCCGAGCAATTTGTGCGGTGGTGCGATATTAAAAATGTCGAGGGCGACAGCATTAATCTTTTCATGCCTTATGAAACTTTCGGGCTAAGACATGGGGCAGACACAGGTATTTTTGAGTTTATGGAAGCCCTGCCAACACTCTTGCTAGCAGAAGGTGCTAGTTTTAAGACACCAGCCCAAGTGGCAAAAACCGCAAAAATATCTGGCACCATTGATGTTCCGTACTTTATGTCTTGGGCCTCATCTGGTCATGACCTTGATACTTGGCTTGGCAACGCTATGCAAAAAGATGCCATCCATTCCCTATACGCTCTTGCAAAAAAACACCCTGAATTATATGATGAGGGCGTTTGCCGCACTTGGCAGCGTTTGCAAAGCTCTGATAATTTTGCACATATGTGTACAAAATGGTTTAGCAATGACCAAAGCATCAGTCCAGAAAATCCATATACCAGTCCCTACGATGCTTATATTAATTTCATGAATATTCTTGCGGACTTTGAATTGGTGCTTAATGCTGGAAAACCTAAATCCGCTCCCAAGCCAGCTCCCAAAACGGCCCGCAAAACAACAACTAAGTCTGCTGCTACAAAAACTGCAACCACCGCAGCAAGTATATCGAAAACTAGCACTGCTGCCAAAACCACTAAGGCTAGAGCAAGCGTTGCAGAAAGCACAACAGAGGTCAAAAAGTCCGCAGTAAAAAAAACTACAACTAAAAAGGCTAGTAGCAAGAAAGAAATCGATAAATAATTATAGTGATTTACAATATAACTCTCTAGGAGGCACAGCATGACAAGTGAAAATTCGAAAACGGTTCTATTTGAAGTAAGCTGGGAAGTGTGCAACAAAGTTGGCGGAATTTATTCTGTTGTTAGTAGCAAGGCCCTACATGCAGTTGACCACTTTGGAGAAGATTTTTTCTTACTTGGCCCTGACATGAAGAATAATGCTGGTTTTGTGGATACCGATGAACCCTGCTGGGAGATGATTCGCCCTGCCCTTGCCCTACGAGATCTTAAATGCCGCTTGGGCCGTTGGAAGATACCAGGCGAACCCAAGGTTATTTTAGTAGACTTTTCCAAACGCTATAATAGCAATCAATTGCTCTATGAACTTTGGAACAATTATGGTGTAGACTCACTTTCCGGCGGATGGGAATATATTGAGCCGGTGATGTTTAGTTATGCTTGTGGCGAGGTCATTACTGCCATTCACGAAAGTTATTGCAATGTGCATGAAGCTAAAAGTGTTGCCCAATTCCATGAATGGATGTGCGGAGCCGGCCTTTTAGCAGTAAAAACCCTAGCTCCATCCATAGGAACTATTTTTACAACTCATGCCACCATGCTTGGGCGCGCATTGGCTGGATCTGGCGTTGATATTTATAAAAATATGCGCCAAATTAATCCCGCAGCGGAGGCCACAACCCACAATATAATTGCCAAATGCTCCATGGAAGCCACAGCGGCCCGTGAGGCTGATTGCTTTACCACGGTTAGTGAAATTACCGCCGAGGAAGCCACGTCATTTCTTGGGCGTACCCCCGATATTATTACCACCAACGGCCTTGATATGCGCGTGGTGCCGGATTATACCACAGATCGCACTAAACCACAGGAGTTTCGCGCAAAGCTCTTGAAAAATATTGCCCCCATGCTAGGGGAAGAAATGCCAGAAAACACTAGAATTTTTGCCATTTCTGGACGTTATGAATTTAAAAATAAGGGTGTTGATATATTTATTGAAGCCCTTGCGCGTACGGCTGAAGTTTTAAGAAAATCACCCAACCGAGTCTTAATACTCTTTTTAGTAATGGGCGGGCATGACGGTATATATGAAGAAATTGCCGCCGGTGAAAGAAAACGTACCCGCGACGGGCATCCCTTCATAAGTCCGTTTAGGGTTTGGAACAGTAATGCTGACCCCATAGTGGCGGCTTGCCGCAGGCTGGGACTTAACAATGAGGATGGCGACAATATACGCTTAATCTTTGTTCCGGCTATGCTTGATGGCAATGACGGTTTTATAAATATGCCTTATGAGGACGTACTTGCTGCTTGTGACCTTGGTGTGTTTCCATCATGGTATGAGCCGTGGGGCTACACTCCGCATGAAAGTGCGGCTTATGCCGTCCCTACAGTGACTAGTGATTTAGCCGGTTTTGGCATTTGGGCTCAGAATATGCTTACCCAAGATCCCACAAAAAGTGGAGTAAGCATCATCCCAAGACATCATGAAATTTTAGATACATCCATAAGCGCGATGCACAAAGCTTTGCACGAATATACCTTCTGCCCGCAAAGCACCTTAGATGAAAGGCGCGTGGCTGTGCGCAAGTTAGTTCAAATGTCATCTTGGGAAAACTTTTTTAACAATTACATCAATGCTTACAAACTAGCCCTTGAGCAAGCCGAAAAACGCGATACACATCGCGAGCATATTCAACGCCAAGAAAGGCTTATTCAAGTGCTCTCTCCCACATCATCCACCATTCCGCACTTGCGCCCGGTGACGGCTATTTCAGAAATTCCTAAAGAAATATCCCGCTTACATGAGCTTGCACGTAATATGTGGTGGTCAACAAATTTAAGAGCAAGGCAACTTTTTGCAAGTATGAGTCAAAGCCTTTGGACTAGCACTGGACATAGTCCATTGCGTATATTGGAAGAAATTGATCCAAACCGCATGCAAGACCTAGTAAATAATACTAAATTTATGGCAGCTTACAAGCACGTTATGGGTAAGTTTGACAATTATATGGCTAAAAAATGCGTGGATGTTAATGAATCCTTACGCGTAGATAAACCTGTAGCCTACTTCTCAACAGAATATGGACTTCATGAATCCTTGCCCATCTACTCCGGTGGCCTTGGTGTTTTATCCGGAGACCACTTAAAATCCGCCAGTGATTTGCAATTGCCCTTAGTGGCCGTGGGCCTATTATACAGAAATGGCTACTTCCGCCAAAGCATTGATGATAACGGAAGGCAAATTCCACTATATCCTATCAATAATTTTGCTCATTTACCCGTCGCATGCATTACAGACAAGGTAGATGGTAAACCAATTTTAGTGGATATTGATATGCCAGGACGCACATTGCATGCGCAAATCTGGCGCGTACAAGTGGGGCGCATATCACTATATCTGATGGATACAGACGTTGCCGCCAATACCGAAGAAGACCGCAGAATTACCGCAAGGCTTTATGAAGCTGACCGTAATTTGCGCATCCAACAAGAAATATTGTTGGGTATGGGCGGCATACGCCTTTTACGCAAACTTGGTATAAGCCCAAGCGTTTACCACATGAATGAGGGCCACTCAGCCTTCATGGTTATTGAGCGCATAAGAGCGTATATGCATGAGCAGCATCTCACCTTCCAAGAGGCCTTTGAGCGAGTGCGTAGTAACACCGTATTCACAACTCACACCCCTGTGGATGCCGGCAACGAACGCTTTAGCCTTGATCTTATGGAACGCTACTTCACCCACTATGCCGAAAACCTTGGGCTATCGTGGAAAGATTTCCTACGTCTTGGGCGCATAGAAGGGCCAGAGCGCGGTGGAAGTTTTGAGATGACCGTGCTAGCACTTAAGACTGCAAGCCGTGCCAATGGTGTAAGTCTAATTCACGGCATAGTTTCTCAGCATATGTGGCGTGACCTTTGGAAGGGCGTGCCCATACCAGAAATACCCATTCAGCACGTTACCAACGGAGTACACGTTCCATCCTATGTCAGTGATCCCATTAAACTATTACTTGACCGCAAGCTTGGAAAGCCGTGGATTGAGGCAACACCAGAAGATCCCATTTGGGACAAAATCGACGACATACCAGACGACGAATACTGGGTAGCAAGATTGCAACAAAAGGAGCCCTTGCTTGACGCGCTACGCATCTCTGTGCCTACATTTATGCGCAAATACGGCATACCTGCACAAAAAGAACAAGTCCTTAGGGAAAATATCAGACCAGATACGCTCATTATTGGATTTGCCCGCCGTTTTGCTCCATACAAACGCGCAACTCTGCTCTTTGCCGACCCAGATAGACTTGAAAGAATACTCAATCAAGCTGGCAAGCGCGTAGTTATTGTATTTGCCGGTAAATCTCACCCGGCCGACCATGCAGGAATTGAGCTTATCCAACAAGTTATTCAATATGCACAAGAAGACCGCTTCCTTGGGCGCATCTTCTTTATTGAAGATTACAGCTTGGCCATTTCACGTCTCATGGCCCAAGGTTGTGATGTATGGCTAAACACTCCACGCCGCCCCCATGAAGCCTCTGGCACCAGTGGGCAAAAGGTTCCAGTTAATGGAGGTATAAACCTTAGCGTTTCCGACGGCTGGTGGTGCGAAGGCTATAACAGAGAAAATGGCTGGACTATTGGGCCAGTGGTGGAAAAAAGTCTCCCAAGCCAAGACCAAAATGACTACGCAGATGCCGAAGATTTATACACCCTCTTAGAAAAATCAGTGATTCCACTATATTTTGAAGATGGTGCCGGCAACTTACCCACAAAGTGGATTAAGGTTTCTAAAAACTCCATGAAAACCTTAACCGCCATGTACAGCTCAAATCGCATGCTCAGAGATTATATTGAAGGGTTTTACGCACCTGCCGCGCTACGCAACAAAGTAACACATGAAAATAACAGACAAATATCTCGCCACATTGCATATTGGAAGCAAAGCCTTCCTGTACGCTTTGGTACTCTTTCTATTAAAGAAATTGTCATTAGCGGAGTTGAAAATGAAAGCGTCGCTTGCGGGCATCCCATATCCACTAAAGTGACTATTGCACCAGGGCAAATGCAAACATCTGAAATACTAGCGCAACTTGTTTTTGGCCCCATTAATGATAATGGCGACTATACCCAAAAACCACAAAGCATTGATCTTAAGCTAGTTCAAGAGGGTGATGTATTAATTTATGAAGGAGAATATACCGCCAGCCACAATGGGCGTTATGCCTATGGTATACGCGTTATGCCCATAACCGAAGGGCTTGAGTCGCCTTTAGAAAGTGGCCTTGTACTTTGGGGTTAACAATATAATGTAAAAACAACCTCACTCTCTCATGAGAGTGAGGCTGTTTGAGTTTTAAAACTATTTTTACTGTT
>CAYJIU010000072.1:0-10566 GCA_964370305.1 uncultured Desulfovibrionaceae bacterium
GACGTACATACTTCGCACTATGGTCGTATTTGCCCCATTGAAACACCTGAAGGCCCAAACATTGGTCTTATTGTTTCACTCACTACCTATGCTAAAGTTAATGACTTTGGATTTATTGAAACACCATATCGCGTGGTACGTGATGCTAAACTTACCGATGAAGTAATCCATCTTGATGCTTCGCGCGAAGGGCAAGAGGTTATTGCTCAGGCCAACGCGCGCCTTGATGCAAGCGGTAATCTTTTGGATGAGCAAGTAACTGTACGCGTAAGTAATGGTGATGTGGAAATGCGCGGCCGCGAAGAAGTGACTTTGATGGACATTTCTCCAAGTCAAATGGTGTCTATCTCTGCTGCTTTGATTCCATTTCTTGAGCATGATGACGCTAACCGCGCACTCATGGGCTCCAACATGCAACGTCAAGCTGTGCCCTTACTTTGCTCTGAAAAGCCCCTAGTGGGAACAGGTATGGAAGTAGACGTTGCACGCGACTCTGGTGCTTGTATCGTAGCTGATGCTGACGGCCTAGTTAAGTATGCCGATGCCAATAGGATTATCGTTGCTTATGATGGTGATATATACCCTGAAACTGGCGGTGTAAAAGCCTATGATTTATTGAAATTCCATAAATCAAACCAAAACTCATGCTTTGGCCAAGTGCCTAGTTGCACACCTGGTGAGCGCATTAAAAAAGGTGCCATCTTAGCTGATGGTACTGGCATTTCTGATGGTGAGCTTGCCCTTGGTAAGAACCTTGTGGTCGCCTTTATGCCTTGGTGCGGTTATAACTATGAGGATTCAATCCTCATTTCTGAGCGCATGGTTAAGGATGATATCTTTACCTCAGTACACATTGAAGAATTTGAAGCAGTAGCTCGTGATACCAAACTTGGGCCAGAAGAAATCACCCGCGATATACCAAACGTGGGCGAAGATATGCTTAGAAATCTTGACGAAAGTGGCATTATTCGCATTGGTGCTGCCGTTAAGCCTGATGATATTCTTGTGGGCAAAATCACGCCCAAGGGTGAAACTCAACTTACCCCTGAAGAAAAACTCTTGCGGGCCATCTTTGGTGAAAAAGCTCGCGATGTAAAAAATACTTCCCTTAAAGTGCCTCCGGGCATTGAGGGTACAATCATTGATGTGAAAATGTTCAATCGTCGCTCTGGAGATAAGGACGATCGCACTAAGGATATTGAAGCCTATGACATTGCCATCATTGATCAAAAAGAGCAAGACCACGCTCGTGCCTTGGCTGAGAGCACCAAGGAACAATTAAGCCAAGTAGTGGTGGGCAAGCAGCTTGCCGCTTCTATTCCTGGCAAGAAAAAGGGCGAAGTCTTAGCTGAAGCTGGAAGCGTGCTATCAGAAGAGCTCTTTAATGAGCTACCTGTAAAACGCCTTGCTGGCATCTTTAAGAGTAAGGAAGTAAATGAAACCATTGCCACCGCTCTTGATGCTTACGATGCTCGTATTGAATTCTTAAGACATATATATGATACTAAACGTGAAAAAGTAACCGAAGGCGATGACTTAGCCCCAGGCGTTATTAAGACCGTAAAGGTTTATATTGCGGTTAAGCGTAAGCTTTCTGTGGGTGACAAAATGGCTGGTCGCCACGGTAACAAGGGTGTTGTTTCTTGTATCTTACCGGAAGAAGATATGCCATTTTTTGCTGATGGTCGTCCGGTGGATATTGTATTAAATCCTCTTGGTGTGCCTTCACGTATGAATATTGGGCAGATTATGGAAACCCACTTGGGTTGGGCTGCCAAGGAACTTGGCCGTCAATTGGCCGAACTTGTGGACGGTGGCTCAGCACTAAAAGTTGTACGTGATGAAGTTAAAAATGTATTTAAATCTGATGACGTCAATGCACTTGTTGATGAAATGGATGATGAAACCTTTATTACTTCAGTACAAAAACTTAAAAATGGTATTATCACCAAGACTCCGGTTTTTGATGGTGCCGCCGAAGAAGAAATATGGAAGTGGCTCGAAAGAGCCGGCCTTGATAATGATGGTAAAACCGTTCTTTATGACGGCCGCACTGGCGATACATTTAAGAACCGTGTTACTACGGGTGTTATGTATCTCTTGAAATTGCATCACCTTGTAGATGAAAAAATTCACGCCCGTTCCACTGGCCCTTACTCGCTAGTAACTCAACAACCTCTTGGTGGTAAGGCTCAGTTTGGTGGTCAAAGACTTGGGGAGATGGAAGTATGGGCTCTTGAAGCCTATGGCGCAGCTTACTTACTGCAAGAATTCTTGACCGTTAAGTCAGATGACGTCACCGGACGTGTTAAAATGTATGAAAAGATTGTCAAAGGGGATAACTTCCTTGAGGCAGGACTTCCAGAATCATTTAATGTACTTGTAAAAGAGCTTATGTCTCTTGGGCTTAATGTGGACTTGCATCAAGAAGAAGGCAAGAAACGCCCCAAACGTAATGCGACATTACAAGATTAATATAGTGATATAATTTGTATGCGGAATATTTTATTTCCGCTTGGGCCCAAAACCTGCCCGTAAAGCGGGCAGGGAGGGCACAGAAATTTTTACATAGGTGCAAAAGCACCATAAGAAGGGCATACCATGAGTTTGGACGACCTTTTTACCCCACGCGGAACTTCCGCAAATGTGGCAAATATTCGCAATCTTAAAGCTATTCAAATATCCATAGCCTCGCCTGAAAGCGTTAGGGAGTGGAGCTTTGGTGAAGTTAAAAAGCCAGAAACCATTAACTATCGTACATTTAAGCCTGAACGTGATGGACTTTTTTGCGCCAAGATTTTTGGGCCGGTTAAAGATTATGAGTGTAATTGCGGAAAATATAAACGCATGAAGCATCGCGGTATTGTATGCGAAAAGTGCGGAGTTGAAGTTATTGCATCCAAGGTGCGTCGTGAGCGCATGGGTCATATTGAGCTTGCTGCGCCAGTTGCGCATATTTGGTTTTTAAAAACCCTACCTTCAAAAATCGGCACCTTGCTTGATATGAGCATGGCTGATTTAGAAAAAGTGCTCTATTTTGATTCGTACATGGTGCTTGATCCCGGCACAACCAATTTGCAAAAAATGCAAGTTATCTCCGAGGATCAGTACCTTCAAGTTATCAATCATTACGGTAGTGATGATGTTTTCACCGTGGGCATGGGTGCTGAGGCTGTACGCTCTTTATTGGAAGAAATTAACCTTGAAACCCTACGTGCTGAACTACGTGAAGAATCACAAAATACCAAGAGCCAAACTAAGAAGAAAAAACTCACCAAACGTCTGAAAATTGTTGAGTCTTTCCTTGAGTCTGATAATAAGCCTGAATGGATGATTATGGAAGTTATTCCCGTCATTCCACCTGAGCTTCGCCCGCTTGTACCTCTTGATGGTGGCCGCTTTGCCACCTCTGACTTAAACGATTTGTACCGCCGAGTAATCAACCGTAATAATCGTTTAAAACGCCTGATGGAGCTTGGTGCACCAGAAATTATTATCCGCAACGAAAAGCGTATGCTGCAAGAAGCTGTGGACGCTTTGTTTGATAACGGTCGTCGTGGACGCGCCATCACCGGCACCAACGGACGCGCGCTGAAGTCACTTTCAGATATGATTAAGGGTAAGCAAGGGCGTTTTCGTCAAAACCTCTTGGGTAAACGTGTTGACTACTCCGGCCGTTCGGTTATCGTGGTTGGCCCCTACCTTAAATTGCACCAATGCGGCTTGCCGAAAAAAATGGCTCTTGAATTATTTAAGCCATTTATATATTCTGAGCTGGAAAAAAGAGGCTATGCCTCAACCATTAAAAGTGCCAAGAAAATGGTTGAGCGTGAAGACTTGGTAGTTTGGGATATTTTATCCGAAGTGGTGCGCGAATATCCTATATTACTTAACCGCGCGCCTACCTTGCACCGTCTTGGTATCCAAGCCTTTGAACCACTATTGGTGGAAGGAAAGGCCATTCGTTTGCATCCGCTTGTTTGTTCTGCCTATAACGCAGACTTTGACGGTGACCAAATGGCTGTACATATTCCGCTTTCCATTGAAGCTCAAATTGAATGCCGCGTACTTATGATGAGTACCAACAATATTCTATCCCCCGCCAACGGCACACCAGTTATTGTGCCCTCACAAGATATTGTGTTGGGATTATATTATATGACTGTAGCGCGCTCGTTTGAGCAGGGCGAAGGTATGATTTTCTGCGCGCCATGGGAGGTTATTGCCGCATATGATGCAGGCCAAGTATCACTACATGCGCGTATTCAAGTACAAATTGATGGTGAGATTTATGACACCACTCCCGGGCGTATCTTGGTGCGTGAAATTCTACCACCGAGCTTACCTTTTAGCTTGGTGAATGATGTTCTCACCAAGAAAAATATAGCAAAACTAGTTGGTTGCTCTTATCGTGATGCAGGTATTAAATCCACTGTTATTCTTTGCGATAAGCTAAAAGACCTTGGTTATGAATATGCTACACGCGCTGGTATTACCATTGGTGTTAAGGATTTAACCATACCTGAAGCCAAAAAAGGTATACTCAAATCTGCTCAGGATGAAGTAGACGGCATTGAAAGCCAATACCGCGACGGTATCATCACCAGAACGGAAAAATATAATAAAGTCGTTGACGTATGGACAAAGGCTACTCAAGATATTTCCAATGAGATGACTAAGGATATATCCTATGACGTAGTAACTGACGCTAAGACAGGAAAAACAGAGCAAAATCAGAGCTTTAACCCCATATTTATGATGTCAAACTCTGGTGCTCGTGGTAACCAAGACCAGATGCGTCAGCTTGCAGGTATGCGCGGACTTATGGCTAAGCCTTCAGGTGAAATTATTGAAACGCCGATTACCTCAAGCTTCCGCGAAGGTTTATCGGTATTACAATACTTTACATCCACACACGGTGCTCGTAAGGGCCTTGCTGATACGGCTTTGAAAACTGCTAACTCAGGTTATCTTACTCGTCGTTTAGTAGACGTGGTGCAAGATGTTATTGTGGCAGAAAAAGATTGCGGTACTGTGGACGGTGTTGAGCTAAGCCACATTCGTGATGGTGGCGATATTAAAAGCCCTCTTGCTGAAAGAGCCCTTGGGCGTGTTTTACTTTATCCGGTGGATGATCCCGATAATGAAGGGGAAATTTTGCTACCCGAAAACGCGCTTATTGATGAACAAGCTGCTGAATTAATTTCAGAAAAAGGCATTAACTCCATTACTGTGCGTTCTGCTCTTACTTGTCAGTCAGAGCGCGGTATTTGCGCCCTTTGCTATGGACGCGATCTAGCCCGCGGACACTTGGTAAATATCGGTGAAACTGTGGGTATTATTGCTGCGCAGTCCATTGGTGAGCCTGGAACTCAGCTTACCATGCGTACCTTCCACATTGGTGGTACTGCCTCAAGCACCATTGAAAAGAGCACCTATGAAGCTCAAAATAATGGTCGTGTGGCCCTTACGCGAGTGCGCGCTGTTACCAATAGAAATGGTGTTTCTCTGGTGCTTGGTAAAAGTGGTCAACTTACCATTGTTGACGCCCAAGGCCGTGAGCGTGAAAAATACTTCCTGCCCAATGGTGCTCAAATCCACGTAAAAGATGGGGATGAAGTAACCAAGGGCACAAAGCTTGCTGAATGGGATCCATTCAACGAGCCGTTTGTGGCAGAAGTTGGCGGTGTTATTAAGTTTACTGACATTGTTGACGGCAAAACCGTTCAAGAAAAAGTGGATGATATTACGCGTCAAACTACTCAAACCATTATGGAATATCGTACCACAAACTTTAAGCCTACTGTTTCGGTTTGCGATGAAGCTGGTAATGTAAAAATGCGTGGTGATTCAACCCATGCAGCTAATTATAGCTTGCCTGTGGGCTCCATTATCATGGTGCGCGATGGTTCAAGCATCGAGGCCGGTGATATTATTGCTCGTAAACCTCGCGAAACATCTAAGACCAAGGATATCGTTGGTGGTTTGCCTCGTGTTGCTGAATTATTTGAAGTGCGTAAACCTAAGGATATGGCCGTTGTTTCTGAAATTTCAGGAACCGTTGCCTATGCCGGTGAAGCCAAGGGCAAACGTAAACTTATTGTTACACCAGATGTTGGTGACTCCAAAGAATATCTAGTACCTAAGGGCAAGCACATCACCGCCGCCGATGGCGATTTTGTAGAGGCTGGCGATAGCCTAACCGAAGGTTACCCAGAATTGCACGATATTTTGCGCACCCGCGGCGAGAAGTATCTTGCACGCTATCTTGTGGATGAAATTCAAGAAGTTTATCGCTTCCAAGGTGTTGGTATTGATGATAAGCATATTGAAGTCATTGTACGACAAATGCTTAAAAAAGTTTCTGTTACCGATGCTGGCGGCACGAGCTTCCTTGTGGGTGAACAGGTTGATAAAAATGAATTTAAGGTTGAGAATCAAAAGGCCTTGGCCGATGGGCGCACCCCAGCTACTGCTGAGCCGCTTGTGCTTGGTATTACACAGGCTTCATTGACTACTTCATCCTTTATTTCTGCAGCTTCCTTCCAAGAAACAACTAAAGTTCTTACGGAAGCAGCCCTTAAAGGTAAGCAAGATTACTTACGTGGCTTGAAAGAAAACGTCATCGTAGGACGACTCATTCCAGCTGGTACCGGTTATCGTGAATATGTTCACGGTGATATTAATGTACCAGAACAAAAGGAACGTCCCAATAAGTTCTTGGAAGAGTTGGAGGAAAATCCACTACTTGTGGATATTCAAACTGATTAAAAATCTGCTATTTTGCAGTGAACTAATAAAAAATTCCCCTAAAACAATAGTTTTAGGGGAATTTTGCTTT
Organism: uncultured Desulfovibrionaceae bacterium; assembly: GCA_964370305.1. GTDB lineage: Bacteria > Desulfobacterota > Desulfovibrionia > Desulfovibrionales > Desulfovibrionaceae > CAYJAD01. The sequence continues at coordinate 6,842 of CAYJIU010000072.1, forward strand.
ATTTTATATTCTCTTTTAGTGGTTTAAACTAAGACTCCTGCATAATTTAAAAGGCATGGATTGCTTCGTCGCTGCGCTTCTCGCAATGACCTAATATTACAACAAAAGTCATTGCGAGCGAAGCCCTGCCCGAAGGGTGCAACGCATAGCCGTTAGATGAGCAAGTACGCAAATCGAGAGTAACACGAATCTTACGGATACAGAGAGCAAAGCGAAGCAATACATGTATTTTTATCACTTTAAGAATTATGCAGGACTCTTAAACTCTAAGAAGCTAATTCCACTCCCAAGGCGCGTAAAAAGTGCAAACGATGTTTTGCAAAATTTTCGCCGCTTTCCTTGAGGCTATTCATAGTTTCTTCTTCGGTCATGGGCTTATTTTCATTACGCATTTTCATACCTCGTTCTTGCATGGTATCGTAAGTCCACTGAACATAGTCTGCCTCTTCTGTATGCCCTTCATGTATGGCCATAAGGAAAAATATCTCTACAGTCGTCACCATAACTCCACCCCCAATCACGGGTGAGGCCAGAGTTCTATAAGCTATTCCATGCTTGGTGGTGCGTTCGCAAATTTGTTTATTAAAACGCTGGCTAGTTGTTCTACATTCAGGAGAAATCTTTTCAATATCTGTAGCTTTATGCAGGATATTGGCTGCAAAAAGTACATGTATAACTTCCATTAAAACAGACTGTTGCATATCTGGAAAGGCTTCAGCAATGGTGGCAATACTTTTGGGTTTATAATCATCACTAGCTATGAATTCCACCACTGGTTTATAAAAATCTTCCTTGAGTTGGAGTTTAGAAATGCTGTTATTTATTTCATAATTAACGTTTTCTTGATGCGTAGATAGAGCAAAGCAAGTGTCGTTCCTTTGCTCAACAGTCAATGGATTTTTGCCTTTCACATAAATATCGGTTCGAAATTGCGTATTTAGTATAAAATCACGAGTAGTTTCACGCAAGTTTCTATCATCAATGCTTGCTAAAAGCTCATTCTGCTCTGCACTTAGGCCGATATTTATTTGACTTAAAGGGCGGGTGCTTGCCACAAAACTACACCTTGCTTGTTCAAATTCTGCAGCCACATCTTTAAAATATGGTACGTACCAATCTTCATTAAAGTATTCATGAGCAATGTAAGAAATGGATTTAGTCTCTATGGATTTCAATTTAGGTATGGAGCCGGGGTTTGCATTAAAAAATAGAGCATTATTTTTCTCCAACTGCGCAACAAAGTTATATGCATCTTGAACTTGTACTTTGGAATCCTTGGTAGAACTCTGGCTTTTCGCATGGTAGGTGAGTAGCTCGCGTAGTGGTGCAAAGTTAGCCCACCCAGGCATGCAGTTGTAGCTCACATAAACGGCTCCACCAGCCTTTAAATTTCTGGAAATAAGGCGCAAAACAGCATTGCGACTTTCTTGCGAAATCCAAGACCATACTCCATGTAGACTAATAATATCAAATTGTGGCAAAAGGCCGTTTTCTGACTTAGTATATAACTCTTCAAAGGAGTCATTAAAAAAATGACACTTAGTGTTTGCCGCCTTAGATAAATTTTCGGCTGCAACACAGTGGTTGGGGTTAAAATCCGTACCCCAAAACTCACCTTCGCAAGCAGCGGCATGCACATTGAGGCTTAAGCCTTGTCCAAAGCCAAGCTCCAAGTAGCACAGGGGGTCGTCTTGGGTTCGTGTAGGCAAAGCGACACCATGAAACATAAGTGCTGCTTCAATTTGGTTTGGGGTTAAGTCACGGTAAAAGTTGTTATCGTACGCTATGTCAAAAACATATCCATCAAATTTACTGCTCATTATTTAACGTCCTCATAACGTTTGGTTTAAGTTGCTTATTTGTAGGGATGATTAATCGCTTTTTTTGCTCCTAGCCATTTCATCGCGGGCCTGCTTGGTGTGGCTTAAGAATATGTCTTGTATTCCCTTGATTTCACCAAGTCCCACCATATGGGCATAACCTGTTATACCTGCAGCTTTAAGTTGTGATATCCACGAATCTGCTTCGGGGCCGGCCATATCATTACGGGCGTGATCACCAGCTACTACCATGAAAGGCTGTAACCATGCTGTTTTTATGTTGTTTTTCTTTAGTTTGGCAAGGACATTATCAAAGGTATTGCTACCTTCCACCGCAGCCACGTAGACTAAGGGGTCTTTTTCTTGCAGGGCTTTTTCTAAGGCATAGAGCATAATGTCGCCTGGCCCATGATGATTACCATGCCCCATGAGTATTACAGCTTCGTGCTTTTGTCTTTTTTTAGCAAAAGATTCTAACAAAATATCACGCACTGCATATAAATCTTGCCCCGATGCCATGAGTGGATAACCGAGCAATATGCTCTCGAAACGATTGGGATGAGTAATCACATTTTTTACAATCATACGTTGGAGTTGATAAAACTCCTCCGCTGCTCCCACATGAAAAGACTGCACTCGTACATGCTTAAAACCCATGTTAGCAGCCTCATTTAAGGCGGCGTTAACAGAAAGTATATTTACTCCATTCCTAGCAAGCTTTTTGCGAATTATATCAGAAGTGTAAGCAATAATATATTTATCACCAGTTTTGGCATAAGTTTTTTCAAGCGCGTCTAAAGCCACCTTGGCCTCGGGCATGCTGGTGCCAAAAAATGCTAAAATATTAACCCATTTTTCTGCAGCAAGGGCAGCGTTAAGCGGCATTAAGCAGGATATAAGTAAACAAAAAACAGTTGCAAGTAGTTTTTTTTGCATGTCATTCTCCGGTGATGGTCTGATATTTTTGTGGATACACAAAAAGTGAGCAAATACAAATACTGTAAACTACAACTAGGAGCAAGAACATTTTACTTGTACTGAGGCATGAAATGTAATATTTATTCACGTATATGACTATTATTCATGATATTATTATTCACTCATATGTTAAATCAAAACGTAAAACTTTATGTATTAGTGTAAGTGTGCAGGGTGAAGTGCGACTCAAAGTCCCTTTGCATGTTGGCGATGATGAGGTGCATGCTTTTGTATTGCGTAAAAAGGAGTGGATACAAAAAAAGCTTGCTTACTTTGCGCAATTTGAGGATATAGCAAAAATACCACTAACTAAGCGGCAAAGTATTTTTTATCTAGGTAAAGAGTATCAGTTGTCACTGCAAAATGATCAGGGAAATACCATGACTCTCCATGGTAATACCTTGATTCTATTGACGAGCAAACGCGATGACGTAAGGCATAATGAGCGCGTATTAAATCGCTGGTTACTTACGCAAGCTGAGCGCATTTTTCATGAACGCCTAAGCCATGTTTTACAAAATTTTCCTAAGCTCACAAGACCAGTACTTAAAGTTCGTAAGTATAAAAGCAGGTGGGGTAGCTATGCCTCTAATCATATTATGTCGTTAAATTCTGCGCTTATTCATGCTGATATATCTATTACTGATTACATTATCACCCATGAACTATGCCATTACTATCATAAAGGTCATGGGGCGGATTTTTATGCTCTACTTACGCAGAAGATGCCACAATGGAAGGAACTTAAAAAGAATTTAAACGCCAGTAGCATGTTGTTTTGATGGGTATAGCTGTACGTTATCTAATTTAAAAAGATTTATTATTGGTTGGAATAAAAGTATAAAATTATAAGCTTTTGCCACGGGTAATACACACGTCATTCCGATTTAAAAAAACTGAGAAGTTATCCAGTTTTTAAAGGCATGG
>CAYJIU010000073.1:0-10350 GCA_964370305.1 uncultured Desulfovibrionaceae bacterium
CTTCCTTTTGCTTTTCTGACAGTATCATAAACTATTTTCAAGTAACAATTGCGAGGAGACCCGAGGAACGAGGGGCGACGCGGCAATCCATAAAATTTTAACCAAAAGACAAACAACTCAGAAAGTCGTAGCAATAACTTACTCAAACGTGAATAATATGACATCCTATTAGAAAGTCATGCTAAAGTTCATTAAAAAACTGCCACTTGTCCATCGGTTCTAGGCTCTGTACCGCCTAAGTGAGAAGTATGCCCTTGGGTATCTTTATATTGCCAGATAATTTGCCCGCGTCCAAAGTCTGTATCATCAATACCACCATAATGTATATCGTGACCTCTACGCTTGAGGGTATTTGCTAATGATGCTGGAAAGCCTGACTCCACATGCACAATGCGCCCTTTTTTCCATCTAAAACGTGGCGCATCCAAGGCAGCTTGCGGGTTTAAATGCCTATCTATAATGTTATGCATGAGCATAATATGCCCTTGTGGCTGGATAAATCCACCCATCATCCCAAAAGGCCCCATGGGCTGTATGGACTTATTTTGTACATTTGGAGTAATAAATCCTGGAATAATAGTATGATATGGTAGCTTGTTAGGAGCTACACAATTAACATGCTTAGGATTGGTGCTAAAGCAGGCCCCTCGATTTTGTAAGGCTATACCCGTGTTTGGCACCACCACACCAGAGCCGAAGCCAGTGTAATTACTCTGAATATATGAAACCATATTGCCCTCAGAGTCAGCTGTGGCAAGATACACTGTGCCTCCCTTGGGTGGGGTTAGTGGGGTAGGGTTAAGAGCCATTTTGCCTATTAATGCCGCCCGCATAGCACCAAAGTCTGCACTCAGTAGCTCATCCACTGTTGTTTGCATAGATTCTGGGTCTGAAATGTGGGTAAGCCCGTCTATGAAAGCTAGTTTTGTGGCTTCAATAACTTTATGTATGGTTTCGGGGTTGTCAGTAGAAGATAAATCAAAATTACGTAAGATATTTAAGGCCATTAAGCAAATGATACCTTGCCCATTGGGGGGGAGTTCCCACACTTTATAACCACGATAATCTGTGCAAATGGGGTCAACCCAAGACGGGGCATAGTCCTGTAAATCTTCACCACGCAAAAAGCCGCCAGTTTTTTGCATAAATTTATCAATTTTTTGAGCTAAAGCACCTTGATAAAAGCTACGTGCCTTGCTTTGGGCTATCTCAGCTAAAGTCTTAGCTTGCTTTGGTAAACGCCAGATGGAACCCACATAAGGAGCATGGCCTTGAGGCGCAAAGGTTGAAAACCAAGGCTTTAGTGAATCATCCTTAGTTGTTTTATAGTAGGCTGCATATGTATTATAAGCATTTTGCCATAATTGGGCAGTGATGGGAGCAATGGGAAAGCCATTTTCAGCATAATTAATGGCGGGTGCAAGGCATTTTTTTAAGGATAATTTACCAAAACGCTCACTTAGCGCAACCCATGCCGCCGGTGCTCCGGGCACAGTTATGGGCAAAACACCTTGTTCAGGCATGGTTTTATGCCCGCACTTATGCACGGTGTCTAAATTTAATAAGCTAGGGGCAGGGCCGCTGGCATTTAAACCATATAATTGGCCATTTACCCAAACTTGTGCAAAGGCATCCCCACCAATGCCGTTAGATGTGGGCTCAACCACAGTAAGACACGCGGCCGTGGCAATGGCTGCATCAATGGCATTGCCGCCGCTGCGTAAAATGTGCAAGCCAGCTTGGGCTGCAAGCGGTTGTGATGTTGCCACCATATTTGCACCAAAGACCACATTACGCTTTGAAGCATATGGGTAGTAATACGGGTCGTACTGCATATTTACACCTCTCCGCTCATGCGTTTGAGCTCTGCATCGCGCTGTGTTTGGCTAAGGGCTTGGCAGCTTGTAAATGTGCTACCTTCATGTTCTGACTTTGAAACATGAAAATGTTTTGTGGCGTGGTTTGCTAGCTGGGGCCAATGGGTAATGAGTAACATTTGGCGTTGCTTTGCTAATATTTGCAATCGTTCTGCCACCTTATGCAAAGTCATACCTCCAATACCTGCATCAACTTCATCAAAAATATAAGTAGCATGCTCATGGGCTGTTTGTATGCTCACAAGGGCAAGTAAAAAGCGCGAAAGTTCACCACCGGATGCAATTTTATCCAGTGGTTGCGGTGCTTGCCCCGGATTTGGTGCCCACAAAATGCGTGCCTTTTCATCCTCAACACCATCCCAAAGTGTTGTGGGGACGAAGTCAACAATTACCCGCACGTCGTTTGAAAAACCAAGGCCAGCCAGAGCTTGCTCTAGTTCTAAACTAAAGGTTTTAGCAGTGTTTCGGCGTAATGGTATGAGTTCATCAAGTATCGCTTTAAGTTTATCTATTAAATCCTGCTCTTCACGCTTTAAACGGGTAAGATCAAGAACACACGAGTCAAGAAATGATATATTTTCAGCTATTTCTGCGCGTAATTTAAGTATTTCATTGAGAGGGCGGCGTAATTTTCTTTTAAGCTGAGCTAAGGTATAGAGGCGGGATTCTAATGTATCCATATCAATATCAGATATTTGCGGAGATTTGCGTAGTCGTGTTTCCATATGCGGCAATAGTTCACGCAATGCTGAAATGGTCGATAAGTCCTCGGTGAAACTTGCATCAAATTCACATAAAATTTCTATCTGACGTTCAAAATCACTTAAAGTATTGAATAAACCAGGGTTATCATCGCCATGTAAAATTGTTAATGTTTTTTCAAATTGACTGGCTTTATCTGAAGTTAGTTTAGCTTCAGAGCGTATGGCCTCGAGTTTTTCTTCTTCATCAACTTCTGGTGCAACTTTATCAATTTCAGCTTGTTGCATTTCTAAAAGGTCGCGTCTTTCGGCAAGGGTATTGTACTTATTTTGCATGACTTCACGCTCTGCACAAAGTTTTTGTAAAGCATGCAATAATGTATCGCGTTGTTCAAAAAGTTTTTTGTCGGGTAGAGCATTATCAATAAGTGCGGACTGATAGCTTGATTGTAAAAGTTTTTGTTGCCCGTGCTGGCTGGTATGTACAATCAGGCTTGGGCGTAGGGTACGCACTGCATCTTGAGAACTTAAAGCATCATTAATGTAAAGCCTGCTACGACCAGATTCTGCCATAAGTTCGCGACGCAAAAAAAACTCTTCATTATTATGGATAAATATGGCTTCTACTTGGGCTTTTTCATAACCTTGGCGCACCATATCCGCAGACATTTTTTCACCCAATAGGAAGTTAATGGCCTTTAAGATAAAACTTTTGCCAGCACCAGTTTCACCAGTTAGCACATTTATACCTGAATCAAATTCAAGCTCCATATTCTCAATGAGGGCAAGCCCTTGTATTCTTAAAAATTCAAGCATGATAACCCACTATCGTCTAAGCCTTGGATCTAAAATATCTCGTAAGCTTTCACCAAGTAAATTGTAACCTAAAACCGTAAATAAAATGGCAAGCCCAGGATATAATGACATCCAAGGAGCTATTTCTAATACATTTTTACCTTCAAGTAGCATATTTCCCCAGCTAGGTATGGGCGGTTGAACCCCAAGGCCCAAAAAACTTAAAGATGATTCAATAAGTATGGCTCCGGCTATACCTAATGTCGCCGAGACAAGCACCGGACTTAAAGCATTAGGTAAAATATGTACACTTAATATACGCTTACTGCTGGCACCGCAAAGCTTAGCCGCAGCAACAAAATCACGCTCGCGCAGGGTTAAGGTTTCTGCCCGTACTAGTCGTGCAACTCCCATCCATGAGGTAAAGCCAATAACTATCATGATATTAGTTAAATTGGGCTCCAAAAAAGCAATAATGGCCAAAATAAGAAAAAATGACGGAAAGCAAAGCATAATATCCACACCGCGCATGACCATTTCATCCACCAAACCGCCAAAATAACCAGCAATAAGCCCAAGCACCAAGCCAATACTAATGGATATGCCAACAGCTACAAAACCCACCCAAAGTGAAATACGCCCGCCATATAACAAGCGCGATAACACATCACGTCCTAATTGATCGGTGCCTAGGGGAAAGGCTTCACAAGGAGGTAGTAAAATGGCGTCAAGGTGTAGGGCAGTGGGGTCATATGGTGCAAGCCATGGGGCAAGAATAGCCGCTAAAGACATAAGGGCAACTAAACCAAAACCCAAAAAAAACATCATGTGTTTCTTTAGCTTTCGCCCTAAAAATCTTTTATTATCAGACATTATTAAAATTCCTTTGCAGTGCGGATGCGCGGGTCAGCAAGACCATAAGCAATATCCGCAAGCACATTGCCAAGTAGGGTGAGTATGGCACCTAAGACCAAATTACCCATAATCATTGTATAATCACGGGCCATGACCGCACTATAGAAAAGTTGCCCAAGTCCGGGTAAACCAAAAATAGATTCAATAATTACGCTACCTCCAATAAGGCCGGGGATAGAAAGGCCAAGCAAGGTGATTACCGGCAAAAGCGCATTGCGCAAAGCATGGTGAAAAATTATTTTATTGGTGGGTAAACCCTTAGCTCTTGCTGCTAAAATATAGTCTTGCCGCAAAACTTCAAGCATGGATGAACGAGTAAAACGAGACATACCCGCAATTCCGCCTATTGTATATACGGTTATGGGCAAAATTAAATGTGATATTGTGTCCCATAACTTGGCAAGAGGGGAGAGCTGTTCATAATTTAAGGACGTGAGGCCGGATATGGGTAACAATGTATTTTCTATGCCAAAAAACAACATCAACAATAGAGCAAGCCAAAATCCAGGCATGGCAAAAGCTAAAAAGACCAAGATGGTGATGCTTTTATCAAGCCAAGAGTTTTGCTTCCAAGCTGATAAAACACCAATGGGAATGGCTATACTTAAAGTTAAAATTAAAGCAATAATATTCATGCCCACGGTTAAGGGTAAACGCTCCATTATTTTATCTATAACTGGCCTTGAGTCTGAAGACATGGAGTTGCCAAAATCAAGGTGTGCAAGCCTCCATAGCCAATTAGCATACTGCTCATAAAGTGGTTTATCAAGTCCATAGAGGGCTTCTAGGCGTTGTCTTGCTGCTTCACCGGCTAGTGGGTTTAAGGTTGTTTCCATGTCGGTGGGGGAGCCTGGGGCTAAATGAATAACCGCAAAGCTGATTACAGTAATACCCCAAAATACTAGCAACATCCACAAAAACTTGCGTATAATCCGCAACATTAATATGGAAAATTGTTTTTGTTTTGATGCTTGGTTAGATGAGGGCATGGTACAGTTTTCCGTTAGTTATTTGCGCTCATCCAACTGCGTACACTTTGTACTTCTGCTAACCATGCACTTGATAGGCGCAACTGTAAAAACTGAGCGTATAGGGCGTCAAGTAATCCAAGGCATAGCTCCATAAGGTATATTTTTTCTAGTAAAAAAGCGTCTGGGTCGTCATCCTCGGCTTCTTTTTCAATTTTTGGAGTACGCAGGCTATTGCAAGATAAATCCTCAGCTCTTAATGATATTTGCCAATCAAGGTCGTTTTGCTCAAAACGCACGATGGCTCTGGTTACTTTTTTGCCAGTCATAAGCCCAAGGCGGGCTTCACGCAAAGGGGAGAGCGAACCAGAAACAGAGGCTGTTTCTAGATTTTCACCTTCACCGCCTTGCACAACAATGCGTTGTTCCATGGAAACGGCAAAAGGTACACCTTTTTTGTCCGTAAAATCCTTGGGTGCTGTATCACTTTTATACCAAAGCCAAGTTAAAAACTCTTGGCCTAAAATAATATCTGTACCTTCTCCAAGATATGTATTCATATTTACTCCGCAGAAAATTGTGTGGGTTCAAGACGATCAAGGTGCGTTAGCTGGGCTTCATCCAAGATTGTCATGGCAAGGTTGTACGGTATCATTTGTTCAAGGTGTAAATCAAAAGTTTGTGTAAAATATTCTGTAAATATATCAATCATTTTACCTTGAGTTGAAGCAAACCATACACTATTTGTGTCCGTTGCCCATAGCACATTAAATTCTGCCGGAACCGGTAGAAAACGACTTCGTAAACGCAAAATTACCTGTTCCTTAAGTTCTTTTTTGCGTTCACGGCTGATAAACTTTTTATTTTGTTCACTAAGGCTTTGTTTTTCATCTTTAAGAGCTAGGGCAAAATATTTTTTTATAACTCCAGCTGGAATTCTACGCGTATCTAAACGCAAAGAAAATATTAGATATGAACCTTTTTGGGGTGGGGCAGTTTGCCATTGCATATCAAGCATATCCTCAAAGCAAGTCCAGCCAAAGGCGCGCTCAACGGGGATGTCATCAATATCTTGAAAGGCAAATTGCTTGAGCTTATCCGGTATTTGTGCCCATAAATCCTCTGGAACATCATCAATAATACGAAAACGAGTAAAACTACATGACGCGCTTAAAAATCCCATGAAAACTCCTTTATGGCATTTTTGCCATATGAATTATGCTTATACTTTGTGCTGGCTTTCATGGCAAGCATGCATCAAGGGGTATTTTAAAAAAGACGTAAGAGTGTCACATGAAAGAATTAAAACACAATGATAAGAGGGCAGTTTTTGAAAATTTATGGTTATTATTCTTATATCATAATGTCTCATAATGGTAATTATGTAAACTTTATTAATGTCGTTTTATAAATATATTAGCATGTTACAAATTAGAGGTTTACAGCATGCCCATGGTTATGTTTTTAAGCTCACCATTTTAAACAACTTTATGTTTGATTCATCAAGCTAAAATATGCATAAATGATTTCTTTTGTTTTTTTACATTGCATATTACTATGCCCAGTGGCAAATGTGCACGAAGCAAAAAAATAGCAATGGTTTTTAAGTGTAAAAAAATATTTTATACACTTTGGTGCAGTTTTAAAATTTTAGGAGCTTAAAATGCCTCCAAATTCAAAACCGAGACAGTCAAAAAAAGTTACTATATCAAATATGTGTAAAAATCCGCTTAATGATGTACGCAAGGATGAACTTGCTCCTGTGCGTATTAACAAGGCTTTAGCTGATGCTGGTGTTTGCTCAAGGCGCAAAGCTGAAGAACTCATTACTTCCGGCAAAGTTAGTGTTAATAATCAAATAATTACAGAGCTTAGCTTTAAAGTTCAGGCGCAAGATAAACTTTGCGTTGAAGGCAAAGAAATTAAGCGAGGCACCACACGCTGTTATTTGTTGTTACACAAGCCTGTGCAAACTATGTGTACAGCTCATGACCCCGAAGGACGCAGCACAATATTTGATATTTTACCTTCAAAATGGCGCAATGAAAGACTTTTTAGCGTTGGACGTCTAGACTTTTTCTCTGAAGGATTATTGATTTTGACCAATGACGGAGACTTTGCGCAAAAATTATCCCACCCAAGTCATAACCTGACCAAAACTTATCGCGTTTTGGTGCGAGAGGAAGTAAGCCCTGCTCTACTTAAAATTATGCAAAGTGGCATGACCCTGGAGGAAGGTGAAAAGCTTGCTCCGGTAGACGTGCGTGTGGTGCGCCCACCTAATGCTGATACCTCTACAACACTGTTAGAGATGACTTTAAGTCAAGGAATAAATCGTCAAATCAGGCGTATGTGTCGTGATTTGGGTCTCACTATTTTTAAATTAATTCGTATTGCTCAAGGCCCTGTACTTTTAGGTGATTTGGAGATTGGTGCAGTTAGGGAGCTAACCAAAAAAGAAATTTACGCCTTAACTTGTTGAGATTTTAAATAATTACACAGTAAAAATTTTTATTGTACTGTTTTTGGTTCTGGAATACTATGCCGCGTTATTTAAAACTTTAATGGGATAAAACATTATGAAAAATTCAAACAATAATCCCAAAAAGGCTGAAGTCTCTCTTGAAGAATATAACAATCTTTTAGCTGAACTTGAAGACACACGTAGCAAACTCGCCTTTTTTGAAGCCCTTGTGGATGAAATCCCTATTCCTACCTTTGCTAAAAGTTCTGACGCAAGGTTTTGCGTTCTTAACAAAGCCTACGCTCAATACTTTAGTGTTGATAATAGTCTCTTGGGTACTACCGTACTTGACTTGCAGCATTTATCCTTAGAAGACCGCAAAAAATATCAAGTAGAAGACTTACACCTTATCAAAAATACTGGTGAAGTTCATTATGAAACAACTTTTGATATTGAAGACAACATTGCTCAAGCTCTGTATTGGACTAAGGGTTTTTGTGCTAAAACGGGTGAAAAAGGCCTTGTGGGGGTTTTTGTTGATATTTCTAAGCAAAAAGAATTTGAGGCAAGCCTTGCAGAAAATGTTATAAAGTTGGAAAAAGCTCAAGAAAATGTGCAAATTGCCAATGATCGCATGAAGGCTATGCTTGATACCATGCCTTTAGCCGCACAAGTGTGGTCACAAGACCGTGTAATGCTTGACGCAAGTCAAGAAACCGCAAGGCTTTTTGGATTTAAAGACCCTCAAGATTTTATTAAGCGTTTTAAAGAAATAGTTCCAGAATTTCAACCAAATGGTGAAAAATCAGCTGAGCTTGCTCAGCAGTATATAACTGAAGCTTTTGAGTTAGGTTATTTACGTAGACATTGGACACAGTTAAACACTGCCGGCGAAGTAATCCCCTTAGACGCCATATTTATTCCAAGCTTTATACGAGATGAAAAAGTTTTACTAGTATTTTTAAGAGATTTACGAGAACAGCATGAACAAATTCGTAAAATTCGTGAGGCTGACGAATATACAAAGGTTATGCTTGATGCAAGCCCATTTGGCACTATGATTTGGGATAAAGACGTTAATCTCTTAGATTGCAATGTAGCTGTAGCAAAAGTTTTTGGAGTGCGTGATAAGCAAGAGTTTCAAGAAATTTTTCATACACTTTACCCTGAATTTCAGCCTGATGGAGTTTTGTCCGCACAAAAAATGGTAGAGCACATACAAATAGCTTTAACTGAGGGCTCAACTAAGAGTTACTGGGTGGGGCTCACCCCTGCTGGAGATGAAATACCTACAGAAATAACTGCTGTTAAAGCCAAGCATAATAATCAAGATATGGTTGTGGCCTTTGTTCGCGACTTAAGAGAGGTTGAAGAAAACATTAAAAAAGCTCAGCTTGCTGAAAAGCGTACCGAAGCCATCTTAAATGGAGTACCATTAGGCATTAACATATTAAATTTACAACTACAAATTGTTGACTGCAATGATGAAGCTATTCGTATGTCAGGCTTTAAGACTAGAGAGGAATACCTTGAAAAAGTTATGAGCTACTTTCCTGAGCTTCAACCCAATGGCCAGACTTCCGAGCAATTTATTATGGAGAAATTTTCAGATTTACGCGAAGGTAGGGTAAAAAACTTTGAAATGATAGCTCTTAGTGCAGATAAAGAAGATATCCCCATCGATGTAACCTTAACTTATGCTCACGTTGAACACGAAGAACTTTACATCGGGTATGTGCGCGATTTACGAGAATCCAAGGCTATGTTAAAAGAAATTGAATTATCTAAAGAAGCTGCGGAAAAAAGTGCCATGGTTAAGAGTGAGTTTTTAGCTAATATGAGCCATGAAATACGCACACCCATGAATGGGATTTTAGGGCTATTACATATTTTATCTAGTACTAAGCTTGATAAAGTTCAACAAAACTATCTACAAAAGGCCTTATTTTCCACCAATGAACTTTTGCGCATTATTAATGATATATTAGATTTTTCTAAAATCGAAGCTGGTAAACTTGAGTTGGAGACTACCCTTTTTACCATTCATGATGTCTGTTCAGAGATGGAAAGTCTTTTTGGTCATGCTATTGAAGATAAAGGTCTTAAGTGTAATATTGATGAGGGAGAGTTTGCTACTACTCCCATCTTGGGTGATCCCTTACGCTTAAAACAGGTTTTGCTTAACTTAGTAAGCAATGCCATTAAGTTTACAGGCAAAGGAAGCATTAGCGTTTTAGTTACAAGCACCAAACAATTAAATAACAAATTACAAGTCCTTTTTGAGATAAGAGACACCGGCATTGGGCTAAGTGAAGAGCAAATTGCCAATCTTTTCTCTGCATTTTCACAGGCCGACTCATCGGTTACGCGTAAATACGGTGGTACTGGCCTTGGCCTTGCTATTTCAAAGAAAATTGTGAATATGCTGCAAGGTGATATATGGGTAAAGAGTACACCAGGGCATGGTTCAAGCTTCTTTTTCACTGCTCTCTTTAAGCTTGCGGAGGGTGATGCGGCTATGATTTCACCTGTTGCTAATATTGAGCAAGCTGCAAAATTATACCAAGGGCATCTCTTATTGGTTGAGGATAATCAAATTAATCAAATTATTGCCGAAGAGCTTTTGCAAA
>CAYJIU010000074.1:0-10106 GCA_964370305.1 uncultured Desulfovibrionaceae bacterium
TGTAGAGTTACATCTTGCTCTTCTGGATATAGTTTCACATGCAAAGAGGCACATGCATGTGGGTCAAGGTCTAAAATTAAAACCTGCTTACCTTGCTTTGCTAAAGCCATACCGAGGGTTAAGGTTGAAGTAGTTTTGCCCACCCCGCCCTTTTGATTAGCTATGGCTATGGTTTTAGCACTCATTACCAATTATACCTCAAGCTTGCTTGCGGTAAACAATAATACCAGTATAATGCTCCGGCACAAAGGCGCGACTTATATTATGCAAGGACTCCGAGTGACCAATTAATAAAGCTCCGTTAGGAGTTAAATTGTCATAAAATGCGTTTATAACACGCTTTTTCATATCATCATCGAAATAAATAATAACATTTCGGCAAAAAACGATATGTGATTTTTCCACTCGTGCAAGCTGCACCCTATCGTTTAAATTTACCTGATTAAAAGATACAAGCCTTTTAACTTCGGGTTTAACATGGTAGGTGCTTTCTCTTTTATCAAAATATTTAGCCACAATATCCTTGGGTGTTGTGCGCAAAGTGTATTCGGAATAAATACCCTTGGCGGCAGCAGCAAGCACGGCTTCGGAAATATCTGTAGCAGCAATTTTTATATCCCATCTGGATATTTCTTGTTTTAGTACTTCATGTAAGATAATTCCAATGGTATATGGCTCCTCACCAGTAGAACAACCAGCAGACCAAATGCGCAAGCGTTTACGATTGGTTTTGCGACATTCCTCTATGGCTTGTGTAAGTATTTTTTCTTGAAAAACACGCAGTTGTGGTGGATTTCTATAATAACTTGTTTCATTGGTGGTAACAACTTCAAAGAGCCGATTAAGCTCAGTGCGCTTACTGGCATCAAAGCGTAAAAACTTATAATATTCAGAATAAGACTTAAGCTTTAATTCCTTAATACGGTTACTCAACCTGTTTTCCACTAAATATTTACGATTTTCATTAATAAAAATACCACTTTGCTCATAAATAAAGTCACGCAACTGAATAAATTCTTCATGCGTTATCTTTAATTCTTTATTCAAAGACAAAGGACGTTTATTGAGTAGTGATGACATATTATTTCCGCCCTGCTTGTATTTTTTCAATGGCCGCTGTGGCTGCTTGCTGAATTTCTGCATCTTCATTGGACATAAGCTTAAGTAAAGCACCAAAAGCTACATTCCCACCTAATTGCGCCAAAACTTCTATAATCTTAAAAGTAACCATGAGGCTTGATCGCTCTAAAAGCTTCACCAACAGTGGTGGTACAATTTCGCCTTGTAAAGTACCTAATGCCTCTATGGCTCGCACACATACCCATTCATCCTCATCATCAAGGGCATTTATCAAATAAGGTGTAACTGTATCATCATTGGCATTACCAACAACATCTACCACAGCAATGCGCACATCGCGGTCAGGGTCATTTAATTTTTCCAAAATAATATCTATATAATCACGCAAATCAATGCTTGAGCATGCAAACGACTCCACAGCCATCTGGCGTACACTTGGATTTTCATCTTGCAAGCCTTTAGTGATGATATCTAAGTGATTTTTAGCCTCATAATTACACAAGGCATACAAGGCCATAAGGCGGTGTTCAGCATCATCACTTGCAAAAAGCTCCACAAATTTGGCTTCAAGCTCAGGTGTATGTAGCTTAATGCAGGCCTCAACAGCAGTTTCTTTAACATCATTATATGAGTGGAATAACAAAGAAAATATTTTTTCTTGCGCTGCGCTATATTGCAAACGCTCTCCAAGGCAAGTCATAGCTGCTTTTAAAACACTGCTATCATCAGTGCGCTCCAAAACATCAAGCACAAATGCTGCATGTTCAGCATTGGCAAAGTTCATTATATATTGCATAGATAGGCGTTGATTATCCCTATCTAAACTCCAGAACACATCAATAATATCATTTATGGCGCAAGCATCTGTAAGGTATTGGCAAGCCTCAAGAGAAATGTATACAATCTTATTATCATCTGATCTTAAAAATCCCGCAAAGGATTCATTATAACCAATGACAGCCAAAGTTTTAAGGGCAGAGATATACATATCATCTTCAAGGTCAATGGTTAGTCTTAAAATAAAATTCATAACCACTTGTGATGACGCAACATCACCCACAGCAGAAAGCCCTGCCAATGCTGACTGTTGGATACTCTCGTCCTCATCCTCCAAGGCAGACTCAAGATATCCCTTAAAGCGTACTTGATCTTCCTTGGACAATAAAGCCAATGAACCCTCACCAAGTATTTGAATTATAGCCTTTACAGCCTTGTTGTGTAGTACGGGGTTGGCCTTTTCAATGTAGCCTAGCAATAGCGGTACAGCTTTGATATTTCTAACTTCTCCCAAGGCATCAATGATAACCGAAGCCACTAACAGTGAACATTTTGATAAATGTGCAACCAGCATATCAACGGTATTATGTGCGCGTATTTTTACTAAGGCCTCAACCACCGAAAACTGCACCCACTCTTC
Organism: uncultured Desulfovibrionaceae bacterium; assembly: GCA_964370305.1. Taxonomy (GTDB): domain Bacteria; phylum Desulfobacterota; class Desulfovibrionia; order Desulfovibrionales; family Desulfovibrionaceae; genus CAYJAD01. Next base: position 2,498 of record CAYJIU010000074.1, read on the forward strand.
ATCATGCATGGCATTTTTAAGAGCGTCCACAGCTTCAGCATAACCAAGATTACCAAGGCTCATGGCTGCCTGATAGCGGACATTAACCTCGGGGTCTTTTAATAAAGCCTCACAAAGCAGTGGTACTGCCTTAATACTTCCGGCATGGCCCAAAATATCCGCAATGAAAATGCGTATATCTGGATCAATATCACGTAAAAAGGGCTGTATAGATGCAATATCATCGCCGCAAATTTCGCGTAAAATATCCATGGCAATATTACGCAAAGAGGGGGATTCACTACGCAATAGAGGCAATATTTTTTGCACTGTTTGCTTGCCCCTAATTTTACGCAAGGCATATTCCGCAGCTTCCTGCACTCCAATATTTGTGCTTTGAATAAGCCTGCAAAGAATTTCAACTGTCTCAGTCAGGCCTAGTTCACCTGCCACAAAAACGGCGTGTCTTACGCTTTCAAGATCAGAGCCGTTTAGAGCATCTAACACTTCTTGAGGATTTATATCTTGTGCATAATCAACCATAACTACCCTCTATTATTTATCCTTTTACCGCAGTAATCAACGCAGCGGCCACATTATCTATATCCAAAATTTGGTCAGTTAACTTAGCATCAACAATGGCCTTGGGCATGCCATAAACCACGCAAGATGCTTCATCTTGTGCCATAATATACCCACCCTTCTCACGCAAAGGACGAATACCTTCAAGCCCGTCACTACCCATTCCTGTTAGGATTAGCCCTATGGACTTACGGGGGTTACACTTTGATATGGACTCCATAAGCTCATTGGCAGATGGTTTATACAATGCAGAAGCTGGTTCGGCAGAAACTTCAATTTCCATGAGGGGGCCACGCATAATAAGGCGCATATGCTTGCCCCCAGGGGCAACATATGCATGGCCAGCCTTTGGCCTTTCACCGCCAACAGCCTCAGATACGGTAATATTACACACGCTATCAAGCCTTTTGGCAAAAGGCCCAGTAAAAGCAGCTGGCATATGTTGGGCTATTAATATGGTGGCAGGAAAGTCGGCTGGCAGAGCAGACAATACTTTTTGCACTGCGGGCGGGCCACCGGTAGAAACACCTATGCCGACAATATCTCGCCTACCCTTGCAAGGTGAACATACATTTGATGAAGATGAGCTAGCCCCAGCAACACTTGGCTCTTGCCTTCTTTGGTTGCCAAAGCGCAATTGCATGAGAGCTTTTTTTCTCGCTAATAATTTAACTTTCTTTGCAAGCTCGTGCCCAAAAACATCGCTTTGGGAACTCATGGATTTAGGCAAAAAGTCAAGCGCGCCAAGCTCCATGGCTTTCAAAGTTGATTGGGCACCTTCCTCGGTGAGTGAGCTTATCATCATGACAGGTCTTGGGCATGTTTTCATAATATGCCCAAGCGCGGTTAAACCGTCCATTTTAGGCATTTCAATATCAAGGGTTACCACATCTGGATCAAGCTCTTTAATTTTTTGCAGAGCATCTTCACCATTGCTGGCCATGCCCACGATGTCTATATCGGGGTCACCCTCCATAAGAGCAGCCAAGGCCTTACGCATAAAAATGGAATCGTCAACAATTAGAACCTTAACCATGTATATCTCCTAAGGATATTACACTTATGGGATATTAGAATATTGAAAACCTCAAACTCCCATTCACACTACGCCATCGTAGGCTAATTTACAAGCAAAAAAATAACTTGCAAAAAATGCACTGCATAAATGACTACCGTCAAAGCTCTAAGAGACCTTGCACAATTAATTATGTAGCGCTCTTTCATAGCTGCGTTAGAGTAAATGTTGTAAGCTTTAAAAATCAACCCGCCCCCAAAACCATATACGGCAGTGAGGGCGGGTCTACTTAAGTAAGTAAAATAAAGTATTACTAAGCCATATCTTCAGTCAAAATCATATTTCTAGCAGCACCAGTCTCATCAAGTCTACGCACGGTGGTCTTGGTGGGAGCATTTTGCAAAGCTTGAGGATCATCAAGACCCAATTGCACCACATCTTCCAGAACTTTGGCAAAATCATCTAGCGTTTGCTTGCTTTCCGTTTCTGTGGGTTCAATCATCAAACACTCAGGTACAATTAGCGGAAAATACACCGTAGGTGCGTGATAACCATTATCCAATAACCCCTTAGCCACATCAAGAGCGCGTACACCATTAGGCGCAGAGGCCACAAATTCATGCGCGCAAATACGTGGATAAGGCACGTCAAGGAAATTTTCTACTAGTTTTTTTAGATAGTTAGCATTTAATACCGCATATTCAGAAGCACGTCTTAAACCCTCACCGCCTAGACGCAGCACATAGGCATAGGCTTTTAAGAGCACTCCAAAGCTACCATAAAAAGGTGCTATATAACCAATAGTTTTTGGATAGTTATAGTCAAGATAGAACGTACCATCACTCTTCTTTTGCACGCGCGATATGGGCATATATGGCGTGAGGCGAGCAGAAACACCCACCGGCCCGGCCCCTGGGCCACCGCCACCATGTGGAGTACCAAGGGTTTTGTGTACATTCCAGTGAACCACATCAAAGCCCACATCACCCACGCGCATCTTGCCCATAATAGCGTTCATATTGGCACCATCATAATAAAGTAGCGCGTCTACGCGGCGTAGCTTTTCCACAATGGTTGGCAGGTGATTTTCAAAAAGACCCAAGGTATTAGGGCAAGTCATCATCACAGCGGCCACATCATCGGTAAGAGCTGCTTCCAAGGCTTCTGGGTCAATCATGCCGTCACGTGATTCAATATTAACAACTTCATAACCAGCAAGCACAGCTGAGGCTGGGTTAGTGCCGTGAGCTGAGTCAGGGCAAATAACCTTGGTTTTTTTATTCCCCTTATCACGATGATAAGCAGCAATGAGCATGGCACCGGTAAACTCACCATGCGCACCGGCCATGGGTTGCAAGGTATATGAATCCATACCGGTGATTTCACAAAGTAATTTTTCAAATTCCCATATGCACTCAAGCGCGCCTTGGGTATACTTTTGCCCGCCTTCAAACTGGGCCAAAGCCGGATGCAAGGATGCAAAACCGGGCATGGAAGCTACGGCTTCGGTAAATTTTGGGTTATACTTCATGGTGCAAGAGCCTAAGGGATAAAAATTACCATCCACCCCAAAGTTGCGCTTGGATAAAAGCGTAAAATGGCGCACCACATCTAACTCAGAAAGTTCAGGCAACCTTAGAGCACTTTTGCGTAAAAGCTCCTTGGGCAACATCTCTGAGGCAGTTTTTTGTGCTTGTCTTGGTAGCCATCCCACACGACCATTAACGGATTTTTCAAATAGTGTATTCATTAGAGCAATCCTTTTACTTTGCTGATGACATCATCAATTTGCGCATGGCTGGTCTTTTCAGTAAAGGCCATTAAGAGCACGTTCTCCATGCCTTCATAATAACGCCCCACGGGGAAGCCAAGGGCAACATTTTGTTCAAGCAACTTATCAATTAATTGTTGAGCCGGCACAGGCAGCTTCAAAGCAATTTCGTTGCCATATGCTGCATCATGTAAAAGGCTAACCCCTGGAATGGTTAACCATTTTTCCACGGCATGGCGAGCATTTTCCATGCCCAAAAGTGCCACACGCTCAAGCCCTTGCGGGCCTAAAAGAGATAGGTACATAAGACTGCGCAAAGCGCACAAGGACTGATTTGAACAAATATTTGAAGTGGCCTTAGCGCGGCGTATATGTTGCTCTCTGGCTTGCAAAGTAAGCACATAGCCGGTTTTTCCGTCTACATCCTTAGTGCGTCCGGCAATACGCCCGGGGAACTGGCGTATATATTCCTTGCGACAAGTCATAATCCCAAGATATGGCCCCCCAAAAGAAAGTGGCATCCCAAGTGCTTGACCATCGGCAACGGCCACATCAGCCCCCATTTCACCAGCAGTTTTCATAACCGCTTGCATCACAGGATAGACAGAAATAACCGAAAGTGTCTTTTGAGCCTTAGCGTGGGCAAAAAGCTCGGTAAAGTCTTCTATTGCTCCAAAAAAGTTTGGATTTTGTACAATGACGGCAGCACACTCATTATCAACAGCAGCTTTTAATGCTGCAAGGTCTGGGCGTCCATTGTTATGCGCCACTTCTTGTAAATCTATATCAAGGTAAGCACAATAATCCTGCATCATTCTCCGCCAAATGGGGTTAATACCCTCATCATAAACCATTTTTTTGCGCTTGGTTTGGCGGGCTGCCATCATCATGGATTCAAAAAGTGCAGAGCCACCATCATATACGGAGGCATTGGCACAATCCATGTCAAAAAGGCGGGTTACGGCAGTTTGATACTCAAAAATAGCCTGCAAAGTCCCTTGTGAAGATTCAGGCTGGTAAGGTGTGTATGATGTATAAAACTCACTGCGTGAGCTTAAAGCATCAACAGCTTTGGGGATGGCATGGTCATAAAAGCCTGCTCCCAAAAAGCTTAACACATGGGTACTATTTTTTTCAGCCAAGGTTTCAAAATATTTACATACATCCATTTCGCTTAGCCCCTTGGGCATATCATACGATTTTGGACGCAAATCCGGTGTAATATCAGCAAAAAGGTCATCCAAAGTTTTCACGCCAATGCGCGCAAGCATTGCTTCAACTTCGTCCTTAGTGTGGGGAATGAAAGGCATAAGCCCACCTCTATGGTTTGGCCTTAAAATAAGGCACGTTACATACTAACAATCCATATATTACGACTTCTAGTTAAAAAATAAATCGTATGGATGCGGGTTTGTCCGCGGTCTTTGCCTATTAAGCTTCTTTGGCGCAGAACTCTTCGTAAGCTGCTGCATCCATTAAACCTTCAGGCTTAGAAGAAAGCTTTACTTTAAGCATCCAACCATCGGTATAAGGGCTGTTATTCACCACTTCTGGCGTGTTATTAATATCATTATTAGCTGCCACAACTTCACCATCTACCGGAGAATACAACTCACTGGCGGCCTTCACCGACTCAATGGAGCCAAATTCATCGCCGGAGCTTAAAACCGTACCTACATCTGGCAAATCAACATAAGTAATATCACCAAGAGCATCTTGAGCAAAATGTGTAATACCAATAACGGCTTCATCGCCTTCAATACGTACCCATTCATGGGTTTTATCATATAATAAATCAGCTGGGTTAGACATAATATTCCTCCATATATTTTTTATGATTACGACAGTTTAATTCTAGCGGTACCATCCTTATAAAATGGCAATTCCGCAACTTGAGCTGGCAAAGACGTCTTTGCAGCCTTAATAATAAAATCAGTATGTTCAGCGTATTTTGCATCAACCCATGCCAGTGCAATCACATAGCCCAAGGATGGCGCAAATGAACCGCTAGTCACAAGGCCCACTTCCTCACCACTGCTAAGGGCTAAGATATCACCATGGCGCGCGGCTCTACGGCCATCAATACGCAAAGGCAAAAGCTTTTGCCTAACCTCAGACACACGCTCATGCCCCACATAGGGTGCTGTGCTTGTGAGCATCTTGCCCATGCCAGATTCTGTAGGATTGTGTTGGTCATCAAGATCATGCCCATAAAGTGGCAGGCCAGACTCTAAACGCAAAGTATCGCGCGCACCAAGTCCGGCAGGTTTTACACGCTCATCTTGTAAAAGATGCTCCCAAAGGGCCAAAGCATTTTTCCAAGGCAAATACAATTCATAACCAAGCTCACCGGTGTATCCGGTGCGACTAATTAAAATATCATGCCCAAGGTACTTTTGCTCCTCAAAGGAAAAATAGCCTAAATGCGTAAAGCTCTCCCCAAAAACGGCTTCGAGCACCTCTAATGAACGCGGCCCTTGCAAGTCAATTTTGGCCACATCGGAGGAAATATCTGACAACTCAACGCCTTCTGGCATACGTGATTTTAAGGTAGCAAAATCACTGGCAGTGCATGCCCCGTTCACTACTAGCATAAAGTCATCATCATTCATTCGGTAAACAATGAGGTCATCTAATATATTGCCGTCCTCATTAAGCAAAAAACCATAACGGCATTTGCCAGGTTTTAATGTATCAAGATTATGGGTAACGGCCTTTGCAAGTGCGTTTGCAGCCCCTGCGCCTTTAAGTAAAAACTCTCCCATATGGCAAATATCAAAAACAGACGCTGACTTACGCGTATGCTCATGCTCTGCCAAAATGCCAGTATATTGAATGGGCATATCCCAACCGGCAAAATCAGCCATTTTTGCGCCGTGAGCGCGGTGCCACTGACACAGTGGAGTTTGAAGCAAGCTACTCATATATCTCCTTAGGTTGGTAAATTTAAAATATCACATGTACCAACTAGCTCTTTAACACATATCATTTATCATAATGAGGCACAAGACAATAAGAAGATAATTTTTAACAAAGCACCAATTAAAAGGCTATATTTATTATAGAAAATATTTAAAATTTACAAAAAAAGTCATACATGCTTTGTTCATCGCAGCCTGAAAAAAATCTATTAATATCCACGTTAGCCAAAACCTTACTTAAGCCTTCAGGAGTATAGGGCGCATCCCTAAACTTACATTCAAGCTCTTCTATATTTTCTTCAGCAAAAAAATCCCCAAAAATACTTAGCTTAGCTACGCGCCCACGTTGCACATCAATATGACACTCCACAAGCCCCCAGGCAAAACGCTCCCTCCGCTTTTCTGTAAAAGGAGGTGAGGCACCATAATTCCAATTTGAAGTCATATACTTCTGCTTAGCCAAAATCTTTGCTGCATCCAAAACACTAGCATCAATGTCTATCACTTCATGGGCACAATTAGTCATAAGGGACTGTTTTAATTCATCCATACCTGCGGATAAAAATTCTGACAAATTAACCACACGGCTACGAATGGACGAAATACCCTTAGATAAATACTTATCTGGCGCACCAGTGAGCACAGCACCTAGCATATCCAAATCAAGATTGACCATCAATGTACCATGGTGCAACACTCGCCTAACTCCACCGTCAGCACGGCGTAACTGCGCACTGCCAGAAAACTTTCGCCCCGAACAAACAAGATCATTACGGCTACTAAATTCAGCCTGCACACCTAAATCATGCAAGGTTTGCAAAATGGGCTGTAAAAATATGGAAAAATCTATGGATCCGCCCTCACCATCTCTCAAAGGACGTAAAAAAGAAAAGTTTACATTACCAAGGTCATGATAAACAGCACCACCACCAGTCATACGCCTAACCACCGGCAAATTATAACTCTTAACCAAATCTTGATTGATTTCTTGTAAAGTATTTTGATGCCGCCCCACTATAATGGATGGCACATTATGCCATAGCAAAAAATAACCTTCATCAGCAGGTCTTAAACTATTAAAAAGATAATCCTCTAAAGCAAGATTGAATACAGGATCTGTACTATCAACAAATATTCCAAGCATCATTTACCCTATGTAGTTTTTTAAATTTTCACTGAGGAAAGAGGGGAAATATTTTTAAAGGGCTTTGTTCACCAAAAAAGGGGAAAGCTTGCGCCCTCCCCTTTAATAATTTTAAGCTAGAATTGCTTACATGGTTGAACCGGAAGCAGCGCGCTGCATCTTAACTTCAACTTTTTCAGTAAGACCTTCATAGTATT
>CAYJIU010000075.1:0-10057 GCA_964370305.1 uncultured Desulfovibrionaceae bacterium
GGCCATCAGGGACTCGAACCCCGAACCAATTGATTAAGAGTCAACTGCTCTACCATTTGAGCTAATGGCCCGTCAGCGAAAAATTTATATGCTCTCGGTTTTGAGAAGTCAAGAAGCTTTTACATTTTTTTTATTTTATTATATTGTTCTCGCATGAAATCACGATTATTTTATCATTCTGTAATTACAGTTGTTTTAACTTTGTTTTTTATTTTATTGAGTAGTTCATCTTTTGCGATGTCACCGACTATGCCCAAGGGGATTGATGTTAGTATTGAATATGCTAATGATAGTGGTGAGATATGGGCGATTGTTTGGCTTGATATTGCTAAAGAGTATTACACCTATGCGCCAACAGATGTTGAAGATGATGCCACTAGGCCTGTGGTGTTGGCTGTTAATGATGATGCTGGTAAGGCCTTTGCTGTGCGTTATCCGTTGGGGGTGGAACGGCGCGACTATTATGATATTTCAAAAGTAATTCAAGCCTATAGTACCAAAACTCCCATCTTCTTAAATCTAGGCATGGCCAAAACAGAGCAAAAATTTCAAGGCACACTTTCACTGCTTCTTTGTTCCACTAGTCATTGTTTACCAGTAAATTTGGCTATATCCTTAAACGTGCCGCCAGTATTACCGCTATTGCAAAATCAACCTTATTTCAAATTATGGCAAGAATCAGTATTAAGGGTGCAAACGGCACCCCAAAGAGTTGGGCTTAGTGGTCTTAGTGTCTTGGGTTCATCCTCAAGCCCTCAAGGATCTGTCGCTGAGAATTTTACATGGGCTTTTGCACCGCAAGTATTTACTGCTGAGCTTGAAGTTTCTGGCATTGAAAAAGCTTTATTTTTAGGATTTTTAGCAGGGATTATCTTAAACCTCATGCCTTGTGTTTTCCCTGTACTTACGCTTAAAGCCAGTTCTTTTTTATCCGCAAGGCAAAATATGCATAGCAGTGATTGGTTTGATTTTCGAATTCAAAACCTACTCTTTGCCGCCGGCATGCTGAGTCTTTTTTTACTTCTAGCTTTATTTTTAGGTTTTGCAGGCTTTATTTGGGGACAATTTTATCAGGACACCACATTTGTAGCCAGCATGGTGGTGCTCATTTTCTTGCTTGCCCTCTCCATGTTTGGGCTTTTTAACCTACCCATTATTGACCTTAAATCTGGCAGTATTAAATCACCGCGTATTCAAGCATATATAACTGGTATGATTACGACTTTACTGGCAACTCCATGCAGTGGCCCTTTTTTAGGTGGGGTACTTAGTTGGGCTTTTACGCAATCCATGCCCGTGCTGGTCACTGTATTTTTGGCCGTGGGTCTTGGGATGAGCTTGCCATACTTATTGTTAGCCATAAAACCTGAATTAGCAAGGTTTTTACCTCGTCCGGGAGCATGGATGGGAGTTATTGAGCGAATGGTGGCCTTCTTCCTTTTGGCAACAGCTTTATATTTATTCTCCATTTTACCGCAAGATGTGCATATTCCAATGTTAATTGGGCTTATATCTTTGGCATTTGTTGGCTGGATATGGGGTTATTTTGGCGGACTTAATGCCCCACGATTAAGGCGTAATCTTCTTGGTATAACATTTGCGCTCTGTATAGGTTTAGTAGTTTTTTATGTGTCTAGTCCTCCGGTATCACAGAATAATTGGAGTGATTTTGAAGCTGCAATTTTTGAAAAAGACTTAGGCAAAACCCCCATGTTAGTTGAATTCACAGCAGACTGGTGCCCAAATTGTAAATTTCTGGAAAAAACTGTACTTACAACAGATTTTTTATCTGACTTGCAAAATAAATATAAATTTAAACTCGTTCGGGTAGATATTACCCGTAATAATCCTCAAGGTGAGGCATTGTTGCATGCTCTTGGTAGTAGCAGTATTCCGTTAACCGCTATTTTTACTAAGGGTTTTGGGTCTTCTGCGCCCATTGTTTTGCGCGATATTTACACACAAGAAATGCTAGAGCAAGCTTTGGAAAAAGCTTTTTAAAATAATTTACGTGATTTATTTTTATTTAGCTTGTTCAGTTAGTTATATGCTTTTTAAATACTTTACAAATATGAAAAGTATACTACAATGCCCCTCGTTAAAGCTATGAAATTTTAAAAATTTAAATTGAGTTAGTTGTTAAAATAATTTACTTTTTCCTGTTATTTTACCTCTAACGTGGAGGATTTATGCGTTTTACTTATTATATTCCAACACGCGTTATTGTGGGGGCGGGTACTTTGAATGAGTTGCACAAGCAATCTTTACCCGGCAAAAAGGCACTTATTGTAATTTCCAATGGTAAGTCCATGCGTGCCAATGGTTATCTTGAGCGCACCATAGCCGAGCTAGATAAGGCCGGAGTTGCTCATGCTATTTACGATAATGTGCAGCCAAACCCTACTTCTGTTAACGTGGCCGAAGGTGCCGCTTGCGCCCGTGACAATAAATGTGATTTTGTGCTTGGCCTTGGTGGAGGTAGCAGTCTTGATTGTGCTAAATCCATTGCAATTATGGCCACAAATGATGGAGAATATTGGGATTATATTCACGGTGGTAGCGGCAAGGGCCAGCCCATTGCCAATGCTCCACTACCCATTGTGACCATAACCACAACTGCCGGCACCGGCACCGAAGCTGACCCTTGGACTGTTATCACCAAGGAAGATACTCAAGAAAAAATCGGGTTTGGTTATGATGCAACTTTCCCTGTGCTTTCCATTGTGGATCCAGAGCTTATGCTAACTGTACCACCGCATCTAACTGCCTATCAAGGTTTTGATGCATTATTCCATAGCACCGAGGGGTATTTTGGTAATACTGCTACACCTATTAGTGATTTATATGCTCTTAAAGCCATAGAACTTATAGGAAAATGGCTACCAGAGGCTGTAAAAAACGGTAGTAATATTGAAGCGCGCGAGCACGTAGCTCTAGCCAACACCCTGTCTGGTATGGTGGAATCTACATCATCTTGCACATCTGAACATTCCTTAGAGCATGCTTTAAGTGCTCATAAGCCTGACTTACCGCATGGTGCGGGGCTTATTATGATAAGCCTTGCGTATTATACGCATTTTGCTTCTGTACATGCTTGTGATGAGCGTATGATTGCCATGGCTAAAGCCTTGGGTAAGGCTGATGCAAATAAGGCTATGGATTTTGTTGAGGCTTTAGCAGGTTTGCAAAAAGCTTGTGGTGTTGATGACTTAAAAATGTCTGACTATGGTTTTGTATATGATGACATTCGCAAGTACGCCCAAAATGCTCGTCAAACCATGGGCGGATTGTTTAACTTTGACCCAGCACCATTGTCTGAAGATGATTGCGTTAAAATATTAGAATCTTCATTCAAATAACTTAAATTCATTACAAAATGAGGCTTGCTTTTAGCCTCATTTTGTAATTATTTTTATGCCAATACTTCAAGATATTCTACGCCAAAAGCATACTCATCTTACGCATAGCGGTATGGCTAGCCGTTGCCGTCTTGCCTTGCAGTGTTTGCAAGATGGACGCAGTGCCGTCTTGCTTGCACGCAATAGAGAGGAGTTTGCCGCGGCGCGCGGTCTTTTGACTCTTTTTACTCCTGAGCTTTCTCAGCAAAATCCAATTGTTACAACTCCACGTTGGCAATGGCCACTACTGTTTTTGCCCCCAGGCGCATTGCATACAGGTGCTGGTTCCACATGGCCTGAGCGCATGGCAACATTTTATGCTTTGCAATATGGCAAGCCCAGCTGTCTTGTCTTAACTATTGATAATCTTTTGTTAAAATATATGCCTCGTCAATTTTTTACTGAGCATGAACTATGCTTAAGTAAAGGGGCAGAAATTTCATCAGATATATTAATTGAACAAGCCGTTACGTGGGGTTATGAGCGTGTTTCTATGGTTACTCGTCCGGGAGATTTGGCCATGCGTGGTGATATTTTAGATATATTTCCTGCAGGTTATGAAAAGCCAATTCGTCTTGAATTTTTTGGAGACTTGCTTGAAGATATGCGCATATTTGACCAAGGCTCGCAGCGTTCTCTTGAAAACATAGCAGAAATCACCATTATTCCCCCCATGGGTATAGCAAGCTCATGGAGCTCTAAAGCCTTAAAGCGTTGGGAACGCATGCAACAAAAGGGCTTATTAGACGAAAACTTCAGCCATGACTTTAAGAAAAATTTAGGCATCGGTGGGCATAATTTGTTGCCGGGGGTGTTTTATGATGCACCCACAGTGCTTGAAGAATGGTTACCCAAGGATGTGGTATGGCTTTTACCGGGAAAAATAGACGCTAAGGATGATGTGGAAAGTGCCGCCCGCATTTTAAGTGAAAGCCTTGAGGCTGACGACATGCCCGTGTCTCAGCCAGGACGGCTAGCTCTGCGTGATGCTGATAGTGTGTTATCTACGTGGGATAGGGCATATGCAATATATGAAGAACCGCTGGTTATGGGCGCAGGGGAACATACAGCCCATTGTGTGGAACTAAAAGAGCGTCAAATTCATGATTTTACAACTCTTTTGCCCATGGCTGGTTCTAAGGATAGGCCGTGGCAGCATTTAGTGGCAGGGCTTAAAGAATGGCAAAGGAGTAAACGTCAAGTACTACTTTCATTTAGTAGTGAGCGCAGTAGAGCTAAATTCCTAGCCCTTGCAGAACAAGACGGACTTAGCCCGCATTTACGCTATATTCCCGATACTCAAGGCATATTTGCTCTAGTTGCGCCGTGGCGTAGTGGAGCTGAGCTTTTGTGGGATAATATACTGATTTTAGGTGAGGATATCATCTATCCCAAGGCCGAAAAGCGTGCTCGCACCGCATCTGGAGCCTTTAAAGGACTTAGCAACTTTAATGATATAAATGTTGGTGACTTACTTGTACATCGAGACTATGGAATTGCCCGTTATGCTGGGCTATATCGTATGCAAGTGGGTGAAGCCGCAAATGATTTTTTATTACTTGAATATTTAGGTGCAGATAAGCTCTATGTGCCTGCTGATCGCTTATCCTTAGTGCAATTGTTTAAAGGTGGCGATGCAGAGGTAGTATTAGATAGACTTGGGAGTACAAATTGGCAAAATAGTAAGGAAAAAGCACGTAAAGCCATTGAGCAAATTGCAGCGGACTTGGTGGAAATGTATGCTTTTAGAAAGGTTGCCAAAGGCTTTCGCTACAATCCACCTGACGAGCTTTATGCCGAATTTGAGGCTACTTTTGGTTTTGAAGAAACGCCAGACCAAGCCAAGGCTATTCAAGATGTGCTTGATGATATGGAAAAGCCACAACCTATGGATAGGTTGGTGTGCGGTGATGTGGGTTTTGGTAAAACAGAGGTAGCTTTGCGCGCGGCTTTTCGTGCTGCTGCTGAGGGGAGGCAAGTGGCCTTGCTTTGTCCAACCACTGTACTTGCGGAGCAGCACTTTCAAACATTTAGGCAACGCTTGGCTGGTTTTCCAGTACATGTGGGCTTGCTTAGCCGTTTTGTTAGCAAGAAAAAGCAAACTGAAACCTTACATACTGCCGCTAAAGGGCAACTTGATATATTAATTGGCACACATAGACTACTTTCAAAGGATGTGGTTTTACCAAATCTTGGCTTATTAATTCTTGATGAAGAACAACGCTTTGGGGTTAGGCATAAAGAAAAACTTAAAGCTATGAAAAAAAATGTGGATGCGCTCACTCTTACCGCAACACCCATTCCGCGTACTTTACAACTTTCCATGTCGGGAATTAGAGATTTATCCATAATCGAAACAGCTCCACCAGAACGAAAGCCAGTATCAACCGCTATTTTACAGCGTGATGGGGCAACACTTAAACAAATACTTGAAAGAGAGATAGCCAGAGAAGGGCAAGTTTTTTGGGTTTATAACAGGGTGCAGGGCCTTGAGCGAACCGTGGAATATGTGCGCAATTTAGTGCCAGATGCGCGCGTGGGCATGGCTCATGGGCAAATGCCAGAAAAAAACCTTGAGGAGACCATGCATAAATTTTGGCATGGAGAGCTTGATGTGCTTGTGTGTACGTCCATTGTGGAGTCTGGCTTAGATTTTCCAAGAGCCAATACATTGGTGGTAGATCAAGCTCATATGTTTGGCCTTGGCCAGCTTTACCAACTTAGGGGCAGAGTGGGGCGTTCTGATAGACAGGCTTATGCATATTTTGTGGTGCCTGAAGAGCACAGGTTGTCGGATGTGGCCCGTGAGCGCATGCGCATTATTCTTGATTTAGACTACTTGGGCGCAGGATTTCAGGTGGCCATGGAGGATTTGCGCTTGCGTGGTGCCGGCAATATTCTTGGTGAGGTGCAGTCAGGTCACATGACGCGCCTTGGTTTAGACCTTTTTCTTGAAATGCTTGAACAAGCAGTGAATAGGCTAAAAGGTACTGATATGGCCCTAAATGCTGAAGTGGAGCTTAATATCGGAGTTGCTGCCAATATACCCGAAACCTACATTCAAGATGGGCGAGAGCGATTACGCTATTATAAAAGCCTAAGCTCCGCTGTAAACGGGGCGGCACGGGAAGATATTGCCCTATCCATGCGTGATCGTTTTGGTTCTTTTCCGCCTGAATTTGAGAGCTTTTTAGCAATACTTAGCTTTAAGCAAGATTTAAGCACACTTGGCGCGCGCCGCGCAGATATTTTTAGAAATAAACTTGTTATATATTGGGATGATAAAAAGCAAAGTTTGGATGTTGCAAAGTTGATGAACCATATAGCAAAAAACAATAATATACGTTTATTACCGCCAGCAAGTCTAGAAGTTAAAATCGAAGAGAGCAACAACAATTTTGCCACAAAGCTTTAAAGCTTGAACCTACGCATAAGGAATAAGAAAAAGTGTTTTAATTTACACTTTTTTTTGCTAGTCTTGCCTTGCTGCTAAGACATATCAAACTGGAGTTTTATGGTGCGTTTAAGAAAAATTGGCGTGATACTATTTGCACTTATTTTGTTAAGTGGTTGTTATGAAAAAACTTTGCCAGATAATGTTGTGGCCACCGTTAATGGTAAACCCATCATGTTGAATACTGTGCAATCTTTTCAAGAGATTAATTTTGTTGATTTTAATAATGGTGCTAAACCTTCCTTAGATAAATTGCGCAAGCAGTATGGGGCAACACTTTCAACTATCATTTTATATGAAATAATATTGCAATATGTTGAAAATAAAGCTGATATTATAACAGATGCTCAGGTGACCGCTTATGAAAATAGCTTACTACAAGGCTACCCTGAAAATGAATTTGAAAAACATATTACCGAAAACGCCATAAATGTTGAAGCATGGCGTATTTTGCTTCGTTATCAATTAGCATTGGAATTATTTAAGGATACTTTTATACGCAAGCTTTATATTCCAACCACCGAAGAAGTGGAGGAATATTATACTACCCATAGAGAAAACTTTACTCTTGTGGCGTCGTTAACTTTGCAGGTTGCGTTGAGTGAGAAACAAGAAGATTTAATAAATATTCATGACTTACAATCATTATTAGATGATGTTAATGTTCAACAATATCGCATCACCGTGCAAGCAAATGCTTTGCCAGAACATTCAAAAAAAGCAATTTTAACCTTAAACGAGCAAGAATGTACAAATATTATTGAAGATAATGAAATGTTTAATCGCACTTGTCTCATTAGTAAAAACATGGCGCAGAATGTGCCCATAAGTGAAGCCTACGTATATATTGAAGACAGGATCATGGAACAAAAGATGGATGAACTTTTGCTTGATTGGTTAGAAAACAACACGCAGCACGTGGAAGTTGAAATTTCTAAACACCTAATCAAAGAAGTTATGTAAATTATATTTTAAATATTTGTATGCTATTACCCCCTGAAAAGATGATTGCATACCATAAAAAAAAGGCTTATATTGGACGACGTTCTAATTTGAGCTAGTTTTAATGAACAACATAGCGAGGATTTATTTTGAAAAAAATACTACTTACTTTACTTTGTTTACTTTTGGGCTTGTCTGGTGCTCATGCGGCAACTTTGAATAAGGTGGCAGCGGTGGTTAATGGACAAATGATATCTTATTTTGATGTACAACAAGCGGCTTTACCAGAATTAAAAAAGAGCAAAATTAATGTTAATAGCGCAGCTAACAAAGAAAAGGTTGAGCAAATATATAAGCAAACCCTTGATAATATGATTCTTGAACTTTTGATTTTAGATGAGGCTCAAAGGCACACTATTACAGCATCTGATTTAGAAGTTGATACTGAAATTACTCGCATTATGCAGCAAAGTCGTATGTCCAAAGAGGCCTTTGAAAAGCAATTGCAAAGTGAAGGATTAAATCCTGATGCTTTGCGCTCGCGTATTCATAGTACCATTATTCGTCAAAAGCTTATGACAATGATGGTTGGACGTAAGGTTGTAGTGCGCCCAGAGGATGTGCGCGACTACTACGACGCCCATAAAAATGAACTAAAAAACAGCAAGCAAATGCAATTGGCTTTACTTGTTTATCCTGATACTTCCAATGCCGCTCAACATGCTGCTGCCATCAAAAAAGACAGTAGTAAGTTTGAGCAAATTGCTAAAGAAATATCTATTGGCCCCAATAAAGAAAATGGTGGTTTTTTGGGCGACGTCCCCGTGGATAAACTTGACCCAAGACTAGCCAAACTCATTGCTGACCTCAAAGAAGGTGAGGCTACTCAAGTTATTGTACTTAATGGGAAAAAAGCTCAGTTTAAGCTTGTGCAAGCAGCTTCTGAGGGTGGTATTATGTCTTTTGAAGAGGCTAAGCCTATTGTGGAAGGTATTTTGCGTGAACCAAAGCTTAAAGAGCGTTTTGATGAATATATAGGCTCATTGCGCAAAAAAGCAATGGTCGATATAAGAATGTAATTATTTGATATTTTCAAAGCAAATTAAAATGCATTATTGAGGATTTATAAAAAGAAGAAAATTATGGGTATGACATTTGAAGAATTAGGTAATATTTTACGTACTGAGCGTGAAAAGCTTGGGCTTAATATTGATGATGTGGCGCATCGTTTAAAAATCAGTGCTCGTGTGCTGCGCGCTTTGGAAAATGCGGATAATGACTCATTACCTCATAGTGTGTATGTTCGCGGATTTGTTATATCTTATGCACGCTTACTTGAACTTGATACTGAGGAATTACTCACAGTTGAAGATTTGTATGACGCCAGTGAGGATCCGTCCAATAGTGAACTACATCTCATTGAAACAAGGCCAACTTTTAATAAAAGCAAGATTATTTTTCTTCTTTTTATATGTTTATGCTTGGCCGGAGGTGGTTTTGTTTGGTTAAATCGTGATGCTGATTTATTTTCTAAAATTAAAAAAGATCATTTAACAACTGCTCAACCCGCCCCGCCGGTAGCATCTCCTCTTGAAACTGAAGCACCAAAAGATGCGAGTAGTGCTCAAAATTCCCCTCAAGAACAAGCAGGGCAAAATGTGCAAAACCCTGCTGAGCAGTCAACTTCTCAGGATAATGTACAAGAAAATAGCAATGTAGAAGTTGAAACTCAAGATAGCCAAACACCAGAACAAAGCACAACCGAAACTGAGCAAAGTTCTACTGAAAGCATAACCGAAAACACTACCGAAGAACTTACGCAATTAGCCGCTGCATTGCCAGAGGCCGTGCCAGCATTGGATGGTCCCAATAGAGTTATTATTACTGCTATAGCAGAGTGTTGGGTTCACTCCAATGCTGATGATGCTGATACAAGGCAATTTTCCTTGCGATCTGGCGATACCTTTGCCCTTACTTTTAGTGAAAGCTTGACCCTTAAGCTTGGTAATGCCGGTGGGGTGCGAATTCGCTATAATGGCGCAGAAACCCCCATACCTGGCCGCGATGGTGAAGTAAAAACTTTGACATTTCCCCCCGAACAATAAATTTATTACATGGAGTGGAATGATTCTGCCATTGTGCTGCATGTGGGGCGTTTTCGTGAAGCCGATATGTGGCTTAGGCTTCTTTCGCGCAAGCGTGGTTTGATGACGGTTTTTGCATTTGGTGGCAGTCGCAGTCGGCAACGTTTTTGCGGCTGTCT
>CAYJIU010000076.1:0-10043 GCA_964370305.1 uncultured Desulfovibrionaceae bacterium
ATTGATGAAGGTTCAGGGCATCGCATGCTTTCTGGTATGGGTGAATTGCATTTAGATGTTATATTAGAGCGCATTAAGCGCGAATACGGCATCAGTCCGCGGGCTGGTCAGCCGCAAGTGGTCTGTCGTGAAAGTATACAAAACTCTGCCACTGCTGAGGCTGAGTTTGACCGCGAACTTGGTAAGGAACATCATTATGGTAAAATCAGCATACGCATTGAGCCCTTGCCACGTGGTAGCGGCAATGAAATTTGCTTTGGTGATTTTATCCCCAAGGGTATAGCGCAAGATGCTAGAGCCTTGGCCAAAATAGGTTTAAATAAAACGTGGATTGATGCCGCCATGCAGGGCATTGAGGATAGCTTACAAAGTGGGCCGCTTACCGGCTACCCTATGCAAGATGTGCGTGTTTACATTGAAAATATTGAAAAGCGTGAAGGTGTTTCAACTCCTCCCGGTTATCATATGGCCGCCGGAATGGCCTTGCGCGAAGCCATACCCAAGGCCGCACCGCAAGTGCTTGAGCCTATTATGCAGGTGGAAATATCTGTACCGGAAACTTTTTTAGGTGCGGCTATTGGCCTTTTTACCACTTGCGGGGGTAGGGTTGAAAGCCTTGAAGATAAAGGAAAAGAAGGTGAAAAGGATAGCTTAAAACTTGTGCAAGGGCTGGCCCCCTTGGCTAAGCTGTTTGGATTTTCAACCTCTTTGCGTTCGGCCACCCAAGGCCGCGCCGGACTTATGATGCAATTTGCAAAGTTTGACGTAATATAATAGAGGCACCATGCAACCAAGAGCCAAAAAAAGCCTCGGGCAACACTTTCTTAAAGATAAAAATATCGCACATAAAATAGTTAATTTATTGCAAATTAGCCCTGAAGATAGGGTCATGGAAATAGGGCCAGGCCCAGGTGCGCTGACTCAAATTCTTGAGCAACAAGAGTGTAAGCAACTGGTACTTATTGAAAAGGATAATCACTGGGCTAAGGAGCGCAAAAGACTTGGCAATACGCATACTCAAGTCATTCTTATGGATGCATTGCAGATGCCTTGGCAAAATATTAATGCTGAAAACCCTTGGAAAATCATTAGTAATCTTCCGTATAATGTGGCCTCTCCACTTATGTGGGATATTTTTAGCAAGGCAAAGGGCCTTATGCGTGCAGTATTTATGGTGCAAAAAGAAGTGGCCTTACGTCTTACGGCAAAGCCAAATAGCAAGGAATACGGGGCACTTTCCGTATGGACACAAAACTTTGTGCAAGCCACATGGGGTTTTGTAGTGGGCCCTAAGTCTTTTGCACCACCCCCTAAGGTGGATTCTGCCGTAGTTAGCTTTAGCCCCCTTCATCAATATCCTCAACATCCGGAAGTTCTAGCGCATATAATCAAAATGTGCTTCCAAAACCGTCGTAAGCAGCTGGGAACAATTTTTAAGCAGCATAAAGCCATGTCCTATATTAATGCCTTGGATGCTTTAAATATTAATTCTAACTTGCGTCCTGAAAATTTGAGCCCCGAAGATTTTTGTAACCTTTCACAATTAATTGCCGCGGAACACTTGACTTTGTAAGAAAATTGTGTACGTTGTTCATGCAAAACTGTGAAGCATAATTGCATTATATAGCTTGGGATTTGCCAAGCTACGGTCAACAAAATGACTAAAAATTTGTAAAGCTATATTCGTAAAGCGTGACATAGCTTTTGGTAACTTTTTTAACGAGCTTATTAAGCATTTAGGAGGAAGGAAATGACAAAGGCTGATTTGGTTGAAAAAATTGCAGGTAATGCTAGCATCACTAAGGCTGCTGCTGAGCGTGCCCTTAACGCTGTTCTTGAAGCAATTTCTGCTGGTCTTAAGCAAGAAGAAAAACTTACTTTAGTTGGTTTTGGTTCTTTTGTGGTTGAAAACCGTAAAGCCCGCCAAGGTCGTAACCCTCGCACTGGAGAAGCCATTACTATTCCTGCTTCCAGAAGTGTGAAATTTCGCCCAGGTAAGCAATTAAAAGAAAGCTTAAACTAAGAAGTTTAAAGCAACAAATTTTAAACACGACTTCAATATGATGTCGTGTTTTTTTGTGCTCAAATGAGAGCTCTGCACAATTATTTTCAAATATAATTTTGCTGTTAAATTCTAAAAAATTACTTCAATGGAAAAATACAATGTGCAGAGCAAAAGGCACAAAAATCAATCGCTTAACGGGCAAGCAAAGCTAGCAGCTTATATTTACCTATAAAAGCTCATTATCCCAGTTAAACAAGCCGTGGCGGCGTACTTCTGGTAAGCTGGCAGGCGGATTTTCATTTATTTCTACAAAAAAACTGTATCCGGCTTGTTCAAGCTGTGTCCGCTTTTCAGTGAAATCCAAGGGCCATGCAGGGTAAATCCATGTATTGCTGCCATAATTTCTAGCCCAAAACACTTCACCCTTGGGGCTTGCAAAAGGCTCATTGGGTTTAACTCCGGACAAGCCAAAACGCGCAACACCCACAGGGAAAAATCCCTTAAGCACAAAGCCCAAGGGTAGGGGGCTTTGTTTTGGTAAGAGTAACATATCTTCCTTAGGTAATTCAGGGCTAACCAATGCAGCTGCAAAGCCCATGCTTTTCAATAAATCAAGCTGTGCTACATTAGCACAATTGCAAAATGGCCCGGCCATTAAGTCCAACTCTTCGCGCTTGGCAAAAAGGCTATGCTGCCATGGAGCATTGCACACAAAATGTCTAGCACCTGCGCGATATAATTGCGCAATCAAGCGCGTAAAAGTTTTTTCTTCTTCCGGCCAAATAACTGGTGGTAGCCACCATGCCACCTTGGGTACGATGGTGCGTGAAAGCTCTTGAGCCTTTGGTGACAGCCATAAAGCCATATGTAGCCCTTTGGCTCCGCGTGTTTCGCGCCCTTGGGGAATATGGGATTGCAAGCTCATATCTGCGCGTCTGCGCGCTTTGGATGGCTCTGCAAAGTGCAGCTTCACATCAATGGGTTTAGCTTGAAAGTTTTTCTTCTTGGTTATATTAGCTAATTGTTGCTCACCCTTATGCAAAATATCCACAAGTTCAGGTTCGCGCCTGTCAATTAAAAATACCGGTGTGCCAGCCTTTGGTGTTTTATGCTTGGGCACACGCAAGGCTAATGTACCGGCCTTGGGGACGTGTTTAGTTACGGGCAGAGTACTGTGAAAGCTTTGATCTTCAATACCAACACGCAAATAGTCCTTGGGGAGTAGGGCGCGATATGCCTTAATAAAGGCACGTCCCTCGGCGTCAATATTGCTCTTACCCACAAGCAGTCCAGAGCTTGTCTGCTCATATGGGCTTGTGGCAGCATATTGCTTTTGGGGTAAAAAGCGAGCTCTAGTGGTAGGTCGGCCAAGAGCCATTTCTAAAAAATCTTCAGCCATTTTTTTAGCCTTGGAATCTCCGGGGTTATCGCGCAATATTTTATAAGCTGTGACCACATAATATACATAATGAGGCCCTTTTTTACGCCCTTCAATTTTCCAAGAGCCTAGCCTTGGTATATCCAGTAAGGTCTTGGCAAGCACATCTAAGGACAAATCTAAACAGGAAAAATAACGTCCGCTATGCACCTTACCGCTTCTTTTGGTTTGTATAGCTTTACGTCCCTTACTACGACCAGCACGTTCATGCCCTTTGTCTTCCTTGGGGGCAGGCGGGGGCACAGCATTGCCGCCTTGACGGTATACACGCCTACAAGGCTGTACACATCGCCCGCGCAATCCGCTTTTTCCCCCCATATAACTAGACCAATAACAACGGCCAGAAACACAATAACACAAGGCACCATGCACAAATAGCTCAAGCTCAAGGCCTTCTGGGCAAGCCTCCCCCATGCTACGAATTTCATCAATGCCAAGCTCTCTTGGCAGAATAACTCTACTGGCTCCCAACTCCTTAGCGGCTAAGAGTCCAGCCGGATGCGTAATGTTGGCTAGGGTTGATAAATGTAATTCTCCATTAAATCCAGCTTGTTTTGCAATGTTTACAAGGCCCATATCTTGAATAATCAAAGCATGCGGTTCTACATCGCGGGCAAGGCGGCCCACAAGGTTTGCAGCACTACTCATGTCCCCTGGTTTAAGCAAGGTATTCATGGCTACATATACGCGTGCATCTTGGCTTTGTGCAAGGTCAACTAAGCTTGCAAGCTCAGATATGCTGAAGTTTTCTGCTTGCATTCTTGCTGAAAAATGTTTTAGGCCAACATAAATGGCATCGGCACCAGCCGCAAGGGCTGCTAAAAATGAGGGTTTATCCCCGGCGGGGGCAAGTATTTCTGGTTGCATTATTTTTTGCTCATAACATTTAAATTTTAGGGCTGTGGGGCAGAAGTAAGTATATTTCTGGCAATTTCTGTGTCTTTTGCAATGCGTTCTTTTAGCTCATCTATACTACTAAAACGCCGCTCATCGCGAATACGTTGTACAAAGAAAAGTCGAATGTCTTGCCCGTAAACGTTGTATTTACCATCAAGGAAAAAGCTTTCAATGCTTAGCTCTTTATTATCAAAAGTGGGCACAAAACCAACATTGGTCACAGCTGCCAGAGTATTTTCTGCAACGCCACTTACCCAAGTTACATAAACACCTTGCCGCGGTAGGGTGGCATAATCTGTCTGAATGTTGGCGGTGGGAAAACCCAAACCCTCACCACGGCCATGCCCGCGTATAACTTTTCCTTCAATGGAATAATATTGCCCAAGCAGGGCTTGTAAATCCCATACGTCACCGGCGCGTATAAAATCACGTACACGGGTGGAGCTTACTACGGCATCTAGGGCAATGACCGGAGGCATTTGCTCCACGCTAAAGCCATACTTTTCCCCCAGAGCTTGCAGGACTTCTAAATTGCCCGTACGGTTTTTGCCCAATGAAAAATCATAACCGATAACAAGTTTGCGGCAATTTAAAGGTACAAGCACATGTTGGACAAATTCTTCGGGGTTAAGCCCTGCAAGTTCGCGTGTAAATGGCAATTCTACAGTCAAAGCTATACCATGTGCGGCAAAGAGGCGCGTACGCTCTGTTTGAGGCGTAAGTAAAGCAGGGGCATGCATACCGGCAAGCACAGCCAAGGGGTGCGGCCAAAATGTTACAACCGTGGGTAATAATTTATATTGTGTGGACTTTTCTAAAGTGCGCCTAAGTAGGCTTTGATGCCCCACATGCACTCCATCAAAATTACCAATGGTAATGCAAGTTTCTGTTGCACTATGGGCAATGGTTGCAAAATCCTTAGGAGAGGTAAGAAGTTTCATATCTATACAAGGCGTTGAAATATAAATTCATAGTGATTACGAAGTATTAATGACAGGCGTAATGTTTCAGCTTTCAACGTGCCTTCTTTAACCTCACCAAAAGATAATAAATGCAGGCTAACTTGGCTAAAGTCTTGATCTCCAACACTATGCATCATTTCGCGATAAGCGCGCAATTTCTTTATGATGCTATCCTTATTTTTACTCGATTTCTTTTGAGTATATTTTTCTAAAAAGCAGTCAAAAATGTCATTGGCTGATTGCGGAAATGAACGCTCAAGGGCCAGTGACCAAAGGCCAACGTAAGTAGCTTCAAACTCTTTTAATAAAGTGTTGCGCAAGGATCTATCAAAGATTTTCACATTAAACATGCGTAATTCCTTGGTAAAATCCACTGCGCTCAGTAGACTTTCAAATGTAGCCACCACTTCTTCTGGCACGCATTGTGGTATTGTTGGACTATTTGCAGCCACTGGTATTGCCTCCACCTATATTTGCTTTTTTGCAGGTCGTTTATATCGACGCTTGCGTGTGCTTGGTGTGTTATTGCTATTGTGTTCAGAGCTACCCGACGGCCCATAATTTATGTTTAGGCTTTCTTGGTAGCATGCATCAAGGAGCATGTTTAATAAATCATATTGCCCCTCGTTATTCAAATCTTGCTTATTTGCGGACTCTTGCTGCACAATGTTTTGAGTAATAAAGCTAAAGCGGCGCATACGTTCTTTCTCAAGGCCAGTAAGCTTGCGATAGCGGGCCTCTAATAATGCAATAATCCTTTGTCCCACAACACTTGAAACATCGTCATCTGAAGGATTTTCACGCGTTAAAAGTGGTATATTGAATTTTTTCGCTACGCGCTCAAGCTCCATCTTTTCCATTATATCAACCAAGCTTATGACCGTACCAGCGGCTCCGGCGCGACCGGTTCGCCCAGCCCTATGTATGTAGCTTTCATGATCTTCTGGTATATCAAAAAGTATTACATGAGATAAGTCTGGTATATCAATGCCTCTGGCCGCCACATCTGTTGCCACAAGAAAGCGCAATCCCCCTTGACGAATTTTTTGCAGCACACTTTCACGCCGACTTTGCGATAAGTCTGCTGAAAGGGCATCGGCATTATATCCAAAACCTTTAAGCACACCAGTTACATATTGAACATTGGCTTTGGTATTGCAAAAAATAATGGCCGAGGCCGGATTTTCCACTTCCAAAAGGCGAACCAAGGTGCGATCTTTGTCCATGGCCTTACACATACAATACATATGCTGCACTTTTGCCACATGCACATGGCTTTCAGAAAGAGAAAGCATGGCCGGCACAGACATAAACTCTTCAGCCAATTTCAAAACATGCGGCGGATAAGTGGCTGAAAACAGGCAAGTGGCAATCTTTGTTTTTGGTAAATATCGCTGTACTTCCTTCATATCAGGATAAAACCCAATGGAGAGCATGCGATCTGCCTCGTCAAAAACCAATACTCGTAAAAAATCAAGGCTTAAACTACGACGCAAAAGGTGGTCTAAAATGCGACCCGGTGTACCCACCACAAGCTGTACACCTGCGCGTAATGATTCATTTTGCTTGCCATAGCCCACGCCACCATAAACAGCCACGGTTTCAATGCCGCTTTGCGCAAAAAGCATCTTGGCCTCATGTTCAACTTGCAAAGCAAGCTCACGTGTGGGCACCAAAACCAAGGCTTGTACCACTTTGCGTTCAGGAGAAAGGTGGCGCAACAGGGGCAAAAGATAAGCACCAGTTTTACCACTGCCAGTACGCGACTGCACCATTAAATCTCGCCTGGCCAAGAGATACGGCAAGGATAATTCCTGCACGGGCATAAGACCTGACCACCCAGCCTTAGCACAGGCTTCTTGCAAAATTTGCGGTAACTCGCTAAGTGTCATTCGTGGCAGGACACTTTCTGGCTCACGTATGTGTATTTGCTCAGCATCCGATGACTTTGGGTTACATATATATGTCATAACGTTCCTTAACTTATTATAAATTTAGGCGTTTATCTATTACAAATAACAATTATATGCTAAGCAAAATCACCCTAATAAAAAATAAACATAGCATTAATTATTATGTCTGGCAATGCAAGAAAATGGCATTAGAAGGTAAGATTCTTTAATGTTTAATTTTTATTTTATACTGTATTATCTGAATGATGTTCCCATAGGTAAAGTGGCATCGACTTGCTAAATATACCATTTCAGTATAGTTTGTACCTAGGGGTTCTGCATAAAATTTTGTGTATTAAGATTATTAGTCCCGAATGATTAATTGAAATATCGCAGAGCTACTAAACTATGATTTAAATGTGCTATCTGACTGTAATGACAATTAAACAGCAAGGAGTATATTGAATGTCTACGCCCATATTGAGTAAAGAATCTCTCATCCCGGGGAAAACAAGTAAATTTATTTTGCATGCGCCACACATTGCAAAGAAGGCTGAGCCCGGGCATTTTGTTATGCTTAGGGTAGCCCCAGAGGGGGAACGTATACCCCTGACCATTGCTGATGCCGATACCGAAGCTGGAACCATTACCATAGTGTATATTGTTCTTGGTAAGAGTACGGCCCATATGGAAACCTTAAAAGCAGGTGACAAACTTTATGATGTATGTGGCCCTCTTGGTAAGCCCACGCACATCGTAAAAAGTGGTACAACCATTTGCGTGGGAGGTGGCACGGGTATTGCGGCCATGCACCACATTGCTAAGGGGCATCATAAAAAAGGTAATAGAGTTGTGGGTATTATTGGCGCGCGTAGTAAAGATTTATTGCTTTTTGAACAAGAGCTTAAATCCTTCGTGGACGAGCTTTTAATATCTACCGATGATGGTAGCTATGGTACGAAGGGCTTAGTTACAAATTTACTCTTAGACCAATTGGAAAAGGATAATAATATTTCGGAAGTTGTGGCTGTTGGGCCAGTACCCATGATGGCGGCTGTAGCTTCAACAACTAAGCCTTTCAATATACCTACAACCGTCAGCCTTAACCCCATTATGATTGATGGTATAGGCATGTGTGGGGCGTGTAGGGTAACGGTAGATGGTCAAACAAAATTCGCTTGTGTTGATGGGCCTGAGTTTGACGGGCATAAGGTAGACTTTGCCGAATTACGCCGCAGGCTTAATGCTTTTGCTGAGCAAGAAAGAGTATCCTTTAACCACTATAGGTGTACTTGCCATGAGTAATAAAGAATCTACTACAGAAAAAAAGGCCTCTAAGCCTAAAAAAATATTGGCTCCCAGAATGCCCATGCCCTGCCAAAATGCAGAGGTGCGCCGCCGCAATTTTGAAGAAGTATCACTTGGTTATAGCCATAAGATGGCCATAATGGAAGCCAAACGCTGTTTGCAATGTAAAAAACCAAAATGTGTTCATGGTTGCCCTGTGGAAGTGCCTATACCTGAGTTTATTGCAGCAGTAGCCCGCGGTGATATGGATTCGGCATATAGAATTATTAAAAGTACCAATAGTCTACCGGCAGTGTGTGGGCGCGTTTGCCCTCAAGAAGTACAATGCGAAGGTAAATGTGTGCTTAATGCCAAAAAAGAGCCCATTGCCATTGGCCGCTTAGAGCGTTTCGTGGCCGATAATTACATTGCAACATCTGCTTGTGAGCAAGTAACTGGTACCAATGCTTGTTCCCTACCCATACCAGGATTAAAAGTGGCTTGCCTAGGTTCAGGGCCGGCATCTTTAACGGTAGCAGGGTACTTGGCGGCTCAAGGCATTACAGTGGATGTATACGAAGCCCTACACGAACCAGGCGGCGTACTTGTTTATGGTATCCCTTCATTTCGTTTGCCAAAAGACGTTGTAACTGTTGAGCTTGAAGGCTTGCGCCTAACTGGTGTTAACTTCCATCTCAATTGGGTTGGTGGGCGCACCATTACCGTACATGATTTACTCGAGCAAGGGTATAATGCTGTATTTATTGGGGTTGGTGCAGGCTTGCCCATGTTTTTAAATATTCCCGGTGAAAATTATGTAGGTGTGTTTTCTGCCAACGAATATCTAACCAGAGCAAACCTTGGCCGTGCATACACCTTCCCCGAGGCCGATACCCCATTTTATCCGGGTAAGAACGTAACAGTTTTTGGAGCTGGCAATGTGGCCATGGATGCAGCGCGTACCGCTATGCGCCTTGGGGCTGAAAGTGTACACATTGTTTATCGCCGAACTCGTGCAGAAATGCCTGCTCGCCTTGAAGAAATTGAACACGCTGAGGAAGAAGGCATCTTGCTTGAGCTTTTGGCATCTCCCATTCAATTCAATGGTGACGATAAATTAACCTTAAAGTCCGTTAGTTTACAGCGTATGAAGTTGGGCGAACCTGATGCTTCAGGCCGTTGCCGCCCAGTGCCCATAGAAGGTGATATATATGAATTGCCTACTGACCTTGCCATTATTGCATTGGGTACTCAGGCTAACCCCATCTTACTAGACGCCACACCGGGCCTTGATTTGAATAAGTGGGGTTATATTGTTGCTGATGAAGAAACAGGAGAAACTTCCATCCCCAACGTATTTGCTGGAGGAGACATTGTTACCGGTGCCGCAACTGTTATTTTAGCTATGGGTGCTGGTAGAAAGGCGGCACAAGAAATTTGTAAACGCTTATTACCATAAGCTGTGAAAAATATTATATTTATCCGGAGCTAAAAACATAGTACTATCTAGTCGACACTGAAAAACTATACAACCCTTTATGATTACAAGAGTAACTTGTGTA
>CAYJIU010000077.1:0-9329 GCA_964370305.1 uncultured Desulfovibrionaceae bacterium
AAAATTATATAGACATGACCAGCGGAAGCCTAACTGCTAGCCTTGGTGCTGATAGTATTACTATGGGTAGCATGAGCGGTGGCACCATTAATGGCGGCGCTGGTGGTGATGGTATTACCTTGGGCAGTATGACTGGCGGCATAATTAATGGTGATGCAGGTCAGGATATCATTCAAGTAACTAATATGACTGGCGGCACAATTAATGGTGGCGCTGATAATGATCGTATTACACTGACAAATACTAGCGGTGGAACCGTTGACGGCGGCGCAGGGTCTGATACCATCGTAGTTAGTGGGTTAACAGATTTGTTCACCAAGCTTAACATAAATAATACAGGCACAGAGCGCGATACTGTCCATCTTGACGATGAGCTTCAATCTGGTGAACTTATCCTAAACTCCAATGCTGGCTTTTATTTGGGCAAGAACGACACTCTAGGATTTGATATGTCCGGCGGTAGCATAAGCGGCTCTGCCGGTAATGATGAAATACGTGTCAACATTATGACCGCTGGAACTATCAATGCTGGTGCAGGTGATGATATCATTCATGTCTTACGGATGGGCTTTCACAATGGTGTCACAGGTATTGTCAGTGGCACAGGTGTTATCAATGCTGGAGCAGGTGCGGATACCATTAACCTTACTATTCCTAATAGTGGTAGCATTGATGGTGGCGCAGGTGCTGATTTAATCACTGTGAACAACTCCATAAACTTTAATTTTAACATAAACAATAGCGGTACAGAAAGAGATAAAATCCGCTTAACAAACGGCATAGGCGAAGGGGGAGAGCTTACCCTCAGCTCCAATGCCGGCTTTGAGCTAGTGAGAAATGAAAATGGTGACGGCATTCACATGGCAGAGGGTGCTACGCTTAATGGCTCTGCTGGTTCCGATAGTATTGTTATTGATGAGATGGCTAAAAATGCCAAAGTCTATGCCGGTGATGGTGATGACAGCATTTATGTCAGCAGCGTAAAAGACAACCCTGATGATGGTTCAGGCAATGATCAAGTAGTAGTTGACGCTACCAATGGCAGAGTTATTGATGCTGGCGCAGGCAATGATTCTGTGTTCATTGGTAATATATTTGAAGCAGATGGTGACATAAGGATTGACTTAGACGGTGGCGCTGGCATTGATACCTTGCATATAGGTTTCGATTTCATTAAAGCAGGTCTTGATATAACTACCATACTTTCTAAAATTTCTAATTTTGAAGCTATTAAGATTATAAACCTGAATGGAAAATTTACAACCAATGGCAGCGCTAACGCTGATAACATAACAGTAGATAGTCTGACTGGCGAAGCTAGTCTTAATGGTTTAGCTGGTGATGATACACTTACTGTTACTGACTTGATTGCTGGTACCATTAATGGCGGTGATGATGATGATACTATTACCATTTCTGATGTCAATGGTAGGAATAACGACCTCGACATTGATATCAACGGTAACGCTGGTGCTGACTTAATTAAAGTCAACACGATTCAAGACTCTTTGCTGGTAACTATTGACGGCGGCGAAGGCACAGATACCATTAGCGTTGGTACTATACAGACTTCGTTAGTAGTCATTAATAATACTGGTTCAGAAAAAGACAGCCTTAGTATTGTCAAAGTGTTGGGTGGGGGCACTGTAACTCTTGGTTCAAATAATTTTGAAACCACCATTGAGCTAATGGGTAATGGTGCGAAATTTGTGGGCAGTGCTGATGACGATAGTATAACCGTAACAAGCTTTGAAGGCGGTACATTTGACGGCGGCGCAGGCAAAGATACCCTTGTCATTAAAGAAACTGTAACTGACACCATTGTCATTAATAATACGGAACTATTACTACTTGATGCTGGTATTAGTGGTGGTACCATAGGCTCTACCAGTGGGTCCATGACCATTGCAAAATCTTATAATGGGCAAAGCTACACCGGCGTTGACATAGACAGCAGCCTGACGCTTATGGGTGCTGGAAATGATACCATTTATGTTGGCAATTTTGGTTCTTATTATGCCAATCTTGGTGGCGCTGGGAATGATAGCATTAACATAGTCACCATGGCTGGGCATCTAAACGCCTCCGGTGGCGGCGCTGATACCATTACCATAACAAATATGATTGATGGAATCGTAAGAACTGACAATGGTGGTAATAGCAGTGTTATAAACATTAAAAATGCTCTTAATAAAGAGGTAACATTTGAGAATTCGAACCTTGCAACTAACAAATTGAATTTAGAAAAAGGCATTGCCGCTGGTGCAGATGTCAAACTAATAGCCCAACGAGGCTTCGGTTTTGAGGTTAGCAATGCTAGTGACAGCACAACAGGATTTAACATGAGTGGTGGTTCGCTCACTGGTTCTGCTGCCGCAGATAAATTCACCATTAATACCATGAGTAATGGTAGCATTGACGGCGGCGGCGGTGCTGACAGTATCACCATAACTGCCATGAACGGCGGAAGCATTGACGGCGGCGCTGGCGTTGATAGCATAACCATTAAAAATGCCATTAACAAAACCATTACCCTTAATAATAGCGGTACAGAAAAGGATAACCTTATCCTTGAATCTGGCATTAGCGGTGGGCATGTGAAGCTTGAAAGCGATGCCGGCTTTACGGTTAGCGCAGATTCAACTGCGGAAGATTATATAGACATGACTAGCGGAAGCCTAACCGGTAGTGCTGGTGCTGATAGTATTACTATGGGTAGCATGAGCGGTGGCACCATTAATGGCGGCGCTGATAATGACTATATTAGTATTGGAAAGCTAAACGCTGGAACCGTTGACGGCGGTGCAGGGGCTGATACCATTACCATTAGTGAGTTCACCAAGGCTAGCATAAGTAATACAGGCACAGAGCAAGATACTCTTTATTTAGATGATAGATACATTACTGATAGCATGGACCTTACCCTTAAGGGCGACGGTGGTTTTTATGTAGCATGGAATAATTCTAATGGCTTTGATATGTCTGGCGGAAAGATTACTGGTAGTAGCAGTGCTGATTACTTTGAAATTATTGAATTTAACGGTGGAAACATAGACGGCGGTGCTGGCACTGATATAATTGCCATTACTAACGCACTTGATACTACGCTAAACTTTACTAATTCTGGTTCTGAAATAGACTACTTAAATCTAACCGCTGGCGTTACCACTGGAGCCAACGTGACCTTAAGCGGTGCTGGCGGCTTTGTGGTGAGCGTGAGAAGCGGCGTTCTTTTTGATATGGACGGCGGCACACTTACTGGCAGTGGTGCTAGTGATCAGCTTTGGCTTGAAAATTTAAGTGGTGAAAACACGTTTATTGATGGCGGAGCTGGGACTGATTACATTATTGTTAATAACATGTCTGGCGGAACTATTAGTGATTCATCGGGCAATGATGTTATTAGCATAGCTACTCGTGGCGGCAACATGAGTGCTGGGCAGGTCAATGCTGGAGAAGGTAATGATACCATAACCGTAGGCAAAATGACTGGCGGTAATATTAATGGTGGCACTGGTGATGACTCCTTAACAGTCTTTGTGGGTAATGAGACGCGCGACGCAATCCTTAGCGGCGGTGAAGGTTCTGATACCTTCCATATTAGTAATATAGCTGGGGAAAGTGGCGAAATTAGCATTAGTAATTTTGAACTCGGCACAGATACCTTGATTATTGGTAGTGATACCATTAACTACGCTGGTCAAAGTTCTATAACTGTGGGCGATGTCACCGTAAACTTTGTTAATGAATATGATACACATACTATAGCAGACAGGCTAGAGGTGGCACATAGTCAAACCAATACAGGCCAAGGCGAAGCAGGCTTTGATAGCATTTATCTAAGTAATGGAATTGCTGCTGGTGGTGCTTTGTTGCTAAGTGGTAATTATGGCTTCAACTTGGGTAAAAATGAAACTCAAGGCTTTGACCTAATTGGCGGGAGCGTAATTGGCAATGATGCAGGTAATATCATTAGGATTGGTACACTTGATCACACTGACAACACCAATAACAATGTCATTAGCAGTGGCAATGGCGCAGATAGCATAACCATTAATGAGCTACTAACATCTATTAACTCTGACTATGCTAATATAATCAATGCTGAGGGCGGCAATGATACAATTAATATAGCTAGCATAAATGGCGGAAGTATTAGAATCTATGGCGGCACTGGTGCTGATAAATTTCAGTTTGCAGGTAATGGTGATGTCTACCTTACGGATTTTAACGCCACAGAAGGTGATACGCTATGGATTGATGGTGTAAACCAGACAGATTTGATAAGTGCTGCGCAAGGCGAAGGTGCAGTAAGTCGTCAAATTGGGGATATAACTATACATCTTCAAGAAGATGCTAGCCTTGGCAATAATGTCTTTACCAATGTTATAACAGATACAGTGAATCTTACTAATGACAGCAAAGCCGTTAAATTATTCGGTGGTATTGCCGAGGGTGGAGTGTTAAACCTTAATGGTAATTATGGCTATAACCTTGACATGAGTGCTGAGGGGATTGCAGGCTTCCATATGAATGGTGGTATCATTAATGGCAGCACCGAGAGTGACATCATTAATATTGGCACCATGAACTTTGGTAGTATTTTTGGCAATGACGGTTCAGAAACCATAAATATTGTCACCATGAATGGCGGTAACATTTTTACCGAAACCGATCTTGCATACGCCTCAAGGACGGATGATATAACTATTACCAATATGAATGGCGGTAGCATTGATGCCGGAGATCGCGAAAATACCTTCACTATAACAAATATGAATGGTGGTAGCATCATTGGCGGCGTTTTTGATGATGATATAACCATTACTAATATGAATGGTGGTAATGTATATGCCGATGAAGGTTTTGAGCTTATAGCCATTACTAATATGAGTGGCGGTAGTATTGATGCCGGTGTTGGTGATGATACTGTAAATATTACTGGCATTCTAAGCGGTGGTAAAATTTATGGCGGTGAGGGTAATGATCTCATTAAAACTGAAGATATTGATGTGCAAGGCGATTTGTTAATAGATGGCGGTGAAGGTATTGATATTGTAGCTCTTGCTGATAGCGTCATTGATGCCGCGTTTAACTTATCAGACGTAGAAATTACCCCTTACTTGACTAATGTTGAATCTATTGGCTTTGATGCATTAACTACAAAAGGTAGCATTACTGGCACTGATGGCGCAGATGGCATTGCAATATTTGATATGCAAGGCGGAACCATTGACTGCGGCGCTGGCGTTGATACTATCACTGTGACTATTTCTACTTCAACAACTGGTGCTGTACTTGCTGACCATGGTAGTGATTATTATGAGATTAATGGATCTGGTGAAGTCACTATTTTGGGTATTGATGCCCGTGATGTGGTAATAGTTAATGGTGTGAATGTCGGTGGTGAAATTGTTAATACTATAGATAGTATTTTAGATTATACTTACATTAATTATGGAAACCTCAGAATACACTTCTATGACGATGTGGCACATAGGAAAGAAGGCACTGATGGCAATGATACATTGACTATGGATATTGATGCCGATGCACAAACCTTTAGAGCTTTTGGACGAGGCGGCGCAGATAGATTTGAAATAGATAACTCTGGTAATCACAAAGCTAATGTTTATATGGACTTTGACAGCAGTGAAAACGATAGCTTATTTATTAACGGAACTGATAGAACTTCGGCACTTGAACAGTCTTTAAGTCAAGGAGAAGCTTCCGTCACTTTTGATGGTATAACTATTTACTTTACCTAAAATGTAGGATTGCTTGGCTTAGCTAGTTGATTGCATTACCTGATTACACTGGTTGAGCGTTAGTATTTTATTAATTACTATAGTCGGCCCTTAAAAACATAGTAAGACTTTAATATGTAATGATTTTTGATGTAAAAATATAAAAATAAAGTTGCCAAGAAACGAGCATAATATGCGAATTTACGGCGATTTTATGACAGTAAAAATGAGTTTTAGCTACTGACTTGTAGCTGTAAGCTTTTTAGAACCTCCCGCCTAGCGGGAGGTTCTCGTCCACCAAAAACCTCGGCATATTTTACTCAGATTCGCCCACATACTTACTAAGCAAATCAAGACCCCTGCACAATTGTGTAAAAGGTCTTAGACGTCAAGTTTGCCTTGCAGATTTGTGCTGTTTGGGAAAACAAGCTTTCAAGCGGAAAGGCACAAAAATCAATCGCTTTACGGTGAAGCAAAGCTCCACCTTTTCTTGATTTTTTGTCTTATTTTTTGCAGATTTTAAATTTATATCATTGTATTATCAGTTTATTTTAGAGCATTAATTGTTTCTTTTGGTGTTGGTTAAGAAGAACCTTTGTATATTATTTCTTATGTAATAATGCGGTCTTAGGGTTCAACCATAGTTTTATAGTTTTGTATAGTAAATCAGGGTCTATGGGCTTAGATAAATGGTCATGCATGCCATGGCTTAAGCTAATTTCCTTATCGCCTGCCATGGCGTGAGCAGACATGGCAATGATGGGAAGGTTTGCAAATTTTTCATGTTCACGGATTTTACGCGCGGCAGTAAGCCCATCCATAACAGGCATTTGTATATCCATAAAAACGATATCATAATTGGCACTATGTACCATTTGCACAGCTTCTTGCCCATTGTGAGCCACATCTACGGTATGCCCCTGAGAGCTGATGAGCTCAACGGCAATGAGCTGATTAATTTCATTATCTTCTACAAGTAAAATATGTCCAGTCTTACTAAGATGATTAGGAGATTCAGCACTATCTATTTGAATATTTTCTTTAATATGGCTTTGAACCTCTAAATCTAGCTCGAAGACAGCACTAAAGAAAAAGCGTGACCCTTTACCCACTGTACTTTCTACCCCAATGGAGCCTTGCATCATCTCTACAATACGCTTGGAAATGGCAAGCCCAAGCCCCGTTCCACCGTATTTTCTTGTGGTAGAAGTGTCTGCCTGAGTGAAGGCTTTAAAAAGTCCTGAGCATTGTTCTTCAGAAAGTCCAATACCAGTATCTTCCACAGAAAAGTGATAACATACTTTATTAAAACTTTCATAGGTCACATTGTCTATGGATACGTCCACTCTGCCATTTTCTGTAAATTTAATGGCATTACCTATAAGATTAAGAAATACTTGCTTTAAGCGTAAAGGGTCTCCTATAAGTTTTGTGTCTAACATATTTTCGCTAAAAATTTCACCGCTGATATTTTTTTCAATGAATTTTGGAGCAAAGAGTGTGCGCAATTCTTCTTGTAAATCGGCCAAAGAGAAGGCAACATTCTCCATTTCCAGCTTGCCAGCTTCAATTTTAGAAAAATCCAAAATATCGTTGATGATGCGTAAAAGGCTTTCAGCAGAATAAATAATTTTATCTACATAAAACCTTTGCTGCTCTTCCATTTGAGTAGGGGCAAGTAGATACAATAAGCCTAAAATACCATTCATGGGCGTACGAATTTCGTGACTCATATTAGCCAGAAATTCACCTTTTATACGTGAGTTTTTTTCTGCTTCGTCACGTGCGATGGTAAGCTCAAGGTGACTATCGGCAATTTCTGCCATCATAGCTTTTTGAACACTCACATCATTCAGGTAACTGATGATTTTTGCTTCACCGTTAATAATGAGTTTTTTTAAAGTGATTTCTACAGGAAAAGGTCTATTATATTTAATGTTTAAAAGTTCACCTTCGTCATAAGCATAGCCTGCTTCAAAGGCCTCAGTAAAGCGTTGATGAAAGACATGCGCCATAACGCGCCCATCTTTTTGTTTTTCGGGCATAACTTTATGAAAGTTTTCTAAGTAATCTTTTCTCGATTCAAAGCCGTATAAAGAAAGTGTAGCTAAATTACACTCCACAGGTCTCAAAGTTTTGTCCCAAATATTAATGGCATAAGGGGCAGAGTCTAGAATATTATTAATATCGGCAAGTCTTTGTTCTGCTTTTTTAATGCCTTCTCGTACTTTTCGTAAGTCTTTATAGTAAACAATTACAATGTCTTCATCCTCAACTTTTGCACGTACGATTTTGGTTTCTATGGGAAGTTCTTCCCCGTTAGCATCTACTAGCATCCATTCAAAGCGTGTTTCACCATGTTCAAACGCTTCTTGTAAGTACTGAGGAATAAGGTCTTCGGAGCGCATGCCATTGGGTTGGAACTCTGGAAAAAGGGAACGAAAGTTTTTGATATACTCTTCTTTACTCTTAGCACCAAAAAGATGCAGCGTTGCTTCATTGCAATCAAAAAGTTCCATATCTTTATTCCATAAATCTACACCGATAGGAAGATATTTTAGTAAGAGCTCCATACGTTCATAGCTATTGATAGTACTACTTATAGGTAGTTCGCATGAGTTTTTATCAGAAGTGTATGACAAAACATATTTTTTACCTTGTAAATTGATACATACCAACACAATTTTGATAAAGAAAGTAACTCCATCTTTTCCTATGTGTGTCCACGTAAAATTGCAGTATCCTTCATCAAATGCTTGTTGTATATAACCCTTGAGCGTTTCATAGGAAGGGGTACCATCTGGCTGGAATTTTGGACTAAAGGCAAAAAATGTGGAAATGAATTCCTCTTTACTTACGCCAAAAAGATCCAGGTGTTTATTGGTGCAGTCTAAGAGTTGTAGGTCTTCATTCCAAAGAGTAGACCCAATAAAGCTTGCATGCATAATTTCACGAGCTAACATGTCTTGAGGTTCTGAACTTTGGTTACTGTGAGGGACTTTTGTAGATGGTATGGGAGTTAGCGTGCATAATAAATATTTTTTATTTTCATGCTCAACGCGCGTAAGGTTAATGTTGGTAATGATTTCTTTATCATTACTGTCTGTAAAAACAAAAGATCCCTGTGCTTGACCTTGCAGAAAGGCAAGGCTCATATATTCGCGCAAAACGTCGGCAGAAAATTTTTGATTAGGTTGCCGTTTGGGGTATAGATCTTGATGATCGTTTTTAAGCGTAACTGCATTAGATATATTAAATAATTCAAGATAGGCTTTGTTGCAGTAAATATTTTCATAATTTTCATCCCAGTAACTTATGCATTGCGGAGCGGAGTCGAGAAAAGTATATGCAAGTTGCAGAGGAAATGAAGTGGAATTTAGTGGTGTTCCCATATATGTTCCTAATTATATAGTGAAAAAATATGCCCACCAAGATGTTTTGGTGAGAAAAAATCATTTCTTGGCTAAGTAATACTTTACGCTCATCTTGGCAACACTTAAAGACTCCTGCACAATGTATTGTGCGGAGTCATTCCGATTTAAAAAAACTGAGAAGTTATCCAGTTTTTAAAGGCATGGATTA
>CAYJIU010000078.1:0-9268 GCA_964370305.1 uncultured Desulfovibrionaceae bacterium
ATTTTGCCTTGCATAATTTGAGCTTGGCGTAAAAGGTCGTTCATATTTTTCATTTGTATCTCCTTTATTTGTTTATGGGACGAACGCGTATAATTGATGCATCTAGGATTTCAAGGCAGTGTTGCATGTCCTCTCTAGCTGCAAATTCTTGCTTGAGTACAGATTCAGGTTTATGATTTTGTACATGTTTTTTTATTTCAATCTGCATGGGTTTTGCGCAGTATTTAGCACATAGATTATTTAATGCGGGCAAAGCCTGCTCTAGCTTTTCATAGCAAGTGCCAGAAAGTGCCTCCAATTGTAAATTATTTTCGTTAAATATACCATTTGTTTGATGTAAAATGTGGCTTGGCAGAATATTTTGGGCATGCTCTTGCTGCCCAAGGTAGGCACAAAATCCTTCCCAGGTTGGATTGTCACTCTTTACAAGCTCTTGTTCCGTGTTTTGACAATGCTCCTGCTCCACACTAGCTGTTTTTTGTACAAAATGTACTTCTTCTGGTATAATTTCTGGCTCTGTTGCTATTTGCTCTGCTTCATGCTCTAACGTAGGTTCTAGCTCAGTATGTGGGCTTTGTTCGGGTGCTATGTCTAATTTAGCAGTTTTTTTTTCTGCCGTGGTGTTAGTAGTTTCTGCCCCTTGAGGGCTGGCAGTGTCTACTTTATGCAAGGGTAATAACCTTGGCATAAGGGCCAAGTTGAGCAGTAATAATTCCAAAGCGGCAGCGGGCTCTGGGCTATGAATAATCTTACGCTGAGCATCAAGAGTCATGTGCCATGCGGCATGCAAATGCGCAGTAGAAAACATGGGAGCCATGGCACTCCAGAGTTTAGCTTCATCTTCACTGAGATTGAGTGAGGGTAAAATGTCTTTTCCAGATTCATGCAAAAGAAAAAGTGTACGCCAAAGGCTTGTGAGTTCGCGCAAGAAAAATCCAATATCTACGCCTTTCTCACTAAGTTCCTTACTGAATTGAATAATGCTAGCACAATTGTTTTCAGCAATGCCTTTAATTAAGGTGTGGAAAAAATCTTGCCCAGCAAGGCCAAGCACCATACGCGTGGTTTCAAGGCTTAATACTTTCTCCCCAAGGGCAAGGCTTTGCCCAAGTAGCGACATACCATCACGCACAGAGCCAGCCGCCCGACGTGCAATAAGGCGCAAGGCAGCGTCTTCATACTCAATATTTTCTTGTTTTAATACGTGACTTAGGTGCGCTGTAAGTTGCTCTTCCGATAAACGCTTAAAAATAAAATGTTGGCAACGGCTAACAATGGTAATGGGAAATTTATGCACCTCGGTGGTGGCAAATATAAATACCACGCGCGCTGGTGGTTCTTCTAATGTTTTTAATAAAGCATTGAAGGCGGAGCGTGAAAGCATGTGTGCTTCATCAATAATAAAGACCTTATATCGCCCCTCCATGGCTGCATAGCCAATATGTTCGCGCAAGGCTCGTGCATCTTCAACGCTGTTGTTAGATGCGCCGTCAATTTCTGTCACATCCACATGGCTACCTTGAGTAATTTTAAGGCATTGGTCGCAAGTGTTGCAGGGTTCATTGGTAGGGGCTTGTCTACAATTTAAGGCTTTGGCAAAAATACGCGCAATGGTGGTTTTGCCAACGCCCCTTGTTCCACTAAGCAAATAAGCAGGCGCAATGCTCTCCTCAGCAGTTGCACGGGAAAGCACTGTGGTAATCATTTCTTGCCCGGTAACCTGCGCAAAGGTTTGGGGGCGATAGTGGGAAGCAAGCGATGATGCGTGTGACATATCTTTCCTAATCCCCCTGCCCGTGAGGGCAGGGGATCAGTTGAATTATACTACATAGCGGGCAAGCCAGCTTTCATAATCTGGGTTTTGGCCTTT
This sequence comes from uncultured Desulfovibrionaceae bacterium, assembly GCA_964370305.1. Classification (GTDB taxonomy): domain Bacteria; phylum Desulfobacterota; class Desulfovibrionia; order Desulfovibrionales; family Desulfovibrionaceae; genus CAYJAD01. Next base: position 1,871 of record CAYJIU010000078.1, read on the forward strand.
AACAATTCTGAAGAAATGATCTTGTAAATTGAGGGCAACGGGGCCAGCTTTACCTTGACCAATAACGCGTTTATCCACTTCGCGAATGGGGGTAAGCTCAGCGGCGGTGCCGGTAAAGAATGCTTCGTCAGCTACATAGAGTTCATCTCTGGTAAATTGTTGCTCAACAACGCTATAACCAAGGTCGCGGGCCACTTGAATGATGGATTCACGCGTAATACCGCCAAGGATAGATGTTAGTGGTGTGGTTTTGATAATATCATTTTTAACGATGAAAATATTTTCGCCAGTGGCTTCGGACACAAAACCATTGGTATCAAGCATGAGAGCTTCATCATAGCCATCGCCCACGGCTTCCATTTTAGCAAGCACGGAGTTTACATAGTTGCCGGAAGCCTTGGCCTTGGTCATCATGACATTGGGATGATGACGGGTAAAGGTGGAAGTTTTAATACTAATACCATTGGCAAGGGCTTCGGGGCCAAGATAAGCACCCCAAGGCCATACAGCAATGATGGTTTGGATGGGGTTTGTTTTAGGATGTATACCCATTTCACCAGCACCCACAAAGCTTAATGGGCGGATGTAGCCTTCGGTAAGCTTATTGGCTTTAAGGGTTTCGATGATGGCATCTCTAATGGTTGCTTCTGTATGTGGTATTTTTAAACCTAATATTTTCATGGAGTTGAAGAGGCGCGTTACATGTTCGTCTAGACGAAATACCGATGAAGTATTGTCCATGCATTGATAGGTGCGAATACCTTCAAAAACACCTGTTCCGTAGTGTAAAGCATGTGAAAGTACGTGTACATTAGCCTCAGCCCAAGGAACCATTTTTCCATCAAACCAAATGAATTCTGTTTTTTGCATGAAATACCTCGTAAAGATTGATATACTTTGTGCATGCTGGTAAAGCACATTGCACAGTCACTAAAAATACTGGAAATGGACTTCAAAAGCAAGTGTCTTGTGTTTATTGAGTTGCGGGGGTAATATACCCTTGAAATTGGTTGTAGGTAATATTATATGATGTACAAATTTGTTTTTATTGTATTTTTTATATATAGCTTTGTGGCTCAACCTGTATGGGCGGCTGAAAGTCCTGCCAATGTGGGGGATTTTTTTCATAGTATTGAAAGCTCAGGCCAAGAAAATCAAGGGCCGGCAAGTCCTAATCTTGAGCCGCAAGGCCCCGTGCAAAGCTTACCCGGAGTGGAAGTTAGCCCTGAAGATATGCAAAAGGCTTTCCCTACGCCACTTAGGCAAGATGCTCCAAGGATGGATTTTATCCCCAATGCGGCACCGCTTTTTCCAGTCATTCCCTTACAAAATAGCACACAAAAAGATAATTCAGCACCACAAATAGCTAACCCAAAGACGGTGCCAAGCCCGCAACTCTCTATGCCCAAGCAAGATGGGGGTACTAAGGATAGTACTATTAAAATCGTGCCCATAGATGAAAATGATGCGCGCATGGATAAAGATGAAAAATCCAAAAAACAAGATGTAGCTCAAAATGATTTAAATAATCCAAGCCTTGAATATATGGTTGGGCAAATGATTATGGCCGGTTTTACCGGAGGAGAGCTTGAAAAAAATTCCGCCATTTTATCCTTAGTGCGCTCTGGCAAGGTGGGTGGGGTTTTCTTGGTGCCAACACCAGACGAGGAGCAAAAAAAATCCAACCCCAGTGCCGTGCAAGAAAATATTTATAGTCCTAACCAGTTGCGCGTGCTTACGGCTAGCTTGCAGGGTGCTGTGTCAACTGGTGATTTACCTTTGTTTATAGCCATTGAGCATGAAGGCGGCATGGTGCAAAGCCTGCGCCCTGACTTAGGCTTTGCGGGTCTTTCATCCGCGGCCAGATTGGGGCAAGGTAGTGTTGAGCAAACAGAAATTGCCGCGCGCAGTGCCGGACTTGAAATGGCTGGGCTTGGTATTAACTTTGCCCTTGCTCCGGCTGGTGATGTAAATTTAAACCCACTAAGTGATGATATTGGTAAAAAATTTCGTTCTTTTGGGCCAAATCCACAAAATGTGGCGGCACATGTGCTAGCCTTTGGGCGTGGACTTGTGGCGGCAAGGGTGGTGCCGTGTTTACGTAATTTTCCTGGAACTGGCAGTCGCATGGGAGGCTTTGCGGCTCAGCCAAGCATCGACGGGCAGCAAAATGTATTATACAGTATTCCGGATATAGGAGCGTCGTGGCAAAGTAGGGAGCTTGTGCCATATGCCAAGGCTGTAGAAGGCGGATGGAGGGGGGCCATGCAGCCGGCCCATGTATATCATCGTGCCTTTGATGCTTTGCATCCGGCATCACTTTCGCGCACCTTGGTTAATGGTATTTTGCGTGGTCGCTTAGGCTTTGATGGCCTTGTGTTAAGTCAAGACCTTAGGGCCTTGCAACCAATTTACAACTTAGATGATGCGGTGGTGCAGGCTGTGCTTGCCGGAGCAGATATTATTCTTGTGACTGAACCTGCACATATTATGGCTAAGTCTGGTTTGCCGGCTGGGCTTGATGCATTACCGCTTGAATCCATGCTGAGTGGCAATGCTCTAACAAAGGAATTATTAAAGCAAGGTCTTAGCAAGGCTATGCCCGATGCCGGATTTGGGGCAAATCTTGAACAAAAAATTCAGACGGGCCACGCTGATGAGGCGGCCAAGGCTTATGATATATTGCTTACGGCTGTGCGTAGTGGGCGTATTCCCATGGAGAATATTCGCAACTCGTGGCGACGCATTGTGAAGGTTAAAAAAGATTTTTTACAAAATGATATACAAAAAAAATAATAAATTGAGGTTGATATGCTGTCGAAACAATGTCCGCAATGTGCAAGTATTTTTTCCATTAAGCAAAAAATTTGCCCGCAGTGCGGGCAAAAAGTATCCACATTACAAACATTAAAAGAATTTGTGGAAAAAAGCCGCCTACGCCTTGCCTTTTTCACAATTTTTTTATTACTCTTTGTGGGTTTAGGCTGGTTTGTGCGCGCGCAAACTGGCTCGCGCTGGCCTTTATTTATGGTGTTTATTTTATTGGCTCCGCTGGTGCCTTGGATTTTGAAACAGGCATACAACTACGCAGCCAATGATGAAAATAAAGATGATGACTAAATAATTAAGGGTATTAACTATGGCTATCACTAGGCGAAAATTTTTACAGGCACTTAGTATGTGCCCTCTATTAAGCTTAGCTAATGTAGATTGCGACAATGCTTATGCCGCCGCAGAAAAACATTATGAGCGTTTGGTTGACCACATACCGGCCATACCTGTACTTATGTTTTATCGCATCCATGATGAGCCAGGCTTTCCAGAAGATATATCCACAGAGCAGCTTACAAGACTTTTTGCGCATATGTGGGAGCAGGGCTATCGCCCTGTAAATATAAGCGATATAATTTTAGGGCGGGTGGATGCCATAGTGCCTAAGGGGCTTAAGCCCATTGGCATTAGTGCCGATGGTGCTCACGCTAGTATTATATTTTCTAAAACTACCGCCGCCCAAGGTGCTGAGAGTGGGCCCTTGAATAACGCTCAGTCTTTTATGGAAATTTTTGGGACAAGTATGCAGGCATATGGCTTGCCGCGGGCTACGTTTTTTTTAAGTATTGGTTCGCGTAAAGCCACAGAAAATAGCACTTATTTTGGTTCCATTATGCCGCTTAAGGATATTGCCGATGTACTTGCCCCCATGCAGGGTATTGAGTTTGGCTATCAAACGCGCTGGCACATTGGCTTAGGTGGGCTAAAAGGTGCACAAGTGGCTGCAGTTATTGAACAACAAGCGGAGCACTTGCAGCAGTTGGATATGCTTGAGCGTGTGCAAAAAATTATGGCGTATCCCTTTGGGGGTAGGCCCAATGATGAAGGTATGCTTGCCTTGCGCAATGCTAAATTTTTAGGTGGTGTTTTAACTTATCCGGGCGTTGGTGAGGCGCACTATAAGCAAGTGCCGCAATGTCTTTATGATGGTAAGCTTATGACTGATCCCTTCCTCATTCCACGGGTAAGCATTGGGTCACACGTTTATGCTAAAGGCAATAAGCCAATTAAAAATCCGCCTATGGAGCCCATTGAGGATTTTAAGAAGGATGTGGAGCGTGGCATACCTCGTCCCTATATAAGTCGTGGTTTAAAAACGTAGTAATTATTTAATATAATTATTTTTTATATGAAAAGGTATGAGCATATGCACATAGTTTTATTTGAGCCTGAAATACCGCCCAATACTGGTAATATTGCACGCCTTTGTGCGGCGACTAATACCAGCCTGCATCTCATTGAGCCACTTGGATTTTCCATTGATGACAAGCACTTAAAGCGCGCTGGTCTTGATTATTGGCCTCATGCCAAAGTGCAGACTTGGCCAAGCTTTGCCGAATACGTAGCCCAAGCGGGGAGTAAAAAGCGTTTGGTTATGACATCCTCAAAAGGTGGTGAGCATGTACATAAATTTGACTTTACGCGGGATGATAGTTTGATTTTAGGCCCAGAAACTAGGGGCTTACCTCAAGATATTTTAAGTTTGGGGCAGGCTAGGGTGCGTATTCCCATTAATAAAAATGTACGCAGTTTAAACCTTGCTACCGCTGCCGGCATCGTGCTCTATGCGGCTCTTGGGCAATGCGGACTTTTGGATGAGCTATAATGTTTGCATACGCGCTAAATAGTTTATGGCTGACAATTTTTGCCTTTGGCTTGGATATGTGGCTTGGGCACCTGCAAACATGGTGGCGGCATCCCGTATGTTATATAGGTGATTTATTACGCTTTATTGAACCCATAGCCAGAAAATTTGGGGATGACGCCAAAAAGTTGCGCATGGCTGGTTTTTTGTGCGTGATATTTACAGTGGGCACAGTGGGTTTTGTGGTGTGGTTTTTAACCAGCTTGCCATATATTGGTGTGATTTTTACATTTTATTTTGCATATAGCGGCCTTGCCACAAAATCATTACTCACATTTTTTGATGCAGTTTTGGATAGCGTTGAGCATGCTTCACTTGAGGATGCTCAAAAAGCTGTTGCACAGTTAGTTAGCCGTGATACCACTGTGCTTGATCGTGATGCATTGCGTAAAACGCTGGCTGATACATTTTCTGAAAATTTCACCGATGCCGTGGTTGCTCCGTTATTTTGGTTAATTCTAGGCGGGCCGGTGGCTTTGTGGATGTATAAAGCTGTGAGTACCATGGATTCCATGTGGGGTTATAAAGCTGAACCTTGGACAGATTTGGGCTTTGCCGGCGCAAAAGCTGACGATGTTTTAGCCTATATTCCCGCAAGATTAAGCGTATTTATTTTGCAAAGTGCCAATGAGTATGAAAATATAACTAAAAAAACTGGTGGTATGTGGCCAGGCTGGAAATGTATTTTCGGGCAAGCTCAAGGCATGCCAAGCCCCAATTCTGGCTTGCCCATGGCTTGTGCCGCATGGCTTATGAATGGGCGGTTAGCTGGGCCAAGTGTATACTTTGGAGCAGTGGTTGAAAAACCGTGGCTTGGCCCGCCCAAGGAAGATGCAAAGCCATGGGATAAGCAACGCTTAATGCATTTAGCTACCTTGATTAAGGTGGGAGCTTATGCGGCACTAATAAATATGAGCCTAACATTTTTTGGCATTTTAACGCTTGGGTGGGTGTTTGGTGACTAAGCGTTATTTAATTCCGCAACTGGATGCCGATGCTATGCATCGCACAGAAAGTAATATTAAACGTAGCCTTTTTGTGTGTAGTATGGGGCATGCGGCGGATGTAGATAATGCTAGGGCTTTTGTGGAGCGCGTCAAAAAAGAATTTCCAGATGCTACGCATAATTGTTGGGCTTTTGCCGCAGGCCCACCGGCGGATACGGCCAAGGTAGGATTTTCTGATGATGGGGAGCCCCATGGTACGGCTGGTCGCCCCATGCTCACAGCACTTTTACACAGCGGGGTAGGGGAATTAGTGTGTGTGGTCACGCGCTACTTTGGTGGGGTAAAACTAGGAACCGGTGGCCTTGTGCGTGCATATCAAGGGGCAGTGTTAGAAAATTTACAAACATTACCACAAATTGAGCGCATTGAGCCTGCATATATAATGGTATGCATACATTATACATATGTGGAAAAACTGCGTCGCCTTTTGCCAAGCTTTGAGGCCAAGGTGGAGCGAGAAGAATTTTCGGCTAAGGCCAATTTTACCTTGTGCTTACCTAAGGAAAGAACGCAGGAACTTGTTGAAAATATAACTAATATTACCGATGGTACTGCCGTGATTGAAATAAAAAATAAAATTTGAATTTTTTTCTTTACATACTTTTGAAAATAGCTTAATAGTAATCATTCGCAATAAGCGAGAACAATTTAAGGAGAAATATATTATGTCTAAAACTCATGACAATTTAATGGCAGCTTTTGCTGGTGAATCCCAAGCCAACCGTAAATATCGCGCATTTGCTGACGTAGCTGATAAAGAAGGTCTACCAGCCGTTGCTAAGCTTTTCCGTGCTGCTGCCACTGCTGAAACTTTGCATGCGCATGCTCATTTGCGCCTTGCTGGCCATGTGGGCAATACAGTTGAAAATTTAAAGGCTGCCATTGAGGGCGAAAGTTATGAATTTACAAAAATGTATCCTGAGATGATTAAGGATGCAGAGGCCGAAGGCAATGCTGCTGTGGCTAAACATCTTGGCTATGTAAATGCAGTGGAAGAAGTACATGCTAATTTGTACAAAAAAGCCCTTGAAAATCCAGCTGCTTTGGCCGATGTAGATTATTATATCTGTAAAGTATGTGGTTACACTCATGAAGGTGAATGTGACAATTGCCCCGTTTGTAAGGCTGGCAAGGCGGCATTTTTCAATGCTACTGGCTGTTGTTAGTTGCTTAAAATTAAATTAAGATTTATAAAAGCCATGCACTTTGCATGGCTTTTTTAAGAGTGCTGACAAAGTCAGCACGACCGATAAATCAAGAGATAGGCGCAATTGCGTTGCGTACGATTCCTGTAAGGTTCATTCTTCACCTAACAGGAACACTTCGTGCCCGTTGGGTCGAACTTGCGCCGTAAAGCGATTGATTTTCGTGCCTTTCCGCTTGGCAGCTTTGCTGACAATAGCGGTGCAAAACCCACAAAGTGGGATTTGTAATCAAACTGAAGCCATGCACTTTGCATGGCTTTTTTGTTTAATGACCAACCCCATATTGAAAAAGTTAAAATTGAAAATATGATTCAAAATAATTTTTCAAGATTTGAAGCTTTAAACTTAAAATATGGCGTTTAAATTTAACGTTTATGATTGCGTCGTAAATTATTTTTAAACGATAACATATTGTCGCCGTTAAAGTTTTTTGGAAGGGGGGTCTGGGGGAAAACCTTTTGTTCACAAAAGGTTTCCACCCAAATGACTT
>CAYJIU010000079.1:0-9251 GCA_964370305.1 uncultured Desulfovibrionaceae bacterium
CATTCCAATGGAACTCCCGAAGCGTTTTTCTTCGCAATGACACCCAATACAGCGAGGGTCAATTGCGAGGAACATCGCTTCGATATTTTTGCTTAAAAAATCAGCTTAATAGCGATGTGACGCGGCAACTACCCGAAGGGCACACGAAGTGTGTTTATGTTAGGCGAAGAATGAGCCTTACATAAATAGATAGCAACGCGTCCATGCCTTTAAAAACTACATAAAGAGGAAATATCACCCTTTAAATGAGATTGACGTGGTTAAGAGACTGATTTTCGTGCCTTTCCGCTTGACAGCTCTGCTGACAATAGCGGCGCAAAACCCACGCAGTGGGGTTTGTCATCAAAAAAAAGGATGGTCTTGCGACCATCCCTTAAGTTTCATAAAGCGTAAATCTTAGAAGCTGTAGTTAAACATCAAGCCAACTCTGTAGCCGTCACGTTTTTCGTCTAGATCCCAAGTATCGCTGTTTACACCGTTGAAGATGTAACCAACTTGGAGGATAGCATCAAGATTTTCATAGATTTCATAGGTGCTATCAAAGTTGATTTCCACAAGATGATCATCGGTGGTTAGATAGAAGCCACCAGCACCAACGCCGCCATAGGCATTACCAATTACGTCAGCCATTTCTGAGCTGTTGGTACCACCCCAGTAAGCTACGCGAATGGTGTGAGTTAGTTTTTCTACGAAGGATAAGTCAGTGATTTGTAAGCCAATACCCCAAGTACCGGAGTAGTTAAGCATAAGGTCATAACCTAGGTTATCGTTGCCACTCCAGATGGAGTAGCCAAGTTCATTGCCATCACCCATGAAGGAGGTGAAGTTACCACAAGGATTAAGATATGGCATCATTTCAGAACCATTGCTTAAATCATCGTCATCACCGCTGCCGTACCATGCAAATAGACCAGGAGTACCCCAATCCATTTGGTATTCGGCAAGACCTTTAACTAACCAACCGCGACGGTCAAGGGAGAAGCCATTTACGTCACCAAGTCCGCTTACAGAACCGTAGTTGATGTCAAGTTCAAAGTTCCATGCATCATATTGGAAAGCCATTGGTAGGCCAGCCCAAAATGCTGTGCCGTAGGATGAATCATTTAGGATGTCACGTGCAGCACGAGCTGGGCTTATACCACGGTCAATAGCAAGTGCACCAGCAGCAGACATGGCGTAAGCAGGTACAAGACCGGATGTAACGTAACCTGCAGCGTTGCCATTATTGCCGTTGGCACCGTCGGAGTCAATTGCGCGCTCAACCATAGATTGAACAGCATTTACGCCAATAGCACCACCAAGTACCCAAGGGGTTACTTTCCAGCCATCGCCGCTTAGAGGTACAAATAGAGCGAAAAGGTCTACGTTATCAAGATAGTTACTTGGGTTGTCAGCAAAGTTACTATCATCATTAGACCAGTTGTCATTGTATGGGCGAACCCAAGCAAAACCTACGCTAGCCATATCATTAATTTTATATGAAGCAACAACGCCTGCTGCCATATCGTCAAGTACTGCAGAACCGCCGGCTACGTTAGGTAGGGTGATAGGTTGGATACCCATACGGAAGCTAAGTTCGGTATTTGGTACAATCCAATCAAGGTACGCGCTACGTACTTCAATGCGTATGCCGTCGGCACCAAGAGCACCGCCACTACCAGCATTACCCCAGGTTTGGTCGCCAATTTCAAAGGCAACGGTACCGGAAAGAGCTTCAGAAGCTACTGCGTCTAATTGTAAGCGCACACGTTGTTGTGCTGCAAAGGTGTCGCTATCGCCAGTTTGCTCATCCCATTGGGTATCAACCATACCAAAACCAAAGATCCATTGGCCTTTAGCTTTGAAATCAATGGCAGATGCACCAGTGGCTACACCTAGCAACATGCCAGCGGTAAGACAGAGGGTAATAATCTTTTTCATGTTGTTTCCTTCCTTAAAAAGTATACTGCATGTGCAGTTTTTTTTAGGTACTTATGTGGCAAAAATGTCAATAAGTACACCTCAACCCCTCTTAAAATGCCACAATGGCCGTAAAAAAGCAAGGCTTTCAGTAAAAAATTTTTAACTTTTTTAGCGATGTATGAGGGGTGCCAAGTGTTAATGTGTGGTAATGGATTGTAATTAAAGCTAAATATTGTATTTATCTGTTTTTATGCGAGTATAAAATTTAATGCATGTCAAAGGATTTTAAGTTTAAATGCTTTAAATTTAGGTGGGAAAATAGTCATTTCTTGTATTGTTTTTTTACCTGTTTAAGTGTACCGTAATTGTGGCTTTTAGGGTGATTTTTGCTTGCTTGATGATGGAGATTTGCGTGTATTATAAAGAAAATGGACAAAAAAATTCTGGCATTATTACCAGTGCATTTGTCAGTGCTGCCATCGTTTTGGCCTTGGTGGTATTTGTTTTAATGCAAACATTTGAAGACAACCAGCTTCAATACTCCATGTCCATTATGAATGAAGTTTCTGCTAATCATGCTCATGTGGTGCATGCTTATGTTGAGGCAAGTAGTACAAAAAACTTATCTCCAGAAAATACTTTATTATTTAATGCCAAAAACACTTTACGAAATATTAATGAACCCACCTTGCAATATTCCATTGAGTTCTACATTCTAGATAACAATGGGCTGGTTATAAATGCTATTGGAGAAGAGCTTCCCGTTGGTATCAATGCATTTCAAGCTTTGCAGATACCTGTGTACAGTGGTCAAAAATCTGAGTTTTTTCAAGCCACAAGGCATGGAAAGAATTATCATTTAAGTCTTACATCCATGCCCAACGAAGGCTGGACAGCTATGGCTCTTTTGCCAAGTGATGCCATAAATATCGAGGTGCGTTCGTCCACATATTTTGTCATGACTGCTGTGGGAGTGTTAATTGTTTTTTGTACTGGCTTTGCTAGTTATTTTATGTATGTGCAGCGTAAATCATATGCCACGGCCAAGGATTATGCCAATAAATTGCATCAAACTCTTAATGAAATTCCATGCGGTATTGTACGTTGTTTGCATGATGATGCCTGGACTATTGTGGACTGCACTGACTCACTGTACAGTATCATTGGTATAAGCAGAGAGGAAATGCTCACCACTTATAATAATTCGTGGTTGGAGATAATTCACCCTGATGATAGAGCTTTTGTTAAAACTTTATTGTCTGGGGCGGATAAAGAAGTGATAACTTCCGAGTATCGCATTTTACGTAAAAAAGACGGTAGCAGCCTGTATGTGATGGATCGCAATCGCACGATTAAGCATGAGAACGAGGCTTGGCTGTGGTGTGTTATTGTGGATGTGGATGACTTAAAAAAGGCCCAAGTTCAAGAGCAAAACATGGTGGGCCGCTATAGGCATTTACTTGAAATGTCAGATAATATTCTTTATGAATATGATATTGAAGCCAACCAACTTGCTGTGTCTTTGGAGTTTTTCAAAAAATTTGAATATGCACTACCTGTTGGGGACGAGCAAAACTACTATGTCATTGATAATGACATAATTCACCCCGAAGACATGGATCTTTTTATGTCCATGCAGATGCGTATTAAGGTTGGGGGCAAGGTCACGGCGGCACTTTTACGTATTAAAGATAACGCCGATGAATGGCTTTGGTGCCAATTGCGCCAGACTGCATGGCTTGATGATGCAGGAAAGCTTAAGGCAATTGGCAAGATAGATAATGTGGACCAAGAAACACGTACTTTACAAAAGTTACAAGATGATGTTCAGCGTGACTCGTTCACATCACTATATAATAAGGTTGCGACCGAGGAACTTATCAATCGAGAAGTGCTCATGAACCCTGATGCTCGTGGGGCTTTTTGTATTATAGATATCGATAATTTTAAGCAGGTTAATAGCTCTTTTGGGCATGCAATGGGCGATATGGTTATTAAAAATCTAGCCAATGGGCTTTCGCATATTTTTAGAAGTGATGATATTGTTGGGCGTATTGGTGGGGATGAGTTTATAGTTTACATAAAAAAGATGCCTAATTTGCGTCCGCTATTATTGAAAATTGACCATGTGCAAGAGTATTTTCGTCAAACATTTGAAGATAATAATGTTAAGGTTTCCATTTCATGCAGTGTGGGCATAGCACTTTTTCCTAAGGATGGGGAAAACTATGCCGAATTATATCGCAACGCAGACAAGGCTTTATATCGTTCTAAAATGACCAAGGATGCTTACAATTTTTACGATGCCAAAATAGATATTTAATGTCACGATATCTTCAACGTCATCTTTAGCATTATTGACAAAATTAAGAAGGTATGCAAGGCATGTGTACAGTGTTAACAGAGTCAACTCGACCAAAAAATCAGGCGTTGGCGCAGTTTATTTGCGCTGTTAGGTGCTGATTTTCGTTCTTTGTTAAGAGCTTTGTTTAAAATTGTACAGAAAATGGGTATAATTGTAGAACTAGATGGTATTTTACCAAAATAATCATAAACCAAAGGAGCGTGTATGGACGGGACTGTTTCAGTGGGCTCTTTTTCGAAAAGTCCTTTGCCCGGGCGCATGGATTTTGCGCAGGCTATTACCGGGGTAATATTGGCACTATTTACATTGGTACATCTTATTTTTGTAAGTACAGTGTTGATTAGCCCAAGCCTTATGGATGGCCTTGGTTGGATTTTGGAAGAATTGTACCTTGCCCAAGTGGGTGGGCCGCTTATTTTATTAATTATGATGGCACACTTTGTCATTGCCGCAAGAAAAATGCCCTTTCAAGTGGGGGCTTTGCCTGTATTTTATAATCATTCTAAGCAAATGAAGCATTGTGATACTTGGCTTTGGCTAGCACAAGTTGTAACCGCAATTGTGCTTTTAGTTATGGTGACAAGTCATGTGTATGTTATCCTAACATCCTTACCCATTAGTGCTGAAACCTCAGCCATGCGCGAGCAAGGTGGATGGTCGCCATTTTATGTTGTGTTGCTTGTTTGCGTGGGTATACATCTTGGTATTGGTCTTTTTCGCATAGGTGTGAAATATGGTTATATTACAGCCGAAACTCGTGCTTTATGGACTAAGCGTACTTGGTATCTTATTGCTGCTTATGTGGGGCTTGGGCTTTTGACTATGTTCCGCTTCCACCTTATTAATGTAAATTAAGCCAACTAGAAGGAGAGCACATGCGTACTTTTCAAACAGACCTTTTGTGCATGGGGGCTGGCCTTGCTGGTGAACGTGTAGCTGTGGAAGCTGCACAGGCAGGCTTTGATGTTATTTGTCTTTCGGTGGTTCCCCCCAAGCGTTCTCACTCCTCTGTAGCCATGGGCGGTATGCAAGCAGCCCTTGCCAACTCTGCCATGAGTCAAGGAGATTCCCCCGACGTACACTTTACCGATACCATTAAGGGGTCAGACTGGGGCTGTGATCAAGAAGTAGCCCGTTTATTTGCTAACACTGCGCCCATAGCCATGCGTGAAATGGCGTGGATGGGTGTGCCTTGGAGCCGTGTTGTACCCGGCACACATACATACTTTAAGGGTGGTAAGCCCTTTGAGGCTGAAGAGCTTGAAGAAAAACGCGGCTTAATCCACTCTCGCGCTTTTGGTGGTACTGCTAAGTGGCGTACTTGTTATACCTCTGACGGCACTGGCCATTCAGTGCTATTTACCTTAGACAATAGATTGTTACAGCTCGGTGTTGCTGTGCATGACCGCATGCAGGCTGAGGCCCTTATTCATGATGGTGATACTTGTACCGGTTGTATTTGCCGATGCTTGCGCACTGGTGAGCTTGTGGCCTATCGTGCAAAGGTTACTCTAATTGCCACAGGTGGTTATGGGCGTATTTATCCTGCTACTACTAATGCTATTATTTGTGATGGTGGTGGGCAGATTACAGCCCTTGATACTGGTATTGTGCCGCTTGGTAATATGGAGGCAGTGCAATTTCACCCCACCGGCACTGTGCCCACAGATATCTTGGTAACAGAAGGATGTCGCGGTGATGGCGGTACATTGCTTGATGTTAATGAGTATCGCTTTATGCCAGACTATGAGCCAGACAAAGCAGAGCTTGCATCGCGTGACGTAGTGGCAAGGCATATGGTAACTCACATTAAAAAGGGCCTTGGAGTAAAGAGCCCTTATGGTGAGCATTTATGGCTTGATATCCGTCACCTTGGCGAAAAGCATATTACTACTAACTTACGTGAAGTGTACGATATTTCAACTAAATTCCTTAATGTTAACCCCATTCATCAGCTTATACCTGTGCGTCCAACTCATCACTATAGTATGGGTGGTGTGCGTACTAATAAAGACGGAGCGGCGTATGGGCTTAAGGGTCTTTTCTCCGCTGGTGAGGCTGCATGTTGGGACATGCACGGCTTTAACCGCCTTGGAGGTAACTCCCTTGCTGAAACGGTTGTGGCAGGGCGCATCATTGGTAAGAAGATTGTAGAATATTTACAAGGTTATGAAACAAGCTTTAGCACTGCCGCAGCTTCCGCAGCTATGAAGCAAGTAGCTGAACGTATTGAAGATATGTCATCTGGTCGCAAGGGCAATGAAAATTGTTACGAACTGCGTCAATTACTTTTTGATACCATGATGGATAATGTGGGTATTTTCCGTAATGGTAAAGACTTACAAAAGGCAGTTGACGAACTGCAAGAATTATTAGTCCGCTCCGAAAAAATTGCCCTTAAAGGCCACAACCAAGGCTTTAATCCTGAGCTTTCCATGGCCTTACGCATGCGTGGCATGATTAAACTTGGTCTTTGTACAGCATATGGTGCTCTTATGCGCACTGAAAGCCGTGGGGCACATACGCGTGAAGATTTTCCAGATCGCAATGACAAAGATTGGTTAAACCGCACCCTTGCCACTTGGAAAGAGGGTGATACTCTGCCTACCTTAAGTTATGAAGACACAACACCGTGGTATGAAATACCGCCAGGTGAACGTGGTTATGGCGGTGGTAGTATTATTCAGACAACCATACCCGAGAGCAAGCTTCGTCCACTCGGCGGGGCATTATAAAAGTAGGAGAGAAAATATATGGGACGTAAACTGCATATTGAAATCATGCGTTACAATCCTCTGGATCCTAAGAGTGTACCGCATATGCAATCCTTCTACCTTGAGGAGCATCCTAGCATGACGCTCTTTGTGGCTCTCATGCAATTGCGTGAAACTCAAGACCCAACATTACAATTTGATTTTTGTTGTCGTGCAGGTATTTGTGGCTCATGCGGTATGGTTATCAACGGTAGGCCTGGCCTTGCTTGTTCTACCCAGACCGCAGATTTGCCAGAACACATTATATTACATCCACTACCAATATTTAAGCTTATTGGTGACTTATCTGTTGATACAGGCACTTGGTTCCGTAATGTGGGTACAAAACTTGAAACTTGGATTCATAACCAAAAGCCATTTGATGAACATGCCATTGAAGACCCCATGGATAACGAACTAGCTACTCAGATTTTTGAACTTGATCGTTGTATTGAGTGTGGATGTTGTATTGCCGCTTGTGGTACAGCTCGCATGCGTGAAGACTTTGTTGGTGCAACCAGCATTAATCGTATGGCGCGCTTTTACCTTGACCCACGCGATGAAAGAAGTAAAAAAGACTTCTATGAGCTTGTGGGCAATGATCAAGGTGTTTTTGGCTGTATGGGTCTTCTTGCTTGTCATGATGTATGCCCAAAGCAACTACCATTACAAGATCAACTAGGCATTATGCGCCGTATGTTGACTTTGGAATCTGTCAGAGGCATTGTACCCGAGAAGCTGCGTAATCTTATGGATTGTGGCGGGTCTTGTGCATGTAAAAAATAGTATGAGCCAAAGTGTTGTTTTGAAAGTGTTTTGACTTAATTATGCAAACCTTTAACCAGAGGAAAATTAGATGTCACTGTATACTAAGGAAGAGGCTCTTGCCTATCATGAATCACCTCGTCGCGGGAAAGTTGAAGTTCTGCCTACTAAGGCTTGTGCAACCCAAAAAGACCTCTCTATGGCTTATTCTCCAGGTGTGGCTGAAGCCTGCCGAGCCATCCATGCTGATGAAAGTTTAGTGGATGTATATACTGGACGTGCTAACCTTGTGGCTGTTGTTTCCAATGGCACAGCTGTTCTAGGTCTTGGTAATATTGGGCCCAAGGCCGGTAAACCAGTTATGGAGGGCAAGGGAATATTATTTAAGATGTTTGCTGATATTGATGTGTATGACATTAATCTTGCAGAAACTGACCCACGCAAACTTTGTGATATAGTAAAAGCCATGGAGCCAACATTTGGCGGTATTAATTTAGAAGATATTAAAGCTCCTGAGTGTTTTTTTATTGAAGAAACCTTGCGTGAAGAAATGAATATCCCAGTATTTCATGATGACCAACATGGTACAGCGGTTATCTCTGCCGCTGGTCTTATCAATGCATGCGAACTCACCAACCGTAACTTAGCCGATTGTAAGGTTGTGGTTTCTGGTGCCGGTGCTGCATCCATTGCTTGTGCTAATTTATATGTGCTTATGGGTGTTAAGCGTGAAAATATTTATATGTTTGACTCGCGTGGGCTTATCCATAAAGGGCGTACTGATTTAAACAAATATAAAGAACAATACGCTCAAGCCAGTGATTGCACCTTGCTTGAAGCCATGACCGGTGCTGACGTATTTCTTGGTCTTTCTGTAAAAGATATGGTTAGCAAAGAAATGGTTAAGAGTATGGCAAAGCAACCTATACTCTTTGCTTGCGCTAACCCTGATCCTGAAATTAGCTACCCTGATGCTAAAGATGCAGTGCCAGATTGTATTATGGGCACTGGACGCTCTGACTTCCCCAATCAGGTTAATAACGTGTCTGGATTCCCCTTCCTCTTCCGCGGTGCGCTAGACGTTGGTGCATCACAAATTAATGAAGAGATGAAGATTGCCGCGGCCAAAGCCTTAGCAGCACTTGCAAAAGAGCCGGTGCCACAGTCTGTTATTGATGCTTATGGTGGAAAACCCATGTCCTACGGGCTTGATTATATTATCCCAAAACCCCTTGACCCACGCATTATTGAATGGGAAACCCCAGCAGTTGCTCAAGCTGCTATGGATTCTGGCATTGCTAAGCGTCCGATTAAGGATATGGAAGCATATCGTAAAAGCTTAGTTGAACGTGTAAATGCTTGCGCTAAGCGGGCCGATGCTCTGTATAAGAGCTATCTATAAAATTGTAAGAAGCTCCTTGTATATTTATACAAGGAGTTTCATTTTGATGACAAACCCCACTTTG
>CAYJIU010000080.1:0-9052 GCA_964370305.1 uncultured Desulfovibrionaceae bacterium
GCCTGCCCGAAGGGTGCGAAGCATAGCCGTTAGGTGAGCAAAGCCCGACCTAAAAGGCGGCGAAGCCGTTTGCGTTTGCGAAGTATGAGCAAGTACGCAAATCGAGAGTAGCACGAACCTTACGGATACAGAGAGCAGAGATAGGCGGAGCATAGCTATCGCCGTAAAGCGATTGATTTTCGTGCCTTTCCGCTTGGCAGCTGTGCTTACAATAGCGGCGTAAAACCCACAAAGTGGGGTTTGTCATTAGTCTGATAGGCACAATTTACTTGTGCCTATTCTTGATTTTCGGCCGTATTGACTCAAGTCAACGCCTAAAAAGACTCCGCACAATGAATTGTGCAAAAATCTTAAAGTTATTTTTTCATGCTACGCTTTGAGGCCTTAAGCGGATTAACTTTTGATATTTTTTCCTTAGGCATTTCTTGGACAAGATGCTTATTTTCTTCAAAAAACGTCTTATAATCAATACCCAGTGCGCCGATTCTTTGTTCCATTAACTTGCGGTCACTATTTCTATTTGGATCAGAAAGATTACTATCCACATATCTGTCTAAAGTGAGATAAAGCCCCCTATGGTCAATGGCAAGTAAATAATTTTTACTACCCTCTTCTACAGATTGTACAATCATTTCCTTGGCTGTTCCAAAACGTGAAATCATTAAAAACCTACCTTTAAAGCTAAAATTTTAAAAAACATTCATAAATCATGCAACTTAACTCAAGACAAAGAGCTAATTCAATAGCGAAGATTTGGCATGATATATATTTTGAGAATAATAGTCAATTTCAATTATAAGTGTAAACTTGCTTGCGCCACGGTATTGTAATTTCAAGGAAGGTATTTCCTTGTATGTAGTTTTTCAAACATTGACTGCCACATCCTGCCCTGAGGAATCGCGAAGCGGTGACGTGAGGGTCACAATCCACCTTACAAAACTACGTCAACGTATAAAAACACCCCAAATTAAGATGGCGTGTTACAATTCTTTTTTTCTAAAAATAACCTTGACAAAATTTATATTTTTCCTGAAAATCTAACAGATTTCACTAAGCAAAAAAACATTTAAATCTAATAATATTACAGATTTATAGCGTATTACATTTATTTCAAGGAGTTACATTATGTCTAATACTCATAATTTCACAGAGCCAGGTGCCGCCGTTAAAACCATTTCCGGAGAGTTTACGATACGATTCCCTGAGGTTGGACGTTTAGTCCTTGCCTGTAAAGATCTGGACAGTGATATAGCATCTTATGGAACTGTTAGCGGAAATACCGTAACTTTTAAAATGGACTATGGCACCATTGTTGTAACTCTTCCTGCCCCTTCTGCAAAAATTGCTAATACAGACGTAACAGTGCCCTATAAATTCACTCTTAATGGTAACCATGAAGATGTGCAATCCTTAGCTGAAGGTGATCTCTTAACTTTTGGTTGCAGATTTATTAGACAAGAGCAAGGGCAGTCCGGCTATCTGGATGCATTAGGTGACAGTCCAACAACTTACTCTTTCACCATTAACGTAACTGGCACCAATGACTTACCAACCCTTGAAATTTTACAAGGTAGCGACAATATCATTGACATGCGTGAAGGTGAACGCCACGCCTCTGGCAAGATTCTTGCCGAAGATGTAGATGGGGATGAGCTTACCACAAGCATAGATGATACTCCTCTTCCCGCTGCAGGTGGCGGCGATGGACCTATCATCGAAGGCGGTGGACCTATCATCACACCGGGCGACGGAGATCCGATTGGCGATAGCAGTGTAAACTTAAGTGACACAACGGCTATACTCCCACTAGGCACTACCCTTACATTTAATGATCTTACAGGTGGTAACTTAATTGCATTTCTAAACCCAAATGGTAATTTAAATGATCCGCTCAACCAAATTGCTTTAACAAACGCTCTTGAGGATAGCGTTGTAGTGTTCTACTTCGAAGGCGAATATGGCAAATTTTATACTGACGGTTCAGCCGTACATGGCATTTCTTCACTGCGCTATGAACTTAATGCTGATAGTCTTGGTAGTGTTGAGGAACTCCTTCTTGAAGAAACTTTACACTTTGGTATAAAAGAAACTGGTGGGCAATTTACATCCGCAACTACTATCACTGTTGATATACATAATGAATATGATGTAGTTGAAGAAGGTTCTGACGGTATCATCCATGGCGACTACGGTGACCTTGTGGCTCAAGACGATGGTTCTTTTGAATATAATGTTAGAACAGAAGAACCCATTGAATTAAATAACCCCTATTATGATGTACAGCTAGCACAATACAAAGCTGTGCAAGCACTCACCGCCGGGAAAAAGGTTACAGAGACCTTCACCATAGAAACCACCGACGGTACAGTGGATAAAAATAATGACCCCGTCATGATAAGTAAAAACCTTACCTACACCATCGTTGGCACAAACGATGCCCCCACTGTTGAAAGCCATGATGTATATGGTGGACAAGGTAGCGTCTTCATCAATGCAGCTTTCACAGGCTTTATTAAGGGCACTGATATAGAAACCGCAGACAGTGCCTTAAAATATGTACTAGTTAATGACATTGGCACAGCCTATGCTGGCGTGACCAGAGGCACAACCACCACCTATACCACAGAATATGGCGTTGTGACCTTACAACGCGTGGAGCAAGGTGATTTTGCTGACGGTACAAATTTTGAACCCTATGCATATGGCTACAAATACAAATTTGAGCCTAATTATGATCACCCAGCCATTGCCGCCGCTTTGGACGCAGATGAGCCATTTAATTCCTTCAATATAGAAGTGCGTGATGCTCAAGGGCTTGCTTCTGAGAAACATAAAATAAGCCTCCCTGTCCCAGAGCAACCTGTTGCTCCGATAGAACCACTTCCTAATATTTCTGATATGACACAATTTGACGGTGTCGCGCTTGCAGATCCGGAGCCCACCGATGAAAGCCTCATAGATGCAGGTATTGGGCGTGATAGATATGGCGATGATATTCACCTCACGTCTCCCCATGCTGCCTATGCCGGAGATTTGATCGCCAAGGGCAGTATGGTGCTTACCAATGAAGAAGCAATTACCATCAGTAAATATTTGCTCTTTGATGCCAATGGTGATGCCTACGCAGGCAGAACCAGCGGTGCCAATAGCACCTATGTGACCGAATACGGCACCGTAATCCTCACTAAGACCGCCACTGGTGTTAATTATTCCTTATCGCTTAATAAAGCCAGTGAAGCTATACAAGCTCTTGACCATAATGACAGCTTTGCCTTCAACTTCCAAATTTCCGCCCAAGACACAGAGGGTGACATTTCTGAACCTTCGTCCGTTACCTTCAATGTTACCGGCACCAACGAAGCACCCGTTTTAAGCATTGTTAAGGATTATAACGACTCTGCCGTTAGTGCCAACCCACATCTTTATGACACAACTGCCACTGGCAAGATTATTATTGATGATGCTGACGCTGGTGACCACTTCATGAACCAAACCTTAACTGGCGAGGCCAAGCTTGTGCCTAACGTTGTGGCAGAAGAGTTGCCAAACGAAGACCAAGCAAGGGGAACCGTACTCGTTATTGAAGGCAAATACGGCAATCTTGTCATCGATACCGCTGGCAATTATACCTATAGCCTAGCCGTGGAAGGACAGGGCGAATTTACCCAAGATCAAATAGACGCGGTAAAACTTCTTGGTAATGGCGTTAAAAATACGGAAACCTTCACCATCACCACCACCGATAGATTTGGTGCGTCTGCTTCCCAAAATGTGGCCTTTACGGTGACCGGTGCCAATGACCAAGCTGTGATTGGCTATGGCTATGATGGAGATTATAGCGGAGAGCTTACCTACATCATGTCCGGTGTGGGGCGTGATACATATGGTAATATTATTGACAGGGATGCAGAATATGATCCTAAGCTTGAAAACGCCACCTACACCGCCGTGCCTGCCAAAACCTTCATTCCCATTACCGATGACACAGGTGACACTTGGATACCACAACTACATGGCTACAGCGAGGGTGAAGAGTTACTTTATACAGGTAATACCATTACCATTCCTGATGTAGGTAAATTTGTTTTTACTGCGGCCACTGTGAATGGGCAAAAGGGCTATAACCTCACCTTTACGCCTGATGCCGATTTATTAGCAAGTGAACTCCTCTCCGGTTTAGAAGAGAAAGATTCAACGAATGTATATTTGAATGTTTCTTTCAAGGATAAGCTAGGTCTTGAAAGTGAGAGAACTCAGATTGCACTCCACTTTGAGGGCAGCAACAAAGCCCCAACTATGACTATTACAATTGATGAAGGTTCTGATAATAAAGTGAGCAGTGCTGTCGATCTTCAAGCTGAACCAGATACGACCGTCACAGGTGTTCTTGCTATTGCTGATGATGCAGATATAAACTCTGGTAGTTTGTACATAGTTCAGGGTGAACATAATACTAATTTCACAGTAAGATCTTTAAATGATGGGCCTATGAGCTTTGAAGGCACATATGGCACCTTAACCATTATGAAGGACCCAGACACTGCTGAGATTTATTATGAATACCTATTAGACCCTGTTGAAGAAAATTCCGCCCTTGCCGCACTTTCCAACCGTGACACCAAGGAAGATGTTTTCAGCATCACCTATATGGATAAGCACGGTGCCAATATTACCAAGACCATTGATATTAACGTCAGCGGTGCCAATGTTGGCCCTGTAGCCAAGTTAACCGTAAAAGACGATATTATCATCGACGCCGGTGTGGGACGTAATGCTAAGGGTGTTATTTATGAAGGTGAAACCTCCACCCCCACCAATGAAAACAGAGCCTATGCCGGAGACCTCACCGCCAGTGGCACCATTGCCGTAACAGATGGAGATAGGGATGCTTTTAGCTTTGAGCTTTCTAACGAGGGAGGCATAATCATTCCAGCCGCTTCCACAGCTTCCAAAATCACATATTCATTGGATAGTTTTGGGGGAGTGGGTGAAGATTTCGGCAAAAGTGCTTTGGTCTTTACCAAAACACCCTCAGGCTACAACTATACTCTCACCATTGACCCAAATGCTCCGAGTATAAATGAACTTGATGAAGGAGATAAACGTCCCTTCGAATATATTAAGTTTAAGCTCGTTGATGAACATGGAAACGTTGGCGATAGCGTATTTTTAAACTTCACCATTGAAGGCAGCAACGAAGCCCCTATCATAACTATGATGCATGAGACAGACTTAACTGTGTCTATCATGGGTGAAAATGCAGAAGGCGTAACAGAAGACAATATAGCCACAACCCAAGTCATTATTGATGATCTTGATCAAGACGCTGTGCATACCTGCACAGCTAAATACGGCAATGAAGAAGAAACACCCGAAATTGACGGTGTAGTAACCATTGAGGGCAAGTACGGTACATTCCAAATTGACAATACCAGCGGTGGCGAAGTTACTATGAGCTACACCGCACAAAGCAAACCTGATCCAGAGAAGTATATAGATGGCACAACAGACGAGCGATATCTTGCAGATCTTGATCAATATAACGCCATTAAAGCCCTTACCGATGCTAAGAGTGCCACTGAAAAGTTTACCATAACTGTAACCGATGATAAAGGCGCTACCAAAACACAAGTAGTCACCTATACTGTGCGTGGTGGTGAAAATGACTATGCCCCAGAACTTGGGGATATTACCTACGGCAAAACCGGCACCACCAATGCTGAGCTTATAGCCGCAGGGTATCGAAATGATAAAGCCTACGCCGGAGATTTAAAAGCCACAGGTACCATTACGCAAACCACGGACGGCGATGGTGATATTCCGCTCTTTAGGGTGGCAGATGAAGCCTTCGTTGGTGCGCCTACCATTTCCGGCAATAAGGTTACCTATAATATTGGTGATCCTGACTCTGGTGATATTTATGGCACTCTTGTTATCACTAAGGCTTCTGCTACAGCTAAGACTGCCAGCTATACCTTCACCGCAAGTAAGGAAAGCGACTTTATTAAAGCATTACCTGAAAATGAGTCAGCTGAGCTAAATATCCCCATTGTGGCCATTGATAACCGTGGCGGCATGAGTGCAGCCAAAAATATCGAATTGACCATTGAAGGTTCCAATGATGGCCCAGTACTTAGCCTTGGCGAAGCCGACTTAAGCATAGACGCTCCGGAAGATCTTAGCCAAGCAGTAGAAAGCGCGTCCACAGGTTCTGTAACCATCACTGACCCTGATTGGGCAGATGGCACAAGCTTTGACTGGGGAAGCAGTCATGGCTACAAATTTGGTACAACCTTTGGCAAGACGGCTGGTAAACCTAACGAGCAAACTGGCGAAATTACCGTTTCCGGTACATATGGTAACTATGTCTTTGATCCTGCTGACGGTACTTGGGATTATAATTTAGGCGTAACAGTTGCCCAACAAAATGCTGTAAAAGCCTTAAAGCCAGGCGTTGAAAAAAAGGAAAGCTTCACCCTTACCACCACTGATCCTGACGGTATTAAAGCCACCATCCCTGTGGAATTTACCATCACCGGAAGCCAAGATGCCCCCGTGGTCAGCGGTCTAGAAAATAACGCTATTAACGTGAAGGACGCTCTCATCATGCCCGGCGTAGGGCGCAATGCCGCAGGTCTTGACGCACACGACGTTGCCGTTTCTGCCAACACTGCCTACAAGGGCGACTTTGTTGCCAAGGGTTCTGTAGCGGTGAAAGACTTTGACGGTGACGATCTGACCTATAGCATGGAAGGGGTGGAAGCCATACGTGTTTCTTCCACAGCCAATAGGTTTGAAACAGAAATTGGTGACATAACCATAACCAAAACTGCCACTGGCTTTAATTACAGCCTTGCCCTTGCCCCTGATGCTTCTTATAGGCCTGCTGAAGATGCTGACCCTGTTTCCTTGCGTGCGCTTAAACATGGCGAAAGCGCAAACCTTGTCCTGACTGTCACAGTAGATGACGGTCAAGGCGGTACGGTGAATGTTCCCCTAAACTTCACTGTCACGGGCACCAACGATGCACCTGTGATTATTTCTGAAACTGGCGAGCAAGTCATTGAC
This sequence comes from uncultured Desulfovibrionaceae bacterium, assembly GCA_964370305.1. Classification (GTDB taxonomy): domain Bacteria; phylum Desulfobacterota; class Desulfovibrionia; order Desulfovibrionales; family Desulfovibrionaceae; genus CAYJAD01. Next base: position 7,069 of record CAYJIU010000080.1, read on the forward strand.
CTTGGCTATGTGCAGGCCGGTTTTGAGGACAGTAACACCGCAATGCATGCCTTTAGCTATAGCGATGTGGATAATGGCGATGCTGCCATGCAAATGAGCATTACCTTAAACGGCAAGACAGAATACTTTGCCACCATTGTTGATTTACAAATGTATAATCCCAATGATGGGGAATCTCTCATTGAAGGTACCTATGGTTCTGTTTATTATAGTAATGGAAGCTTAATATACATTACCGGCGAAACCGATGCCCAAAAGCTGGCCTTGCAGAACATTGCTGCCAATAAAGTGGTGCAGGATAATTTTAGCATCACCCTACAAGATGAAAATGGCGGGCAAACAACGAAAGTTTTTGAAAATAAACTTATTGGTAGCGACATACCCTTGGGTGAAGCCGCTCTTGTGCTTAATGCCAATTCCACCAATACCACCATCATTAGTGCTGGTGTTGGGCGTGATGCAAGAGGCAATGACATTACCGTAAGCGTAAACCCCAATGCTGACAATACCCAATACGCCGGCGACTTTACCGCTAGCGGTACCATAGCTGTGCCTGTGGAATTTAGAGCCGAACTCTTACAATTGAAAAATCCCTACTATGACCCCCAAAATCCAGATGCTACGGGGCCTGAATACTATGAGGGCATGGTAGCTGGTAATACCACTACTTTCGCTGTTGAAGGTCTTGGAAGCTATGTCTTCACCAAGACAAGCAGTGGCTATAACTACGTCTTTACCGCTAATAAAGAAGGAGTCCTTGCTTTAGATCATGGTGAAGAGATGAACATCGGTGAATTTTTCTCCTTCAGATTGGGTGATACCTATGCAAAAATAAATATTCCCATCACCGCCATCGGCACCAACAATGCCATTAAATTTGAGGTGCGACCCGAGAACAATGATCATACTGTTCTTGAGGGTGGAACAAATGGTGAAGAAATGGTCACGGGCTCTTTGTCAATCGTAGATTTTGATGAAACCGACAGCCTTACCTATGTGCTTATTAACGGTAAAAATGTTGAATTACCTAGAGATGAAGCTGAAAGCATCATTGTTAGCGGCGAATATGGTAATTTAGAGATATTCAACGCCAGTAAGGCTGAATACAACTACGAATACACCCTCGGCGTCACAGCTGAACAAAAAGCCGCCCTTAAAGCGCATGAAAACTTCGACATGCAACATGAGAAGTTTACCTTTGAGGTTATGGACGAATATGGTGCCACCACCTCACATGACCTTAACTTTAATGTCAACAGAGATGGTGTACCAAGCCTTGACATGACAGCCGCTCAAACCGCTACCCAAGATAGTGACTTGTATGATGATGAACATGTTGGCGACCGCCTAAATACGGACGAGGAAAGTAGACGTTACTTCACCGTTAGTGATGCAGAAGATGCAGACCGCATTGAAATCACTGCTGAAAACGGCATTGTCTATGAGGTATTAGAGCTTGCCCAAGACGGATTGCTAAGCTCTTTATCCATTGACGGTAAATTTGGCACCTTCTCTGACTTCATCTATGATCCAATTGCAGGTAATGTTTATTACACCTATACCCAATTTGTGGATGCACCGCATACAGAAGCGGGCACCCCCTTACAAGATTCCCTTGATGTGCGTGTGCTTGGTATGGACGGTGAGCTTTTTGATACGGGTAAGATCATCAACAGCATTGAAAACTTGACCGATTTGGGAGAAGAAGCCTTTGAACAATCTGTGGCTTCCAATGATGCCTTGACCTTCACTTCCACCGATGCAGACTCACTGGTATTGCCAAGTGTGGGCGCAAACAACAAAGCCTCAGCCGGAGATATTACCGCCACAGGCAAGCTTACAGGTACGGCCTTTGACGCAGAAGGCGAAGTCATTTTTGACTTGTACGATGTGAATGGTGATAAGATACATGCAGAAAACCACGGCATATACACCAAGTTCTTCTCAGATATGGGTATTGTAACCTTGAAGCAAACCGCCACGG
>CAYJIU010000081.1:0-8868 GCA_964370305.1 uncultured Desulfovibrionaceae bacterium
AAATTGACGAAGATTCTATGATACCAAAATGAGTTTTAAAATGCCGACTATTTAGCATAATACAAAATCATACTTAGCAATGCATCATTTCGCCCAATATTAGTGTAAGCATGCGGTACATCAGCTAAAAATCGTATGGAATCCCCTTCATTTAAGTTAAAAATCTTGTCTTGCACATGAATGGATATACTGCCTGAAAAAACAGTTATATATTCCTCTGTTCCTGGCAAATGTGCGTTGGCATTAAGCTTTCCGCCAGTCAAGATAACAATACGGTAAACCTCAAAAGAATGTTGTTCATCAAAGCAAAATACAGGGTAATTAAGATACTTACCTTCACCAGATGTAATAACTTTGGTTGCATCAGCCCGCACTACGGTAGTAATTTCATTTTTTTGTTCCACAAGTGATGTAAATGGAACCTTATAACCATTGGCAATCTTCCAAAGCACAGAGACGGTAGGGTTAGCGTCGCCTTTTTCAATTTGCGCAAGCATACTGCGTGAAACTCCAGTCACTTGGGCAGCCATATCTAAGGTCAACTTTTTTTGTTCACGTATATTTTTAATATTTTGTGAAACAGCAGAGTTAATATTCAAATTAATTTCTCCTCGGCATCCTTGACATTATATTGGACTAACAATACACTATACAAACATACTGTACTGTTAGTGTAGTAAAACACAAGAGGTCGTAGGAGGCAATAAAAATGTTTAGTTGGTTAAGTTTTCTAACTTATGCGTCAGTTACAGCCATAACCCCAGGCCCCAATAATATCATGTCTATGTCTAACGCCGGAAGATTGGGTTTTAGAAAATCCCTGCCATTTAACCTTGGGATTTGGATGGCATTTTCCATCGTCATGATGTGCTGCGCGGTATTTTGTAATGTGCTCTCCACCATCATTCCCAAAATCGAGTTGCCTATGCTCATACTTGGGGCGGCCTATATACTCTATCTTGCTTATATGACATGGAAAAGTGATGGTAATATTGAAGAAAAAAAAGCCAACGCCACCTTTATGACTGGATTTATCTTGCAATTTGTAAACCCCAAAATATATGTATATGGAATTGTTTCTATGCAGGTGTATATACTACCTTTTTACAAAGAAGAACCTACAATACTATTAAGCTTTGCCTTACTCCTAGCCTTTATTGGATTTGCCTGCACCCTACTCTGGTCTGGCTTTGGCTCTATGTTTAAATTACTTTTTTCTAGGCATGCAAAAATTACCAATGCCATTATGTCTTTATTATTAGTGTATTGTGCGGTGAGCTTTTTCTTGTAAGTGTGATAGGCCTAAAACAACAGAAAGCGTATAATTTAAAAATCAAGACTAACGCCAATGCTCCATGAACCTCTACGCAATAAATTGCGCAGAGGTCTACAAGGAAGCTTTGCAAGCAGCCTAGCCACATATATGAGGCTACTACCTTGCTTAATCTAAAAACCTAAATCTTCTTTTATAATGAGTACTTCTAAAGTTTTGATGGTGCGTGGTTTATTCTCAGTAATGCTAACCATATTACAAATACGATCTGGGCTGTTACAGTCATAGCATTTATCAGCCTTTACGGCGCAAGGGGTTTTTCTATCAAGCCTTTTGGCGTTTAAAGGAGCAGCAATATTTCTTGCTCTGTGCATGGCTTCTTTGAGGGTAGGAGCAAATTTATTTTGCCCAACAACATAGATGAGGCGTTCTTTACCATAGCTTGATGCCGCAATGCGGTTGGCAGACGCGTCTATATTAATTAAATGACCAGCTTCTGTAACACCATTGGCACTAGTTAGGTAAACTGGTGCTATGATGGCGTTGAGGTTATCCTCATCCGTCACACATTTACTGCGCCAATATACAGTATTATTTTCACACAAAGTGTCATAAATATTAAGGGCTTCGAGGGTCATACTTCCGCCGCTACCAAGCACGGTATTTTTTATGCTCGAGGTTAAATAATTTGCTGCTTCTTGCGCATTTTCAAAAATAGTAACGCTATACCCTCTTTTTTCCATATTACTCTTAACAACATTCAAATCCATGATTTTACTCCTAATTTTATATATAGATATTTTTTATGCATTTTTACATGCATAGCCCAACAATTGCATATGACAAGCAACAATTCATGAGAGTTGTGCCATATTCAGTCAATTAATATTCCCTGTAATGACGCATGCACATACTTTACTTGGTAACTATTTAATTTCATTACATCTGCTTACACACTTTCGTAAATCATATAGACTTTTTTTCTATCTCGTGCAATGTAAAAAACATATGTGCGAGACTTAAAAATTTACAGATTATACATATTTTATGACCCGAAAATAAGTTTTCAAATGCTGACTAGCTTAATTTTTCTGTAATAAAATGTAAATGAGATCTCGAAATTTACCTTAATGCTCCACATTTAGAAAAAAACCACTTTGTACCGCGAACCATAACACCATTGACCACCTATTGCCCCCATAAAAGCCCCTTTTTAAAAAATTGACAAAAAAATAAGCCCAAGAAGATTGCATCTGCGACCTTTGGGCTTTGTTTTTTCTTTATTTTCACCTATTTATGGCGGAGAGGGGGAGATTCGAACTCCCGGTACGCTATTAACGTACACACGATTTCCAATCGTGCTCCTTAGACCAGCTCGGACACCTCTCCGCATTGGGCGAAGGATTTTTTACGCAAAATTGCATCGCTTGGCAAGTATTTTTTCCATCATATATTTTTTAAATTCAGCATTTAGCTAGTTTGTCTTTCTAAAACTTTTGGCAACGTACTGTAATAGCTTCATCAATCATAAAATGCATCATAAAAAACGAGTATACCACCTCAAAAACTTTATATTTTCTCATGCTTAAGACTGCGCGACATTAACTTAACAGCACATTCTTTAGGATCTAAATTATTATATAAAACATCATATACGGCATTAATAATTGGCGCACTGACTTGCAATTCTTTAGTCATTTCGTATATGGCCTCAGTAGTTTTAACTCCTTCAGCCACCATGCCTAAGCTATCAAGAATAGCCTGCAAGCTCTCACCCCTGCCTAAGCGTAATCCCACTTGTCGATTGCGCGAAAGATCCCCACTACAAGTGAGCATCAAATCGCCTATACCTGAAAGTCCCATAAAAGTAACAGCTTGTCCGCCCAAAGTTATACCAACACGGCTCATTTCTGCAAGACCACGAGTAATAAGTGACGCCCTAGTGTTATCCCCAAAGCCAAGACCATCACTAATGCCAGTGGCAATGGCAAAAATATTTTTCAAAGCCCCGCCAACCTCAACCCCCACCACATCATTACTAGAATAGCAGCGAAAATAATCAATAGAAAATTCATCGCGCAAGCTTTTACTTATCTCATCATTGGCGCAGCCAAGCACCACTGAGGTTGGCTGCTTTTGCATAACTTCCGCGGCAAAGGACGGGCCAGACAGCACAGCATATGCTAAAATTTTATCCTCAAGCACATCTAAAACCACATGCTGCATATTTTTTTTACTTTGTACTTCCAGACCTTTAGCGGTATTTACCAAGATGGTATTAGGGCTAAAGTAATCCTTAGTTAGGCGCAAAAAACCACGCAAAGATTGAGCCGGCACAGCCAAAACGATAATGTTTTTTTGGGCAAGGTTACTTGGGTCAGTGGTGGCAAAAATATTAGGGTGCAAAGCATAGCCCTTGAGATATTTTGTGTTTTCGTGTTGAGTATTAATCATATCTGCAAGTGCATCATCACGCAGAATAAGGCTTATCTTATGCCCCTTTTCAGCCAAAATTTGAGCTATGGCTGTGCCCCAACTTCCACCACCAGCAACGGCAATTTGCAAAACTTCACTCTTCATACAATCACACCCACACAAAAATATCCGCACGATAGAATACAAATATACAAAATAATGTTTTGTAAAATTGAACAGTTATTAATTCATAGCGAAATACTAAATGATGATTTTTTTTAAATCAAGTAAAATGGTAAAAAATCCTTGATTTTTAATATAGACGTCTATAGAATGGCCCCTCATTAAAGCAAGAGGGGGTGATTTCCTTGCCCGGAGTTTTCCTTAACGAAGACGATTATAACTTTGACATTGCCTTACGCCGCTTCAAAAAGCAAGTGGAAAAGGCTGGTGTGCTTTCTGAAATGAAGAAACGTCAGCACTACGAAAAGCCTAGCGTCATGCGCAAGAAGAAAAAAGCTGCCGCCAGAAAGCGTTTCATGAAGAAAATTAGAAAGATGAACATGGGTTAATCCATTGTTCTAGTCCTATTTATCTGTAAATTTTGCGGGGGATTCGAGTTCGGATTCCCCGCAACTACTCTTATCCGTACAACTTCTCATTTACCAACTATCCACACAGGGCCATAGTCATGACTTTAAATGAACGTATTGAAAAAGAATACATAGCTGCATACAAAACCAAAAACCAATTAAAACTTGATGTATTACGTCTACTTAAAACTGCTGCAAAAAATGTATTGGTGGAGTTAAGACGCTCAGACGGACAGCTTGATGACAGTGAAATGATGGATGTTATTTTGCGTCAGGCCAAACAGCGTCAAGACTCTATAACTCAATATCGTGACGCAAACCGCCACGATCTTGCTGAGCGTGAAGCAGCTGAACTTGGTGTTTTGCAAGAATATTTACCCGCCATGCTCTCAGAAGATGAGCTAAATGCGGCCATAACCAAAGCCATAGCAGATGCCAAGGCCAGCGGCCCCCAAGATATGGGAAAAGTTATGAATATTATTATGGCTGAGTACAAAGGGCGGGTTGATGGTAAGGATTTATCCACAAGGGTTCGTACACGCCTAATCTAGCGAGCAACATGGATACACGCACTTTAAATGCCCTAGAATTCAACAAGGTTTTAGATCACCTTGCAAGCTTTTGTCTTTCCGCATCTGGCAAGAATAAAGCTCTTTACTTGCGCCCATTTACAGACATAGACAGCGCCACAAAGGCAGCACGCATTTATGAAGAATTTCAAATCTGGCAAGCTGGAAACAACACCAATAATATTAGTGGACAAAGGAAGAAATCTTTCCAGCTTGTAGCATTTCCTGATATTACTAGCGTTGAATCATTTTTAAGCTCAAAATATAGCCTACTTGACCTTGATGCCTTATGGACAATACGTCAGGTCTTAAACTTAGCCGAACAAGCCGCCAGTAGTATTATCCCCGATGGCGACCACTGCCCTTGGCCGCACCTTTTGAGCCTTGTACAAGCATGCCCTCTGCCGGAGCAGTTAAATGCGGCACTAAAACGTTGTGTTAGTGATGACGGATATTTACGCGATGAAAGCTCACCAGAATTACTCCTTGTGCGCACTGAGCTTAGGCGCATCCACCAAGGTTGCTTGCGTAAAGTAAAAGACTTTGCAGCGCAGTATAATATGGGTCACTACCTGCAAGATGAATTTATGACCTTAGCCTCAGACCGCTATGTATTACCGCTTAAAGCCAATTTCAAGGGCAGGTTGCAAGGTATTATTCACCATTGGTCACAAACTGGCGAGACATGTTACTTTGAGCCCATGTTTTTGGTGGAAATTAACAATCGCCTCCAAGACTTAAAACGTGAAGAGCGCGAAGAAGAACGCAAAATATTAGAATATCTTACAGGGCTTGTGCGCGACAATCTACCCCTAGTTCACAATGCTTCGCGCCTCTTAAGTGAGCTTGACGTTTTATGGGCCACGGCAAAGCTATCCCTAGGCATGTCCAAGAATTTAGGCAAAAATGTAGAATGTTTATGCATAAATATTGTGGATTGTACTCAAGGAATTTATATACCAGGTGCCCACCATCCCCTTTTGGCCTTAGCCGGAACAGCACAGCCAATTGATATTATTTTGCAAGATGGTGAAAAAGGTTTAGTAATTTCTGGTGGTAATGCCGGTGGCAAAACCGTATGCCTTAAAACCTTGGGTCTTATGGCCCTCATGACTATGGCGGGGCTACCAGTGCCTGTGGAGCGCGGGGCATATATACCCGCTTGGACGCATATTCACGCCTTCATTGGCGATGAGCAAAGCCTTGATAACCACGTCTCTACCTTCACAGCTCAAATACGCCATCTGACTGAAGCATGGGAAAATGCTAGCAAAGATTGCCTCATTCTTCTGGATGAGTTTGGAGCCGGCACCGACCCCACTCAAGGGGCAGCCCTAGCTCAAGCCGTGCTTGACGCATTACTGGATAAGGATGTCACCGTCGTTGCGGCAACGCACTTTCCAGCCTTAAAAACCTATGCCCTTGGGCGCGACAAAACTAAGGTTGCCTCAGTACTTTTTGACCCAAGTACCAAACGTCCGCTCTTTCGCCTTGCCTATGACCAAGTGGGCGCAAGCCAAGCTCTAGATGTGGCGCGTGAACATGGTCTACCCGAAAGCATTATCCGCCGTGCTGAGCAATATTTACTCCTTGAAGGTGAAGATAGCACTGCTCTACTTGAGCGATTAAACAAGCTTGCGGTGCGCCGCGAAGCTGAGCTTGCAAGCCTTAAACAAGAACAAGAAAAAGCCAACGCAAAGCAAAAAAAATTACAAGATCGCCTTGAGCGTGAGCGCGCGGAGCTATATAATGAACTACGCTCCAAAGCGCATGAGCTTATGCATGCATGGAAGGCTGGAAAAGTAACACATAAACAGGCCCTTAAAAATATGTCGCGCCTACGTGCTGAAATAGCGACCAGCCCCACTACAGATACTTTACCCCAAACAGATATTAGTACTTTGCGCCTGCAACAAGAGGTATTGCATAAAAATTTCGGGAAAAAAGGCAAGATATGTGAGATAGATACACGTAAAGAGCGTGTTCGAATAGACATGGGTGGCGTAACTCTTTGGGCCGATGCAAAGGACATTGCCTTATGTGAGACCAAAAAAGGTACTCATACCAGCACTGCTGGCGCAATTCTTACACATACAAGACCTGCAGGATCGCCCCTTAGCCTTGACTTACGAGGACAAAGGGCTGACGTTGCTATTAGTGCTGTTGGTGAATTTTTAGATAAAGCCATGCTCAGTGGGCGTGATAGTATTGAAATTGTACACGGCCGCGGCACTGGAGTTTTGCGCAAGGAAGTGCATAATTTTTTACGCACTTTTTCTGGTATTGATAGTTTTGAGCTTGCACCGGAAGATCGCGGCGGCGACGGTATGACCATTGTATATTTGCGTTAATGTAAACATCATCAAATAATTATGCAAAAAACTGATACCATACGCCTAATAAAGCAACAACTTAACATTGTAGATTTGGTGCGCCGTTATGTCGACCTTAAGCGCAACGGCCCGCGCTGGTCGGCCCCGTGCCCATTTCATCAAGAAACCAAGCCCTCATTTTCTGTGGATGAGGAAAAAGGGCTTTTTTATTGCTTTGGCTGTCAAGCATCCGGTGATTTATTTGACTTTTATGGGCGCATTAATGGTCTTGACTTCAAAGAAACATTGGAGCAGTTAGCCCTTGAATTAGGCATACCCCTTAGCACGTGGAACGGCCCTAAGGATAAAGGCCGCGCCCAGGCTCAAAAAAGTGCGCGCCAAAACTCATTGCGTATGTATGAGCTGGCTGGCAGCTATTTTATAAGCAATCTGCAAGGAGCAGATGGTGCCCAGTGTCGTGCTTACATGGAAGATCGACAATTAAGCCCGCAGATAATTCAACGCTTTGGCCTTGGCTTTGCCCTAAAAGATTGGCAAGGCCTAGCCAATTACTTAAAGCGTGCCGGATTTAGTGAAAAAGATGCTATCACAGCGGGCCTGCTTGCCAGCAGTGATAAAAGTGGACGCGCTTATGATCGCTTTAGGGGTAGGCTTATCTTCCCCATTTACTCCCTTGCCGCAAAAATTATTGCCTTTGGCGGAAGAATTATTGGCGATGAAGATGAGGCAAAGTATATAAATAGTTCAGATTCTCCAATTTATAAAAAAGGAGAACACCTTTATGGGCTTGCACAAGCCAGACAAAGTATTACTATAAAGAACAAAGCCCTTTTGACCGAAGGTTATATGGACGTGCTAACCTTGCATCAATTTGGGTATACACATGCCGTGGGCGTATTGGGTACGGCCCTGACACCTGAACAAGTTAAACGTCTTGCAGGCTTTACAAAAAACATTGTTCTTTTATTTGATGGGGACAATGCCGGACGCAAAGCAGCTTTACGCGCATGCGAAATGTTTTTAGCTCGTGGCCTTGCTTGTACAGTGGTACTGCTACCAGATGGCGAAGATATTGACAGCCTTTTGCATAGCCATGGTACCGAAGCCTTTGAAACACTTATGGCAAAAGCACCAGACGGATTAACCTTTTGCATGGATACTTTACGCAAAAGCGCGCCTGGCGACCAAGTGGAATGGGCGAGGAATTTTTTACAAAGCATTGAAATTGAAGAATTAAAAAGCCCTATAGCCAGCAAGTTAGCGGCAGGTTTGCAGCTTACAGAACAAAGCCTGCGTGAAAACGCGGCCAAAACAAAAACTCGGGCTGGCAACACGAGGATAGGTACCATGACGGGCCCGCAAGGTAGGCCACTAACGCCCCTTGCCATGCGTGATAAGCAGATTATGATGTATGCTGTGCGTTATCCGCACAGATTAAATGATGTACGAAACCTAGGTGCAGACATGGCCTTAAACTCAGAAATATCCCGCAAGTTATGGGATAAAATAGAAAAATATGGCCCCGAAGATGTTTTTCATGTACTAAGTGAGCGTGAAAAAACTTTTTGGGTTCAATGCCGAACTGGTGAAGCACCACCCATCGATGATGGGGATAAAGAACTAAAAAGCTTAGCTGAAGCTTTAAATTGTTTTGCAAAAAACACTCAAAAATCCTCTATTTCCGC
>CAYJIU010000082.1:0-8859 GCA_964370305.1 uncultured Desulfovibrionaceae bacterium
CTAGATTTTCTAGAAAGCCTTTCATTTGATTTCGTTTTTATGGCGCGCCCGGGAGGAGTCGAACCCCCGACCAAGAGCTTAGAAGGCTCCTGCTCTATCCAACTGAGCTACGGGCGCAAATATAGTTTATTTAGTTGTTTTTATATGCAAAAAACTTCACAAAATAAATTGTGTAAGAGCTTAGCATGCTTAACCTTGGGCACAATATACCTTACTAACAGATTGGTCAAGTGACATTTTATGACCTAAAGAAATGATATGTTAGGTCAAAATATTTCCTTTGTTTGAAAAGAATATTTTTACTATTGCACCAAATAAAATCTTAAGCTACTATGCCGTTATGTTGGTGGATTTTTCATAACAATATTTATGACAAAGTGTTTTTGTTGTGAATTTATGTGTAATCCGTATTACTTAACTAAAAGAGGAGATTTTCATGAAACGTTTTTTATTCCTTTCTTTGGCAGCTGCCATGGTGCTAGCTTCCTCTGTGGCCTTTGCCGCACAAACAAAGCATCTTACCATGGGTACTGGCGGAACAGCCGGTGTGTACTATCCCCTAGGTGGTGCCATTAGCCAAGTGCTAAGCACCAAGAGTGGTGATGCTTTTTCCATAACCGCTCAAACCACAGGCGCTTCTGGTGAGAACATGCGCCTCATCCAAGCTAAAGAAATTGATCTTGCCATTTTGCAAAATGACGTAGCTCACTCTGCATACAATGGTATTGCACCTTTTAAAGATAAGCTTGAAGGTGTACGCGCCATTGCTCGTCTTTATCCAGAATATGTACACGTTGTTGCAAGCCAAGACAGCGGTGTAAAAAAGTTTGAAGATTTCAAAGGTAAAAAAGTTTCCGTTGGTGCTCGTGGTAGCGGTAATGAAGTAAACTGCCGTCAAATGTTTGAATTTTATGGCCTTAACTACAAAAACGTAGAGCCAGTATTCCTACCATATGGCGAAACTGCCGACCAATTTAAAGATCGCGCCCTTGATGGCTTTGTATTCACCATAGGCACTCCTAATCCTGCAATTCAAGACATCACCACCGCTCAAGATGTGGTATTCGTACCTCTTGATGGGCCTAAGGCTGATGCAGTTGTTAAAAAATTCCCATATCTTGTAAAAGATGCTATTCCTGCTGGCACCTATAAAGGCCAATCCGCAGCAGTGCCTACATTATCTGTGCAGGCTATTCTTGTTGTAAATAAAGATATGTCTGACGAAGATGCTTATCTTGTAACCAAGACCCTTTTTGAAAATGTGGGTGAGGTTGCAAAAGCTCACAATAAGGGTGCTGAAATTAAAATTGATCGCGCTCTTGACGGTATCACTATTCCTTTCCACCCCGGTGCTGAAAAGTACTTGAAAGAGAAAGGCGTTATGAAATAATCTACTTTGATTTTAATTATGTTACGGCATGGGGTTTTCTCATGCCGTTTTTTTTTGAGTTATAGCAATTGTATTTTGCATAAGGCTGTGCTACAGTATACAACACTGAGGTTAAAAAATTTATTTAAATGTTAAAAATTATTCAATACATACTGGCAATACTCTTGGTGTCAATACTGCTTTTTAGCGTAGCCTTTGAGCATGATTGGGTTGAACTTAAGACAGTGGATGGAGAGCAGGTTTTACTTGCTCCTTTACCTAAAAACAGTAAATTTTGTATACGCTTTACCCATTCTGTAGCTTTAAGTCCGGTGGATGAGTGTTTTGTGGCAGATGCTGGCGATGTGGTCTTAAAATCCACCATATACCATGATTTTGGGGCAGGTCTTCCGCACAGCCCTGAGGCCGGTCAAGAAATGATTTTTAAGGATGGAAAAATAATCATTAATGGTTATTCCTTGCGTATTCCAGTGTTACAAGTACGTGTAGGGCGAATTGCTAAGCATATTTTAATGTTGCCGAGTATTTTTACACATAAGCTTAGTCAAATACCGCTTGAGAGTTTTGTAAAACCTGGTGGTACAATTAAGATTTCAATAAAAAAATATTCTATAATAGGTGCTTATATTAAAAATTGGTCTGCGATATATATAAAATTTTAAATTGTATTAATTGCGTACCATAAATTGAGGAGGTCGTATGGGTCACAAAGAGCATATGGAGCAAAGGGTTAATGAAAGTGCTAAGGGCTTTGCTCTGGAAGATGGAAAGCTCGATGCTTCAGTAGCAGAGAAGATGCAAGGTACAGTGGATGTATCTGAAATTGTGGCTAAATATGACAAAGAGGCTACATATCGACAGTTTAAAGGCTATATGGATATATTTATCCGCTGTTTATGTGTGGCATTTTCTGCTTTTCATTTATACACCGCAGCTTTTGGTGCTTTTGCTCCACAAATTCAACGCTCTGTCCACTTGGGCTTTGTGTTGACCTTAGTATATTTGTTGTACCCCATACGCAGTAAGCAAGATTTACACAAATTGGCGTGGTATGATGTAATTTTAGCTATATTAGGTGCACTTGTTTCTGGTTATATTGTTTATAATTATGACGTTATTGTACTAGAGGCTGGCCCACCCACTGACCTTGACTTGATTTTTGGTGGCTTAGCCATAGTGCTGGTACTAGAAGCAACTAGACGTATTGTGGGCTTCCCCATTGCGCTTGTGGCACTTATCTTCTTACTCTATGCCCTTTATGGCAACTATATTCCAGGCATTATGGGGCACAAAGGCTTTACAGTATCGCGTATTGTTGCGCATATGTATTTAACCACTGAGGGTATTTTAGGTATGCCTCTGGGGGTATCGGCTTCATTTGTATTTTTATTTGTACTATTTGGGGCTTTTTTACACAGTACGGGTCTTGGGAAGTTTTTTATCGATCTTGCCCTGGCCGCAGCCGGTAAATACGTGGGCGGCCCTGCTAAAGTAGCTGTGCTAGCCAGTGGATTTTTTGGTACAATTTCTGGTAGTTCCGTTGCCAATACCGTTTCTACTGGCACATTTACCATTCCGCTTATGAAAAGTGTGGGCTATCGTAGCCACTTTGCCGGTGCTGTTGAAGCAGCGTCATCCACCGGCGGGCAAATTATGCCCCCCATCATGGGGGCAGCAGCCTTTATTATGGCCCAATTCTTAGGTATAAGTTATTTTGAAATTGCAAAAACTGCTATTATACCAGCATTATTATATTATTTAGCTGTTGGTTTTATGGTTCATATGGAGGCAAAACGCCTAGGCCTTAAAGGTATACCCAAGGAACGCTTACCCGTCACCATGCATGTTTTGCGTGAAGGTGGCTATTTGCTCATCCCAATTTTCGTTTTAATTTATCTACTTATGCAAGGTTATACTCCGCTTAGATCTGCTTATTATTGTATTATTACAACTGTTGGTATTTCTATATTGGCCAATAACTGGAAGACATACCAAGGTGCTAAATTTAATAATGAAGATATGGGTGTTGCTCTTGTTCAATGTAATAAATTAAACATTAAAGACGCGCTTGCTGCCATGGAAAATGGCGCGCGCCTTGCCCTTGGAGTTGCCGCTGCTTGTGCTTGTACTGGCATTGTTATTGGTGTAGTGACGCTCTCTGGCATGGGGCTTAAGCTTGCCAATGCCATTGTGGCTCTATCCGGTGGTAGCTTTATGCTAACCTTGGTTTTAACTATGCTCGCTTCCATTGTTTTAGGAATGGGATTACCCACCACAGCTAAATATATTGTGCTCGCTACCATTGCTGCACCTGCCATCAAAAGCTTTGGGGTGCCGGACTTGGCAGCGCATTTATTTATTATGTATTTTGGTATCTTAGCCGACCTTACCCCGCCAGTAGCACTTGCAGCATATGCCGCCGCAGGTATTGCTAGGGCTGATCCCAATAAAACGGGCTTTACTGCGGTAAAGCTTGCTCTGGCTGGATTTTTAATACCATATATATTCTGTTATAATCCAGGCTTACTCATGATTAACGCCACCGGCATGGAAGTTGTATTCTATGTAACAACGGCATCCATTGGTATTATGTCACTATCATTTGCCAATGTGGGCTATTGGCTACGTAACTTACATATTTGGGAGCGTTTACCCCTAGCTGGGGCAGCCATTGCTTTGATTATTCCAGACCTTGTTACAGATTTAATAGGTGCGGGGATTATGGTGGCAGTATATGTGTTGCAAAAGGTTATGCCTAACGACCCCAAAGCTGGGCCGCCGGAGCCAGCATCAGCATAAAATAAAGGGAGTTATAGAAGTATAAAAAGTATAGCGAAATATCATTTATTATTGTTGACATTTTCCCTTATTGATAATACCTTGCATTAAGAAAAATGTGCATATGTTTTTTTGCAAGTATTATAGTATAATACAGTAAATGAATGTATTATAGCGGAATTAAATTCCGATTGGAGGAATAATGGCACAAACTAGAATGACTCAACAGCGTGCTTTAATTTTAGAAGAGCTTAAAAAAGTAAAAACTCATCCCACTGCCGATGAGTTGTATGGCATGGTACGCAAGCATATGCCACGTATTAGCCTAGGTACTGTATATCGTAATTTAGATTTTTTAGTAGAAACGGGCGAAGTAATTAAGCTTGAATCTGCTGGCAGTATAAAACGTTTTGATGGTGACACTTCTTGGCATCAACATGTGCGTTGTGTGCATTGTGGGCGCGTTGGTGATGTAATACCACCAGTGACGTTGCCAGATGTTAATAATGTTCAGGTTGAAGATTTTGTGGTTACAGGTGCTCGCATTGAATATGACGGCGTTTGTAAACATTGCGCAGGAGTGAACTGATAAAAATTAATAAATCTGGAGGAATGTATGGCAGAAGCTAAGGATATGTGGAGATGCCAAATTGCCAATTGTGGTTATGTGTATGATCCCGATAGGGGAGATAAAAGACGTAAAATTCCAGCAGATACAAAGTTTGAGGACTTACCAGATGATTGGTGTTGTCCTGTATGCAAGGCTACCAAAAAAACATTTCAGCCCATGGGCTAATGATTAAAAAAACATAATTTACTATTATGTATGGAAAAATAAAAGTTCTAAGCCTTTGGGTTTTAGAGCTTTTATTTTTTTAAAAAATATAATATGATATAGCACAATGGTAGTTTATACAACCTTCCTAAAATTAAATAAAGTGAATGTTGTATTGAGTATGCTTTATGCAAAGTTTAAACTGTTTTATTACAGAGGTTTAATGAATGAAAAAAATTTTAATGAGTATAGTATTGGTCTTGGTTATACTGGTGGGTGGTTTTTTTGTAGCCATTAATCTTGTAAAGCCAGAAACGGTGCAAGGTGAAATTGCCAAAATCGTTCAAAATATGACAGGAAAACCTCTGCATGTGGCGCAAATTCCTAGCATTTCATTCATGCCCTTGGGGGTAAAGTTTGATGCTGTAACTTGGGGTGAAAAAAAAGGTACTGATACAAGCTTCTCTGCTAAGGGTGGTTTTGTGAAGATGCAATTTTTACCCTTGCTTAGTGGGCGCGTAGTTGTAGATGAAGTACATCTTGATAGCCCTATATTAAATATTGTGCCCCCTAAGGCAGTTGCAAAAACGCAAACTGAAACTCAAACCACACTACCACAATTACCCTTAGAGTTAGCTAAACTTGAGGTTAAAAACGGGCAATTCATCATTAATTTATCCCAAAGTGAGCGTATTCAGGTAAGTGATTTTAATGCCATACTTACTAACCTTAAACCCAATGCGACCATACAACTAAAGCTTGATACATTATTAGATATGGCTAACCCTAGCCTAAAAGGTAAGGTGGATTTTGAAAGCAGTATTGCCTATGATGCTAATAATATAATGCTTAGTAATGTAAAATTATTATATACACCGCAAGCAGGGCTTATTCCTGCAAGCATGGGGATTTTAGATGTATCTTCGCAAAACCTATCCGTTGCTATTAGTGAAATACCTAGTATTAAAGGAAAAATAAACCTAAAAGATATAAAACTTGATGCTCTTGTGGCGCAAAATGAGGCCGGTGGTAGCAAGAGTGCAAAAAAATCCACCACAAAGACCATATACCCGCAGTTGGATTTAGCCTTAAATGTTGCCCAAGCTACTTGGAAAACTTTAATAGTTAAAGATGTTTTTGTGCATGTTAAGGGACAGGGCGGCACCAAGACCAGTTACGATTTTGATCCGTTTAAACTTGTTCTTGCCAGTGGTGGCAGTGTTGATGCCAAGAGCAAGGTGCAGTTGCCGTCCATGCAACTGCAAAAATCTGGTACGCTTAAAGCTTTAAGGGTGGAACCAGTACTTATGGCTATACAAGGAAAAAGCTTATTAGATGCCGTGGTTGATATGCAGTGGAATTTAAGCATGAACGCAAACTCAGCTTCGCAAGTTATGAAAACTCTTGGCGGCAGAGGTAAGATAAGTGCTACGAATATTATCTTAAAAGAAGGCGTTGCCATTCCTAATAACCCCATCATTAAGCCAGCAAGTTTTAAGGAGTTTTCGCAATTAACTATACCCTTTGAAGTTAAAAATGGTATTGTAAATATTAATGCGGCCAAACTGGAGGGGCAAGGTATTTCTGCCAATGCTGGTGGTAATATTTCTTTGCCAGCGCAAAGCCTAGATTTAAGGGTTGATGCTTCGGCCCTTGGCATGGTTATTCCACTGAATATTGGGGGTACTTTTAGTAAGCCATCCTATGGTATTGATCCAAAGTGGCTTGCAAAATCCTTAGTAAATTTACCTGCGAACATAGTTAAAGGTGGAGTAGGGGTGACAGAAAGTGTGGGGAAGGAATCTGGTAATATATTAAAAAATGCTGGCGAAAAATCTGGCCAAATAGGCAAGGAAGCGGGCAAACTTATCAAGGGACTTTTCGGGAATTAATCGTAATATATGGTTTTTTTGGAGTTAATATGCGCTTATCCACAAAACTTATTCTCATGACGGCTGTCTTGCTTGCAGCATTGGTGGGTCTTGGTTTTTTTAGTATAGTGCAGCTTCAAACTGTTAACCAAAAATCTACAGAAATATCAGAGAATTGGCTCCCCGCAGTGGTGAATATACAGAGGGTAAACACTCTGACTTCTGACTATAGAATTTATGAAATAAGCTATATTTACAGCAATGATGCACAATCCAAAGGAGAATTTCAACAAAGTATTCAAAATATTTTAGTGGAACTTCAGATAGTTAGAAATAATTTTGAAGTATTGATTGCTACTAAGGAAGAACGAGAAATTTATGATAGATTTTCTGTATTATGGCAGCAGTACATAGAGGTTAGCAATAAAATATTTATCCTTGCCAAGCAAAATAATATGTCAGAAGCCATTGATTTGCTTCAACATGAATCTAGAGAGCTCTTTGACGCAGCATCCCTTGAACTCTTGCACGCAGTCAACCTTAATAGAGAAGAAGGTATTCAAGCATCGCGTGATGGAGATGCTGTTTATATAAAATCACTGCGTCTTATACATATAAGTATGGTCTTAGTGGTTATACTTGCTGCTTGTATTTGTTTTTGGATAATGTTTACCATTCGCATGCAATTGGGCAAGGATCCTGGTGAGTTGATACAAATAACCGGTCGAGTGATAGACGGTGATTATGATATTGATGATAATAAGACCGATTATGGCATTTATAAGCATTTATTAACTATGGTGGCTTCTTTGAAGCATCATATTGATAGTGCTGAAAAAAATGCACAAATAAAAAGTGAATTTTTAGCCAATATGAGCCATGAAATTCGTACCCCCATGAATGGTATTATTGGCTTATTGTACTTACTATCACAGACAGAGCTTGATACAAAACAAAAAGATTATGTGGATAAAACTATATATTCTGCCAATAATCTCTTGCGGATTATTAATGATATCTTGGACTTTTCTAAAATGGAAGCGGGTAAGCTTGAGCTTGAGCACATACCTTTTAGTATAGAAATACTTTGTGAAGATGTAAAAACACTTTATGCCTCTAAAGCACTAGACAAAGGACTTGATTTTGTTGTTCATGCAGGAAACCACCCTAAAACCGTACTACTTGGCGATCCCTTACGCATCAAACAAGTATTATTTAACTTTGTTAGTAATGCCCTAAAATTTACAGAAAAAGGTGGCATAACTGTTGCTATACAGTGTGAACCTGCTGATAATGCGTTTGACTGCGTATTTTCAGTGCAAGATACTGGTATTGGTTTGGATGAAGAAGAGCAAAAACGCCTATTTACCGCCTTTACGCAAGCTGATTCGTCCATAACCCGTAAATACGGCGGCACTGGACTTGGACTTATAATCTGCAAAAAAATTGTGGAAGCTATGCAAGGTAAGATTTGGATAGAAAGTGCCAAGGGGCAAGGATCTACATTTTCCTTTGCCATAAGCCTTTTTGCAAGTGGGGATGTGGTCGGCAATACAATTGATGAAGCACCCATTGTAAGCAGTAGTGAGCAAGTGCATAATGAACATTTACTCCTTGTGGAAGATAATGAAATTAATCAAATTATAGCCCGTGAGCTTTTAGAGGACGTGGGTTATACGGTGGATGTGGCAAATAATGGTCAAGAAGCCTTGGATATGCTTGAAAATAAAAGATATGCCGCTGTGATTATGGATATACAAATGCCAGTTATGGATGGTTTGACAGCCACAAAGAAAATACGTCAAAATCCGCGGCATAAAGATATTATCATCATTGCCATGTCAGCTCATGCCATGGAGGGCGATTATGAAATTAGTATTCAAAGTGGCATGAATGATCACATCACAAAACCCATTGATCCAAACATTCTTTACTCAACTCTTGATAAATGGATTGCACATAAGTATAAAAAATAGCACTTACATCTTACCATAATAATTCAAATAATAAACAAATTCTAAATTAGAAACAATGCCGTCATTGCC
>CAYJIU010000083.1:0-8781 GCA_964370305.1 uncultured Desulfovibrionaceae bacterium
AATTAATAGGAGCTCACCATGGCAAAGAAATCAAAGCAAAAAAATAATGCTACAGTAAAGTTAAAAACGTCTTTATTTACAAAAGATAAGGATTTAACACTGGCAAATAACTGTTCAAAATGTTCTACGCCCTGCCCTTGTGCTAATTGCCCTAAGCGTATTTTAATTGTTGGCGGTATTGAAAGAATGGAGCCGCTGTACAGGCAACTAATTGAAAACAAAGGACATATTTTTGAGTATCATGCTGGACACTTGCGCAAAGGCGGAAACAGACTTGAAAATTGCTTACAACGTGCTGATATGATTCTATGTCCGGTAAATTGCAATAGTCATTCGGCCTGCCTGCAAGTCAAACAATTGTGCAAAAAGCATAAGAAGAATTTGCAAATCATGAAAAATTTTAGCTTAAGTGCCATTGAGCGCACCCTTGACCAGTGCCAGTGATTTAAGCTTGTTACAAACTACAATCAAGGCACAAGGCGGGCGCATCTAAACTGAAAAATCTACAAATTATGCATCCGTTAAAGCAACTCTAAAACTGCGCCATACTTTATCTATGCGCACCGTACCTGCGGCGGCATTGCGCATGGGCTTCACATGGCGCACTTCGGCACAAATAATTTGTGCATAGGGGCTGTCTTTTTGCCAGCTTTTTGTGGCTGCAAGCCTTGCTGCTTCATCAACAGTTGTTTGCGGTATATCTTGACCTGCAAAATGACGACGTACAATGCAATGAGCCCCTGGGCCGCCTTCCACATGTAACCACAAATCCTGAGCGGCAGCTAATCTAAGTGCTGCCCAATTGCCCTTGGCATCCTTACCACGCAAAATAACAAAATTATCCACACTGTGAAAAGCCTCCACACCTCTTGGCAAGTTTGCGTGCAATAAACTAGGCTTATCCGTTGAATCTTTATTATGCTTTTTCTCAATAGTTTCAGTGAAATTTACAGAATTTTGTAGGGCGGAAAGCTGCTCTTTTATGTGAGCTTTACGTTCATCAAGATACTGCAAACCGCGTCTTCCACGGCCGGCCTTGTGGAAAAACCTTTGCATGTTTTCACTCAAGGTATAGCGCGGATCAAGCTCTAATGTAGAGTTTTCAGTTTCAATGCTACTAAGTTTCGTATGGGGATCGTGTTGCCACATTATATTTTGCAGAGCAAGTCCATGCTCTTGCATTGAGGTTAGTTTGTTTAATCGTAACTCTTCATCCTCTAATTTTTCTAACAATTTCGTTAATCGTAACAGTTGGCGTTTATGCGGTAAAGACTCTACATTACGAACTTTTTGCGCAGCAGCACCAAGCACTAATGCATCACCAATGCAAGATGTTGCCTCTATGGGGTCTTCAAAAATGCGTTCATTTTGTCCATCGGCAAGATTTAAAGGTAAGGGCCAAGCCAAAATTTGAGCTTGCATATCCTGCCCATAAACAAAAAGATCCCCGCCTCCCATTTGCAAATCCATAAGCAAGGCTTTGGCATCAAGCTCATCAAGCTGAGATAAAGTACGTCTTAATATAGGTGTTAAAACGGGAAAATCGCGCCAGTCTTCTTGAGATGTCTCTGATATATTTACTTTTTCTGGCCATGCAATTGCATCATCTTCTACGGGCAAATCAGGGCATGAGCCCAATACTAACATGGGCCCGTTGCGCAAATCTAAAACAAGCCATGTTTCTGGGCTGGCATCATCGGCAATATTTGTTCGAAAAAGTAATAATAACTTGCGGTTAAGCCAGTCCACCGCACATGAAGCAATGCGTCTTCCTGCGCAATATTTACGCATGCGCATTATGGGGGCTGTGGGCGGGGCTGTGGCTACTGGCCGCTCTTTGGCTATGTAGATAAATGGAGCTCGTCTGGAGGATTTCAGAATCAAGTGTTGTTTACGCTTATTAGCGTAAAATGTAAGCACAAAAACATGTTCAGCTGGCGATTGAATTTTCTCAAGCCTAGCCCCTTCAAGTATGGGGGCTAGAGACGTAGCAAAGCGGCGAAAAACATGTGCATCCATGCAAAAACTAAATATTTTCTAGTATTTTTAACACATTATCTGCCATAGCTTGCCCATATCAACCCGGTGGGCTAAAATATTCGATGCCCAAGCCCCGCAGTTAAATAATTATTTATACACAATTTTAGAGCACAGTAACGCTATTCACCGCGCAAATGCTCATCTTCTTCTTGCCTACTTTTGCAAGCAATACAAAGCCTTGTTACCGGACGTGCATTAAGCCTTGGTACACCAATATCATCTCCGCACTCTTCGCAAACACCATAGGTGCCATCTTCGATACGTTGCAACGCCGCTTGTATTTTACGAATAAGTCTGCGCTCACGGTCACGAATACGCAAAGTAAAAGCTCTATCTGACTCAGCAGTAGCTCTGTCTGCTGGATCAGCAAACACTTCATTACTATCAGTTAATTCTTCAAGAGTCGAATCACCCTTAAGTTGTGCCTCTTCAAGCATTTTTTGCAAAAGATCGCGAA
This sequence comes from uncultured Desulfovibrionaceae bacterium, assembly GCA_964370305.1. Lineage (GTDB taxonomy): Bacteria > Desulfobacterota > Desulfovibrionia > Desulfovibrionales > Desulfovibrionaceae > CAYJAD01. Next base: position 2,498 of record CAYJIU010000083.1, read on the forward strand.
AATACTCTATATCCTTTTGTTCCATATGTCCTCCGCATTAAGCGATTTGGGATATACAATCTATAAATACTACACCAATCAAGCCCATTTGTAAAGGCATCGCACAAGGTAACAAATTAAAAAAATTAATACAGCCAAAACTAGCTGTTATTTTAGGACGCTAGTTGATTTCAGTTTTCAAAATTTTCTTACTTTCATCCCACTTGGGCTCAAACCAGTGTTTTGTATTGCGCTCTGGCAAAACTTCCACTTCAAAACTACGCCCATCTTGGCGTACATTCACAACAACAGATGCTGCACTGCGTACCGCCCGTGGAGAAAATGAAGCCATAAAGGCTGCGGCATCCTTAATCATATCCAGATGCCATTCATCTATTGGCCGTGCCACCGCAAGCGGCCCTGCAAAATCGCGTAACTTAAATATAATATCACTGGGTCTTTTTACACCATCAAGTTTGGCATTGCTCTCAGCATCACGACCAATGCAAAGCCAATATGCCCCATGCTCTTCATGGGCCCAAAACTGACGCCCTGATTGAGCCAGCTCAAAGTCATTAGCACAAGGGTTTTGTATGTATATCATAATCTTAGCATAGCGCGAAGCATTTTCTTGTTCAGCAAGAAGGCATCCTCCAGCTGGCGTTGGAATATCCACTATACCATAGCGGGCCGCAAGTTTAAGCTGGTCTTTGCGGCCCCGTCCGGAAATTTTGCCAAGACGGCTTCTATCCACAAGGCCGCTAAGTTCTGCCTTACTTGGCTCAAGCAAGAGCGCAGACAAAGGCCGCAAAAGCACATCGCCAAGCCCGCTATCACGGCGAATAACATTTAGGGTATCACGGCGCTGAGACATGGGCCGTTGTCCTATAACTTCACCTGAAACCACGCAGGAAACATTATATTTTTGTATATATTCACGAGTTTTGGTAAGCATTAATATTTTACAGTCCACACAAGGATTAAGCCACTTGCCAAAACCATGCGCAGGCTGTGCAATCAACATTTGAGCAAAATCTTCACCTATATTTATGCTATCTATGTCAAGATTATACTTTTTTTGCCATTCATGAACCATATCTGCGTTACCAAAAAATGGAGTTACAAAATGCAAACATTTTATATTAAGACCCTGCTCTTCAAGCATCTTCACTGCAAGAATACTATCAAGCCCACCAGAAAAAAGTGCAATGGCATCATATTTTTTGTTCATCCCCACTTAATAAATGCCCTTTGGCCTAAGGGCAAGAAATTTTAACGCAAGATAAAAAATATCCAGATCATAAATTCAAAATAATATGATAATACCTGAAAAAATAAGAACTTTTATACCCTAGCTAACACTTGCGTACCACATGCTATTTTGCTATATTATACAGCTTGTGGGTATGGCACTATACAAAGTAAAATCATGACTTAAACTTTGCTAAACACTGCACAGTAAATATATTTATATAATTACCCTCGGGTAAAAAATTGGAGAATAATTATGGCCAAAAAAACTACCTCTTCCTCAGAAGATGCCCGCTCAGAAGCTCTAAGCACTGCCCTACACGCCATTGAGCGCAAATATGGCAAGGGTGCGGTGATGAAGCTTTCTGACGACGCTCATGTCAACCTTCCTGTAATTCCTACAGGTTCCATCGGGCTTGACCTAGCTCTTGGCATTGGCGGCATACCCCGTGGACGAGTTACAGAAATATATGGCCCGGAGTCCTCAGGTAAAACCACATTAACACTACACGTTGTGGCTGAGTGCCAAAAACTAGGCGGAACTTGTGCCTTTATCGACGCAGAACATGCCTTAGATGTGGGCTATGCGCGCCGCCTTGGGGTTAATACTGACGAGCTCCTTATTTCCCAGCCGGATTATGGCGAACAAGCCCTTGAAATTGCAGATATGTTAGTTCGCTCTGGTGCCGTAGATTTAGTAGTAATTGACTCAGTGGCAGCCTTAATCCCCCAAGCTGAGCTTGAGGGCACCATGGGTGAATCTCAGGTGGGGGGTCATGCGCGCCTTATGTCGCATGCCTTGCGCAAACTTACCGGAACCATTCATAAGTCTAGAACATCGGTGATTTTCATCAACCAAATTCGTATGAAAATCGGCGTCACCGGTTATGGCAGCCCGGAAACCACCACCGGTGGTAACGCCCTTAAGTTTTACTCCTCAGTACGGCTTGATATTAGACGTATTCAAACCCTCAAGGATAAAGAGGAGGCCTTTGGCTCCAAAACCAGAGTCAAGGTTGTAAAAAACAAAGTGGCCCCGCCCTTCCGCAGTGCCGTATTTGATATACTTTTTGGCCAAGGTATTTCACGTTCAGGTGAACTTTTAGATATTGGTATTGAGGCAAAAATTGTGGAACAAAGCGGTTCATGGTTTGCCTTTGGGTCTGAAAAATTAGGCCAAGGCAGAGAAAAGGTTCGGGCTCTACTTGATGAAAATTTAGAATTGCGCCAAGCCATTGAAGAAAAAGTAATTGAGCACCTTGGTATGAACCCCAAGGAATTTATTCCCACCGAGGAAGATTTGGATGAAGGTATGCCCCTTGATGAATAATTACAACCAGATAATCTGTTGTATTTACAGCTTTTAACCAATTTATACACGCATAAGGAACATATATGCTTACCGCCAAAGAAATTAGACGTAAGTTTTTAGAATATTTCAAAAAATTTGAACATGAAGTTGTACAATCTTCACCCCTCATACCGCGCAATGACGCCACCCTACTCTTTGCCAACTCTGGCATGGTGCAATTTAAATCATTATTCCTAGGTGAAGAAAAACGCAGTTATGTGCGAGCAACTACTGCTCAAAAATGTTTGCGAGTGTCTGGTAAGCACAATGACCTTGAAAATGTTGGCCGCACTGCCCGCCACCATACTTTTTTTGAAATGTTGGGTAATTTTTCTTTTGGCGATTATTTTAAGGAAGAAGCCATTGGTTTTGCTTGGGAATTTGTCACAAAAGAGCTTGGGCTTGCCAAAGACCGCCTTTATGTGACCATCTTCCGCGAAGATGACCAAGCCTTTGAGCTTTGGCAAAAAGTAACCGGCATATCCGCTGAACGCATCTTCCGCCTTGATGAAAAAGATAATTTTTGGGTCATGGGTGATACTGGCCCTTGCGGCCCCTGCTCAGAAATATATTTTGATCAAGGGGCAGAAATGTCCTGCGGGCCAGACTGCGGCATAGGCAAGTGCGATTGCGACCGCTTTTTGGAAATCTGGAACTTAGTATTCATGCAATTTGACCAGCCCGGCGATGGTACCAAGGTTCCCCTGCCAAACCCATCCATTGATACTGGCATGGGCCTTGAGCGCGTTGCCGCCGTGTGCCAAGGCAAGTTTTCAAATTTTGATTGTGATTTATTTCAAGATATTATCCAATACGCAGCAAGCCTTGCTGGGGTTACTTATTCTTTTAGCGCGCCAGACACTAATGATATTGATACATCCTTACGCGTCATTGCAGACCATAGCCGAGCTGCGGCATTTCTTATTGCCGATGGCACACTGCCATCCAACGAAGGGCGCGGATATGTACTACGTAGGCTTTTGCGCCGAGCTTTGCGCTTTGGGACACTCATGGGACTTAGTGAACCTTTTCTTTATAAAACTGCATCTAAAGTTGCTGAAATTATGGGGGAAGACTACCCAGAACTCACCAGCAGCTTGGACTTTATCAGACGTGTAGTGCGCGAAGAGGAGGAGCGATTCTCCCTAACTTTAGAAAAAGGCTTACACTTACTTGAAGAAGAACTTGAGCGCATGCATAAGGACAAAAAGGATGTCATTTCCGGAAATATATGCTTTAAGCTTTATGACACCTTCGGCTTTCCCATTGATATTGTAAACGATATTGCAGAAAAGCGTCAATTCTGCGTAGACGTTGAAGGCTTTAATGTCTGCATGCAAGAACAAAAAGACAGAGCCCGCGCCGCACAAAAAAGCTCTGGCCTCTTGGGTGGTGAAGGCCAAGACCTTGCGGCCCTTTTTGCAAATCTGCACAACGAGGGCATACACTCAGAATTTGTGGGCTATACCAGCCTTAATGCTGAGTCACGCATTGTGGCCATGTTAGATAAAGATGGTATTAATATTGAACAATTAAACGCTGACGAAGAGGGTTATATCATTACCGGCCGCACACCTTTTTATGGTGCCTCAGGCGGACAAATGGGTGATATAGGGCACATCCAAAACCCCACCGGCACAGCCGTAGTGCTTGATACGCAAAAACCTTTTGCAGATTTAACCGTCCACTGCATCAAAATCAAAGAAGGATCCTTACTCCTTGACCAAGAAGTGGAGCTTATAGTCACAGCCGATGACCGCAAAGCCAGTGCCCGCAATCATACTTGCACTCACCTCTTACACGCATCTTTACGGCGCATCCTTGGAACTCACGTGCAGCAAGCGGGATCATTGGTGGATTGCGACCGCCTGCGCTTTGATTTTACTCATATTTCAGGTTTAAGCCAAGATGAGCTGTTGGCCATTGAACGTGATGTTAACCGCGCCATTCTTACAAATTATCCTGTCATTGCGGAAAGTAAAAGCCACGAACAAGCCCTTAGTGAAGGAGCAATTGCTCTTTTTGGTGAAAAATATGGTGATGAAGTACGCGTTTTAAGCATCGGTAATGATGATTATAAAGAATCCGTAGAGTTATGCGGAGGAACACATCTGGAGCGTACTGGCGAAGCTGGGTTTTTCTGTATCATATCTGAATCTGGAATTGCCGCAGGCACCCGCCGCATTGAGGCCGCCACAGGCTGGCAGGCCATAGCTCAAATGCAAAAGCAAAGGGCAGAACTTAACGAAATAGCTGCCAGCTTAAAGGCCAAATCCGGTGAAGTTGTACCACGCTTAGAGGCCCTGCAAGCGGAAAACAAAAAACTACGCAAAGATGTAGAAAAGAGTGCTCAGCAAGCAGCCACTGACCAAGGCAAAGACATCATAAATAAATGCGAAGACTTAAATGGAATAAAGTTTTTAGCCACAGCCATTGGCTCCATGCCCATGAAAGCTTTGCGCGAACTTATGGACGATGTGCGCTCAAAATTGCCTACGGGCGTTGCTTGCCTCATTGCCAACGAAGAGCATAAGGTGAACATGCTTATATATGTTTCTAAGGATTTACATGGCCGCTTTACTGCGCCAGACCTAATTAAAGAAGTGGCACCCCTCATTGGAGGTTCTGGTGGTGGACGCCCCGACATGGCTCAAGCCGGTGGCACCAATTTGGATGGGATTGAGCAAGCTTTAGCTACATTAAAACAATTGCTTACTAAATAACACGGAGTATAAATTATGATTGGAATTTCAAAGCTATATTGTGGTCAAGTAGAACCATCAGACGCATTGCGTTATGGTCGTCATTCCGGTAAATTACCTTCACATCTTTTGCAATTTTCTGCGGATAAAAAGCCGGTTGTGGTTTGGAATATGACCCGCCGCTGTAATTTAAAATGTGTACACTGCTATGCAAAAGCTCTTGAAGTAGAAGGAAAGGATGATATATCCACCGAACAAGCTAAAGTAATGATTAATGATTTAGCTGCTTACGGAGCACCGGTCATGCTATTTTCCGGCGGAGAACCCTTGGTACGCAAAGATTTAGTGGAGCTTGCAAGCCACGCCACCAGCAAGGGTATGCGTGCTGTTATTTCCACCAACGGAACCCTGATCACCAAGGAAAAAGCTAAAGAACTCAAAGAAGTAGGCTTATCTTACGTGGGCATTTCTCTTGACGGCATGGAAGAGGTGCATGACAAATTTCGTGCAGTACCTGGCGCATTTAAGAAAGCCCTTGAAGGTATTGAAAACTGTCAAGCCGAAGGCCTCAAGGTTGGATTACGCTTTACCATCAACAAACGTAATGTTCAAGAAGTTCCTGGTATATTTAAATTATTAAAAGATTTAGAAGTACCACGGGCTTGCTTTTATCACCTTGTTTACTCCGGCCGTGGTTCTGATTTAATCAAAGAAGACCTCTCCCACGCGGAAACCCGTAAATTACTTGACCTTATCATGGATGAAAGTCGCGCTTTATTTGAATCAGGCAATGAAAAAGAAATCCTCACCGTGGATAATCACGCTGACGGCCCCTATGTTTGGGAACGTCTTATGCGTGAAGATAAAAAGCGAGCCGATGAGGTTATGGAATTGCTACAATTTAACGAAGGCAACAGCACAGGCCGCGGTATTGGCTGTATTTCTTGGGATGGCAGCGTGCATGCTGACCAGTTCTGGCGCAACCACACCTTTGGCAATGT
>CAYJIU010000084.1:0-8536 GCA_964370305.1 uncultured Desulfovibrionaceae bacterium
GAGTAACACGAATCTTACGGATACAGAGAGCAAAGCGAAGCAATCCATGTATTTTATCATTTTAAGAATTATGCAGGACTCTTCATATATATTGTTGGGCTATGCTGCTAACACTTACATCGTGTGGATGGGACAAAGTTTTGATTTCTATGCAATATGTAAATCTTAATCTTAAGAATTGCAGCTGTGGCTGGGGACTGCATTGGTTAAAAATTTGTAAGGCAAGCATGCTATTTTTTACTTGCAAAATAACAGACTTAGCTTTATGCCTTTTTCAAGAGTAAGTTTTGCAATCATGCGCTAAGACCCTTAAATGGCGATTTAATTTAGGAAGTAAACACCATGCAAAGCCTGCATTTACCTGTTGCGCATATTGATTTAAAGCGCATTTGTCACAACTTTAAAGTGCTTAAAGAAATCTCCACCGTGGCCAAGGCAGAAGAGGGTGCCCCCTATGCCATGGCCGCTATGCCGGAGCATTTTGGTAAAAACCATGAGCAAGGTTTTGTGTGGCCAGCGCAACTAGCTGTTATTAAATCTGATGCATATGGACATGGGCAAAGTTTAACAGCTAAAGCCTTAATGGAACACGGTGTAGATATGTTTGCCTCAGGTAGCGTGCAAGAATGTATGGATTTACGCCAAAATATCGGGCAAGGGACTGTTATATTGAATTTGCTTGGCCCTCTCGATGCTCACGACATTAATATTTGTGTGGAGCAGGGTATTATTCCACTTATTCACAGTCACGATCAACTGGAGCTACTATCTAATGTTACGAAAACATTACCCATTGCCATTAAGTGTAATACCGGTATGTCAAGGCTTGGTTTTGATCCTCATGAACTTGCGGAAGTTATAAAAAATATTAAACTTTTGCCGCATATTTTGCCGGTACTTGCTCTTTCACACCTACATTCGGCAGACAGTATTTTTGTCCAAGAAGAAATTAAAACTCAAGGCCTTCGCTTTGCCGCCATGGTTGAAAAATTACGCCAAGAATGGCCTAGTATAGCTATATCTTTAGCTAATTCTGCCGGTACAATGTTTGCCGAAGACATAAAAAAATATATAGGGCCACATATTTGCCGCCCAGGCATAGCTCTTTATGGCAGTAATCCCTTTTATGGTACTGAATTTGAGATTAAGGCTAAGGGCTTATGCTCTACCATGTGGGTGAGCGCGCCTATTCTTTCCACACGCACCCTATATGATGGTCATGGTATTGGATATGGGCACACCTTTGTTGCCGAGCAAGATTTAGATATAGCCATTATTGGTTGTGGTTACGCCGATGGATTTTCGCGCGGGCTTACGCACAAAACCCATGTGTGTATTGAAGATACACGCTGCCCCTTAGTGGGCCGTGTGGCCATGCAGATGATTTTTGCAAATATTAGCCATGTGAGTAACAAAAAACCACAAGAAGCTTGGCTTTTAGGTGGGCCATATAAAACAGGTATTAGCCTAGAGGAGCTTGCAAAAGCATGGGGAACCATTAGCTATGAAGTGCTTTGTATGCTAGGAAATAATATACGCCAGTATGAGGATTTTAATTGAGATTATCATTATCATTAAGCCGTATTTTTTTATAAATTAATCTTGTATTTTTAAAAAAAATACGCTAGTGAACCCTCAATATAATTAATCAGGAGATTAGGAGATTAAGATATGAAAGTTTTACTTATAAACGGTAGCCCACGTAAAGAAAGTTGTACATTTACGGCCTTAACTGAGGTTGCAAATACCCTTAACTCTCTTGACATCGAGACTCAAATTGTAAGCATTGGCAAGACTGCTATTCGCGGTTGTATTGCTTGTAATAAATGTATAAAAACTGGCTATTGCATTTTTAAGGATGATCCCATTAATGAATGGATAGATATCATGAAAGAATGTGACGGGCTTATAGTTGGTTCACCAGTTTATTATGCTGCTCCCAATCCATCACTTTGCGCAGCCCTTGATCGCATGTTCTATTTTAAATCTGATGTTTATACCCTTAAGCCTGGTGCTGCTGTGGTTAGTTGTAGGCGCGCTGGCTCAACGGCAGCCCTTGATTGTTTAAATAAATTTTTCACCATTGCGGAAATGCCAATCGTTTCGTCACAATATTGGAATATGGTACATGGTAATTCCCCAGCAGAAGTGGTTGAAGACTTAGAGGGCATGCAGACTATGCGCGTACTTGGCAGAAATATGGCGTGGCTTCTAAAGTGTATTGACGCAGCTAAGGGTAGTGTACCAAAGCCTGAGCGTGAGGAGCGTTTTTGGACTAACTTTGTAAGATAATTTATTGCCACTTAAAATGGTGCAATATTTTGATATATTCTTAATATTTTTTGTTATTATGCATGGCTGATGTATTATTCAGCGCCGATAAATTGTGTTTAATAATATAATCTTATACGTTGGAGAGTGATGAACCAGCAAACCCCACTCATTGAATTGCGTAATTTGGTAAAAAGCTTTGATGGGCATGTAGCCTTAAATGGCATTGACCTTGCTATCAATAATGGTGAGTTTTTAACACTGCTTGGCCCCTCTGGTTGTGGCAAAACTACCATCTTACGTATTCTATCCGGTTTTGAAAAACCAGACAGCGGACAAGTATTTATTGCCGGAAATGACATGGGCAAAACTCCCCCAGAGTCACGGCAGGTAAATACTGTTTTTCAAAATTACGCTCTTTTCCCACATATGAATGTCTTTGAAAACGTAGCCTTTGGCTTGCGAATGCAAAAATTGGACAAGACTATTATCAAAAACCGCGTGCAAGAAATATTGCAAATGGTTAGTCTTGAACATCTTAGTGAGCGCAAGCCATCCATGCTTTCGGGCGGACAACAGCAACGTGTAGCCCTTGCTAGAGCCATTGTAAATGAGCCCTTGGTGCTTTTGCTTGATGAGCCATTTAGCGCACTTGATTATAAATTGCGCTCAAAAATGCAAAGAGATGTCAAATTGTTACAACGCAACCTAGGCATTACCTTTATTTTTGTAACTCATGATCAAGAAGAAGCTTTTGCCATGTCAGATCGTGTTGTAGTCATGGATAATGGACGTATTTCGCAAGTGGGTACCCCGCAAGATATATATGAAGACCCATCTAATCTTTATGTGGCTAAATTTGTAGGTGAAATAAATATACTGTCCGGTAAAATTGTTAAAAAATACGACAATGCACCCTATGATGTACTGGTTTATGATACAGTATTTCCCGTGCCAAGTAAGCGCAACTTTGAGGAGGGAGATTTAGTTAAAGTCCTCGTACGTCCGGAAGATTTGCGTATATATCACGAATTTGAAGAACGTCCACCTGGGCCAACGCTGCGAGCTTTTATTGAAGACAGCGTTTATAAAGGAGCTACGGTGGATATTCATGCTAAGCTTAAAGATGGTACTCCACTAGTGGGCGCGGAGTTTTTTGACGAAGACGCCATAGACATTAACTATACGCATGCTGAACCGGTGTATGTTACTTGGGTTAGCGGGTGGGAAGTGGTGCTGCCACATGAAGAAGCTTAGCTCACTTCGTTTCTTAAGTATCGGTATTACTGCGCTTTGGCTTGGTATATTTGTGCTTTTGCCAAATTTGGGGCTACTGGTTATAACCGTGCTTGAGCGCGGGGATACTGATTTTGTTATGCCTGTATTCACCTTACAAAATTATTTGCATTTATTTGACCCTAAGTATACGATTATTCTATGGGAATCCCTATGGGTAGCCCTTGTGGGTACTTTGATTTGTTTATTAATTGGTTATCCTTTTGCGTCCTGTATGGCCAAAGCTAGTAATAAGGTAAAGCCATGGTTGATGCTGCTCATTATCATACCTTTTTGGACTAATTCACTGATTCGAACCTACGCGCTTATTGCCTTGCTTAAAGCCAATGGCATTATTAGCTCCTTGCTTATGTGGTGTGGTTTTATTGATGAGCCCATTTCATTAATGTATAGTAACTTTGCGGTTTTTGCAGGGATTGTTTATACATTTTTACCCTTTATGATTTTGCCGCTCTATGCTAGCATTGAAAAGCTAGACCCACGCATGGGCGAAGCGGCGCGCGACCTTGGGGCTGGGCCCATTCGTACCTTTTGGCATATCACCCTACCCTTAACCTTGCCGGGCATTATTGCTGGAAGTATGTTGGTGTTTTTGCCGTCGCTGGGGGCTTTTTATATTCCCGAAATACTTGGTGGAGCAAAAAGTCTTTTGCTTGGTAACTTTATTAAAAATCAATTCCTTGTGGCGCGTGATTGGCCGCTTGGAGCTGCTGCAAGTACATTTTTAAGCCTTATCCTTATTATTATGCTTGGCATTTATCGTTTAAGTACCAAGCGTTTAGCACAACATCAGCAAGTCATAAGCGAAGGGGGTATGTGATGCGTATCTTCGCAAGACTGTGGCTTTGGATTGTATATACTTTTTTGTATTTGCCCATATTTATAGTTGTAGTGTATTCATTTAACACTGCTCGATATTCCACCGACTGGCGCGGATTTACCTTAAAGTGGTACGAGGTTTTAATTAATAATTCAAGCTTATTGGATGCTGCATTTAATTCGTTAAGTGTTGCTACAGTTGCTGCAACCCTTGCCACCATCCTTGGAATTTTAGCGGCTGTGGCTTTGCATCGCTATAAATTTTTTGGCAAAAAAATATTGTATGGATCAGTATATATTTTAACTGTTTCTCCAGATATCGTTATGGGTATTTCCTTGTTGGTATTTTTTATTGCTCTAAGTATTGAGCTTGGCTTTGCTACTCTTTTAATGGCGCATACTACTCTTTGTTTGCCTTTTGTGACCATAACTGTGCTTGCACGCATGGCTGAATTTGATGAAAGCTTGGTGGAGGCCGCCCGTGATTTAGGTGCCACTGAATGGCAAGCATTTTATCATATAATTTTACCATTGATTATGCCGGCGGTTTTTGCTAGTTGGCTTCTTGCTTTTACATTAGCCATGGATGATGTGTTAATCAGTTTCTTTGTAACTGGCCCTACTTATGAAGTTTTGCCGTTAAAAATTTACTCCATGGTGCGCCTTGGTATGAAGCCAGATATTAATGCTCTTTCAGCGGTAATGTTTTTGCTCACCGTTATTGTAGTATTTACTGCTTGGTGGTTTATTCAAACATTTAAGAATGTTGAAATTAAAAAGCGTTCATAGCAAAACAGTATAAAAGTAATAAAAACATAATTTTATTAACATTTTAACCTATGGAGAAGAACGAAAAATGAAAAAATTTATGCTATGCCTTGCCTTAGTGCTGTGCGCCAATGTGAGCTTTGCTGCTGAAAGTATTAATGTTTACAATTGGTCAGAATACATCCCTCAAGCTGTACTTGATAAATTTACTGAAGAAACCGGAATTAAAGTTATATATACTACTTATGAATCAAACGAAGCTATGTATGCCAAGTTAAAACTTTTAAACGGTAAAGGCTATGACGTTGTGGTTCCATCCACTTATTTTGTAGCCCTTATGCAACAAAATGGATTACTTGCAACCATTAATAAGGCCAAGTTGCCCAATATGAAGTACCTTGATGCCTTTGTGCTCAATCAAAATTTTGACCCCAAAAATGATTACTCCATCCCATATATGTGGGGCGTGCAAGGTTTTATGGTGAATAAAAAAGCTGTAGATCCAGCTACCATCACGTCATGGAATGATCTTATGCGCGATGAGTTTAAGGGTAAATTGCTTTTATCTGACGACCTTCGCGATACCTTTGGCGCAGCTCTAAAAGCCACTGGATCTTCCGTTAACAGTACCAATGAAAGTGAGATTAAGGCGGCTTTTGATTGGCTTGTTAAGTTAAAACCTTCAGTGCGTATTTTTGATGTGACCGCCGCAAAACAAGCCCTGATTAGTGAAGAGGTGATGGCCGGCATGATTTGGAATGGTGATGCCTATATTGCTAAGGGTGAAAATCCAAATTTAGAATTTATATACCCTAAGGACGGAGCACCTCTTTGGGTGGATAGTTTTGTCATTCCTGCTGGTGCAGAAAATAAAGATGGAGCCCATATATTTATCAATTATATGCTCCGCCCTGATATTGCAGCATTATGCGTGGAAGAATTTAATTATTCAACCCCCAATAAGGGCGTAAAGCCGCTACTTGCTAAAAAGTTTAGTAAGAGTAACCTCATTTTTCCCACTGCTAAAGATTTAACCAATAGTGAGTTTACCCAAGGTATTGGTGATACACAAAAAACTTATGAAAAATATTGGGAAGATCTAAAAATTGGTGGATAGTTGGTAAGCAAGCTAGGTTAGTCGACATTGAGAAATGACAACCAGCGAAGGCAAAATATATATTCTTGGCGGGCATGTTGATGCGTTTATGAAATAATTTTCAAAAACATAAAAAAATGCTTGCCAAGAATACTTTTTGCGCTTACCTTACTCGACCAATGAATTGGTCTTGCGCAACTATTTTTGCATATGCTGCGTATATTTTGCAAAAAGTATTGTAGAATAAAGAATAGGCGTGTTAGATTAAAAGGCATAAAAATCAGTTGGTTGGCAAAAAAGCTTGCCTTATGTTGATTTTTGGACGTATTGACCTAGTGTTAATACCGCCTCTACTGCACAAAGCTGTGCAGACGAGTCTTGATGAACGAATACAAAGGATGGCGTTTTCTGAACACGGAAACAAATCTTTGTTTATATTAGCAAAAATTGTAATTGCATTCAAGCCCATGAGCCTACTTAGTCTTAGGTAGGTATGGGTTTTTGTCGTCTTGTGTAGACCAAAAGCCACTGGCGACATTTTCTAAGCCCGCTTTGCGGGACAACCGTTAGCTCTTTGAGGTATCCAAATGAGCCAGATCACCAAACAGTTTGGCAAGATCAAAGTTACTCTGCCCATTCCACACCTGCTCAACTTGCAAATTGACTCATATCGCAAGTTTCTTCAAGAAGGCGCGCCTGAGCGTTCGCCCAATGAAGGGCTTGAAGGAGTCTTTCGCACGGTTTTTCCCATTGAGGATTTTAACCGCACAGCAAGTCTTGAATTTGTTGACTATGTTATCCAAGACCCCAAGTATGATCAAGCTGAATGTATTTCCAAAGGACTTACTTATGAAGCTCCCATACGCATAAAGGTGCGTCTTGTGGTTTATGATGTGGATGAAACCTCCGGCAATCGCACCATACGCGATATTAAGGAGCAAGACATCTATTTTGGCACATTGCCGCTTATGACCGAAAAGGGTACCTTTATTATTAATGGTACTGAGCGTGTTATCGTAAACCAACTCCAACGTTCTCCCGGCATAATTTTTGAGCATGACGGTGGTAAAACCCACACCAGCCGTAAAGTTCTTTACTCTTGCCGTGTTATCCCCATGCGCGGTTCTTGGCTTGATTTTGACTTTGATCATAAGGACATTTTGTATGTGCGCATTGACCGCCGCCGCAAGATGCCAGCTACCATACTATTTAAAGCCATGGGCATGAATAATGCTCAAATTCTTGAGTACTTTTATACTCGTGAATTTTATCAGCTTGAAAAGAATAATCGCGTATTCTGGGAAGTGGAAAAACATTTATTCCGCAAAGAAAACGCCTTTGCTGACATTTGCGCCGAAGATGGCACCGTCATAGCTAAGGCTGGTAAGCCTATTAACAAGCGTGCATGGCGTCAAATTTGTGATGCAAAAATCGAGCGCATTGAAGTTGCGTCAGAAACTTTGGAAGGCTTGTTCTTAGCCGATGACATTGTTGATACAGGTACCGGTGAAGTTATAGCTGAGGCTGCGGAAGAAATTACCGCAAGCTTGGTTGAACGCTTGCGCGATGCAAAGATTACGCGCTTGCCTGTATTGCATACCAGAGGTGCTGATGCATCATCTTCCATTCGCGATACCTTGGTTATGGATCGCATTACCGATATGGAAAAGGCTCAGGAAGAAATTTATCGTCGTTTGCGTCCATCTTCTCCGCCTACGGCAGAAATTGCAGCAAGCTTTTTTGATAATATTTTCCGCAGCTCTGATTATTATGACTTATCTCCAGTGGGCCGCTATAAGCTTAATCAACGCCTTGGGCTTGAAACAGAGCTTGATAAGCGCGTGCTTACTGATGAAGATATTTTAACTGCCATTAAAGTCTTGGTAAACTTAAAAGACAACCATGGCCCAGCCGATGATATTGACCATTTGGGTAACCGCAGAGTGCGCCTTGTGGGTGAGCTTGTGGAAAACCAATACCGCATTGGCCTTGTGCGCATGGAGCGCGCCATTAAAGAGCGTATGAGCTTACAAGAAGTGGCAACGCTTATGCCGCACGATTTGATTAATCCAAAACCTGTGGCCGCTGTGCTTAAAGAGTTCTTTGGCACTTCTCAGCTTTCACAGTTTATGGATCAAACCAACTCCCTTTCAGAAGTAACTCACAAACGCCGCCTTTCTGCCCTTGGGCCCGGTGGTTTAACTCGTGAGCGGGCTGGCTTTGAGGTGCGTGACGTACATACTTCGCACTATGGTCGTATTTGCCCCATTGAAACACCTGAAGGCC
>CAYJIU010000085.1:0-8233 GCA_964370305.1 uncultured Desulfovibrionaceae bacterium
TATCAAGACATACGTGACCGAAGCAAAAAACGAGTCTGACGAAGTAGACGCGACTTTTTCAAATATCTGTTTAAAACAGGCTGTTCAAAAAGTAGTGGATACAAGGAAGGCGAAGCTTTTTGCGGAGCGGAGCGTATCAAGACATAAATGACCGGAGCAAAAAGCAAGCCTGACGCAGTAGATTGCCGTTTTTAAACAGCCTGCTACGAAATAACAATCCATTTACAGCCCGCTCAAAAATGGTAAGATACGAGGAAGACGAAGTTTTTTGCGGAGCGGAGCGTATCAAGACATACGTGACCGAAGCAAAAAACGAGTCTGACGAAGTAGATTGCCATTTTTCAGCGGGCTGTTAGCGTCCAAACCATTCTGGGCGCATATCCCTTGCATCTGCGTCACTACCCTGCCACGTATTTTCCCTGCGCATTTGGTGGTATAATTGTGTAAAAAGTTTACGTTTATGCTCAGTCCAGCTTGGTGCAACACATTCTTCTGGGGCTGGATCTCCGGTTAGGCGATGCATAACAATATGCGTTGGGATTATGGGCAGCGCACAAGCTAAAATATCAATATATTCTTGCATGCTAAGCGGCTTGTACTTCCCTTCATTATACCAAGTCTCAAGCATTGTCCCCTTGCACACATAAAGGCTATGCAACTTAAGCCCACTAATGGGCAAGGATACTGCAAAACGCACTGATTGCAAAAAATCATCACTACTTTCATATGGCAGACCTGCCATAAGATGCGCACATACCTTTAGCCCGCGTTCATTGGCCATATGCACGGCCTTGGTAAAATCTTCCACACTATGCCGGCGATTTATAACTTTAAGACTTTTAGCATGACAACTTTGCAAACCAAACTCTATCCACACTTCCCCAATACCGCTACCAGCTAAAATATCTAGCTTTTCTTCATCTACACAGTCAGGGCGCGTACCAATGGCAAGCCCCACAGAGTTTGGTAAGGCGCGCACACTTTGCACCAGTTCGCGCAAACGCGTTGGTGTACCATATGTATTGGAGAATGATTGAAAATAAGCTAAAAAATCCCTATTGGCATCAGTATTGGTATATTTTTTTTGCCAATAGTCCCATTGCTCAGCAATGCCTAAACCACGCTGTAAAAGGCCGGATCCAGCCCCTTGGGCATTACAAAAAATGCACCCATCATGAGCTAAAGTGCCATCCCTATTGGGACAAGAGGCACCAGCATCCAGTGGAATTTTTTGCACCCGCCTTCCAAGTTTGCGTCTAAAATATGTTGCCAATGTGTGCCAAAGTATCATTAAATATGACATTACAAAGATTTTTGCTCTGAGTATAGTTTTTTTATTTTGGGCAAATTTTTTGAACCGCGCAAGATAGTGATTGACTTTATAGTCATTTTAGGCAGAATATGCAGAGAAGTATTCGGGACGTTGTACACACTATACAATTTATAATTACATACATAAAATTCCAATAAGGCGAATTAAGCATATGGCTAAAATTTTTGATGCAATATTAGGTATTTTTTCCAATGACCTTGCCATTGACCTTGGCACAGCAAACACCTGTGTTTATGTAAAAGGGCAAGGCATTGTACTGCGCGAACCATCAGTGGTGGCAGTAAAAAAAGACAATCGTGGCAACAATGTTGTGCTTGCTGTGGGCCAAGATGCCAAGCGCATGCTTGGGCGTACCCCTGGCAATATTACAGCCATCCGTCCCATGAAAGACGGTGTTATTGCTGATTTTGACGTAACAGAAGCCATGCTTCGCCACTTTATTACCAAGGTGCATAACTCACGCCATTTAGTGCGTCCGCGCATCATGATTTGTGTACCCACCGGCATCACCCAAGTGGAAAAAAGAGCTGTTAAAGAATCTGCTCAATCTGCCGGTGCCCGTGAAGTATACCTTATTGAAGAACCCATGGCCGCAGCCATCGGTGCCAATTTGCCCATTCATGAGCCCACATCCAACGTGGTAGTTGACATTGGTGGCGGCACCACTGAGGTTGCAGTTATATCCTTATCTGGTGTTGTATACTCACGCTCAGTGCGCGTAGGCGGGGATAAGATGGACGAATCCATCATGACCCACGTTAAACGCAAATACAGCATGCTCATTGGTGAATCATCAGCAGAAGAAATTAAAATCAAAATTGCCTCGGCCTACCCCATGGATCCAGAACAACAAATTGAAGTCAAAGGCCGCGACCTTGTTACCGGTATTCCCCAAAATATTATTATTACCTCTGAAGAAATACGTAAAGCCATATCCGAACAAGTGGACAGCATAGTACACGCTGTACGCATGGCCCTTGAGCAAACCCCACCTGAGCTTGCAGCAGATATAGTTGACAGAGGCATAGTGCTCACCGGCGGCGGAGCCCTACTTAAAGGCCTTGACCAACTCTTACGTGAAGAAACGTCCCTACCCATTACCGTGGTGGAAGATCCACTTTCTACCGTAGTTATGGGCACAGGTAAGGCCTTAGATAGTCTAAATATTTTAAAAGAAGTTTGTGTAAATTAATAATAATTAAAAACGTAAGGAAAATGCTTATGAATGAGTTATTTGTTCTTGCCAAGGCAGAAACAATGGCCCATCCGTAAGCGTTTTTTTTAATATTTATCATAAGGTTATGTGCCAGACGTGATTTCAAGACGCTTAATCATACTCTCTGTTATTTCACTCTTTCTTTTTCTGGGCATGTATACATGGAACCAGCGCACGGGAGTATTGGATAAACTGGCCACCAACATTGGTCTTGAGCTGGTGGGTAGTTTGTTAAAGCCCATGCTCAGCGTTCACTCAAATATTATGGATTTTTGGGAACAATATATTGACCTTGTGGGCGTTAGAGAAGAAAATGAACGCCTAAAAGCCGACATACTCTCCATGCAAGCAAAGCTTATTGAAGCCGGTGAACATAAGGCCGAGGTACAACGCTTGCGCACACTATTATCCCTACCCGCCGACCGTAGCTGGCACCCCATAGGAGCACGGGTTTTAGCCGGACGCATGGGGCCAAACTCAGCATTAGAAACCGTTATCCTAAGTCGCGGCTATGCCACTGGTGCGACTCCAGGGACGCCAATTATGACCAACCTAGGTTTAGTGGGGCGTATTTTACGTGCATCGGCGCACACTTCAACGGCTTTGTTAATTTCTGACCCAGGTAGTAGAATTGCCGTATTAAGCCAAGAAAGCCGCACCGCCGGAATTCTTACCGGGCGTGGCGGTAGGCAATTACTTGAAATGCGCTTTGTTGGACGCAATGCCCAGATAAACGAGGGTGAGCTTCTTGTTACCTCCGGTTTGGATGGTGTATACCCTAAGGGTTTACCCGTTGCACGCATTGAAAGCGTTGTTTTATCTGACTATTCACAATTTATGACCGTACTTGCCAAGTCCCTTGTGGATGCTACACTTTTAGAAGAAGTGCTCTTGCTTGAACCCACTGGCCTTGAACCATTGCCAAGCTTGCCAGAGCCAGATTACATGGGCCCACCCACTGAAGAGCAATCAAAGCTTATAGAAGAAATTCAACCTGATATTACAACTATCCAACCGCAGGTGCCATAATGAGTGCACGTCTTTTTATATGGTGGTTTTTCTTCTTACCCATAGGCATTTTTTTGCAAGCGGCCCTACCTGCCCTTGACGCACTCTTAATCGGTCTTGTCATCACTTTGCAGGAAGAACGTTACAAGGATCTAATCTGGGTGCTACCCTTACTTATTTTTATTCAAGAGGGCGTTGGTTCGCGTGAGTTTGGAGGGGCAATACTTTGGTATAGCCTCGTTATTGTATTATTTTTCATTGGACGCTGGCTATTTGAAGTGCAAAATACACTCTTCGTATTACTTTTATCTTCTTGCCTTGGCGTGGCACATTTTATATTAGTATATCTGCTTGCACCTCTACAAGATTTAACAGTAAATATGGATCAACTCATATATGAAAATACCCTGCAAGCTGTATTTATACCCATTGCATGGTGGCTGGCAAACATAACTCGTAAATGGACATATGTACATGCAGAAAAATCTTAATAACGCACCAGAAAGAAAGGGTAAACTTCGCAGTTGGATGCATGTACAAGCTGAAACTGAGGAATACCACCCCCCGCGCACCGGAACTATTTTTTTACAAGTGCTCATTGCCACGTTTTTCTTTGTTTTCGTGGTGCGATTTTGGTATTTGCAGGTACACAAAGGCAATGACTTTTCCCAAAGAGCTCAGGAAAATAGATTGCGTGAGGAACGCATAATCGCCCTGCGCGGCCTTATCACCGACAAGCAAGGAGCAGTACTTGCCGATAATGTCCTCACTTATGGCCTGACCATTGTTCGTGAAGATTGCCCTGATATTCCAGCAACTTTGGCTCAAGTCAGTGAGTGGACTGGCATCGACCACGATACATTAGTGAATAAATATTCGCAAGATAGGCGCAAAGCTCAATCCTTTGAGCCGGTACTATTAGCCTCAGATCTTGATATTACCTTAGTGGCGCGTATTGAAGCCCAACTCCTATACTGGCCCGGACTTGAAATTGTCACAAGAGCTAGACGAACCTACCCCAAGGGCGAAATCTATGCTCACATTCTTGGCTATGTGTCTGAAGC
Source organism: uncultured Desulfovibrionaceae bacterium (assembly GCA_964370305.1). Classification (GTDB taxonomy): domain Bacteria; phylum Desulfobacterota; class Desulfovibrionia; order Desulfovibrionales; family Desulfovibrionaceae; genus CAYJAD01. Next base: position 4,622 of record CAYJIU010000085.1, read on the forward strand.
CAATGAGAAAGAGTTGAAGGAAGACACCAACCTTAGCATGGGAGACTTGGTTGGAAAACAGGGCCTTGAATTGGTACTTGAGCAAAATTTACGTGGTGAAAAGGGCTTATATCAACTGGAAGTTGATGTGCTTGGCCGCTCTTTAAGTAAGCAAATTGTAAAATCACCACGCGGCGGACAGCAAGCCAAGCTAACCCTTGATACATCCATACAAATAGCAGCTTGGAATGCTCTTGAAGGCCAAACGGGAAGCATTATAGTCATGGATCCAGACACAGGCAAACTTGTGGCCCTAGTTACAGCACCAGCTTATGATAACAATCTTTTTACCAATGGTATATCCCATAAAGATTGGGATGCTTTACGCACAAACCAACGTTTTCCTTTACAAAATCGCGTTATCCAAAGCATGTATCCTCCGGCTTCTGTGTGGAAGCTCTTAATGACTGGGCTTTTTTTGCAAGAAGGCATAAACCCTAAGCAAAAAATTTTTTGTTCCGGCGAAACTAAGCTTGGCAATCAAATATTTAGATGTTGGAAAAAGGGCGGGCATGGCAATATGAATATGGCCGAAGCCCTTATGCACTCTTGTGATGTATATTTTTATCATTTTGGTGAGAGAGTGGGCATTGATAAAATTGAAGCCTATGCCAAAAAAAGTGGTTTTGGACAACTTACAGATATTATCCTCCCCCACGAAAAAGGCGGCATTGTACCATCAAAAGAGTGGAAAAAACGCCGCTACGGTAAGCCTTGGGTTAGGGGAGAAACATTAAATATTTCTATAGGTCAAGGTTTTACCTTGGTTACACCCTTGCAAGTTGCAACCTATATTTCGGCATTATTAAATGGCGGACAAATATTGCAACCACAAATTTTAGACAATGCTAAGCCCGTGGTACGCGCAAGCCTACCCACATCCGCTGGTGCGCGTGAGTTTATTATTGATAGTATGCGCAAAACTGCTGAGCTTGGTACTGCCAAAGTCATTGCCAGACAAGATGCCGATATGGGCGGCAAAACCGGCACAGCCCAAGTAGTAAAAATTAAAATGAAGGGCGAAGACCGCGTCAAAAATGAAGAGATGGAGTATAGACAACGCGACCACGCTTGGATTGCTACTTGGGGGGCTAAGGATGCCAAAAGATATGTGGTTGTAGTTATGGTTGAGCATGGGGGAGGCGGTAGCTCCGTAGCAGGGCCCGTGGCCAAAAAAGTTTATGATGCCCTCTTTGGGGAAGAAATTAAAGAAGAGTTAAAAGAAAAACGCGAGGTGGCCGATGTTGCATATTGATCGTCGCCTTTTTTCTTATATTAACTGGGAACTTATGGCCTGTTTTTCAGCCCTCTTTATTGTGGGCGTTGGCAATTTGTACTCAGCTAGCGGTATTCGTTTTGAAGAAGGCGTTACCGTTGCCTCATTCTATCAACGTCAACTTATCTGGGGCGGACTTGGCTTTATTGTGATGCTCGTTGCCATGGCCTTTGATTATCGTAAATTACGCAACCTAGCTTGGCCGCTTTTTTGCGCTACTCTAATTTTGCTAGCTCTGGTACCCATCATAGGCAAAACCGTTTACGGCGCGCAACGCTGGCTTTCACTTGGTTTTATGAGCATACAACCAAGTGAAGTTGCAAAGCTTGCTGTACTCATCCTTGCAGCGCGTGTACTTTCACGCAGTGCAGATACCCTTGGCTGGGCAGATTTTAGCAAAGTTTTACTCATAGGACTTGTGCCCGGAGCTTTTATTATTACCCAACCAGACCTTGGAACAACGTTAAATATATTACTCTTACTTGGGTGCATGATTCTTTTTCATGGCATAAAAGCAAAAGTATTAAAAACTTGCCTACTCATAGCACCACTTATAGCGGCCTTTATGTGGTTTGTGGGCATGCAAGATTATCAACGTCAACGGGTACTTACATTCCTTGACCCCAGCAATGACCCTCGCGGTTCTGGCTACCATATTATTCAATCACAAATTGCCATAGGCTCTGGTAAACTTTGGGGAAAGGGATTTTTTGAAGGAACTCAAAGCCAACTGCGCTTTGTACCTGAAAAACACTCCGACTTTGCCATAGCCGTTTTTGGTGAAGAATGGGGCTTTGTGGGATGTGTAGCTTTGGTTAGCTTGTATTGTTTCTTTTTATTGGCTATATATAGCACCATAGTTAAAGCACGAGATCGCTTTGGAAGTATGCTTGCCGTGGGCGTATTTTTTTATTTTTTCTGGCAAATTGTCATTAATATGGGCATGGTAATAGGACTTATGCCAGTGGTTGGTATTCCCCTACCCTTTATGAGCTATGGGGGAAGCTCCATGCTGGTGAATTGTACTCTGCTAGGTATTGTGTTAAATGTGTCCATGCGCAGATTTATGTTTAAAAGTTAAATGGTCAACGCATGCTAAAATACATACTAATTGTATATAACAAAATGAAATATTAACCCCTAATTATAAGGATGAAATTGTGAGTAAAGACGAAATTAATGCCTTTTTAGGCGCAGGTACTGTCTATGAAGGCAAGCTTTCATTTAAAGGTTCTGTACGTATTGATGGTATTTACACTGGCCACATTGTAAGTGAAGGGTCACTTATTGTGGGCAAGGATGCCGTACTTAAAGGTGAGCTAAATGTAGGTGAACTCCTGCTCACCGGAAAATTCACTGGTGACGTAAACGCAAGTCGGCGTATTGTAGTGCATCGTGGCGGTGTAGTAGAAGGCACCATCAATACCCCTGCCCTCATTATGGAAGAAGGCGGTATTGTGCAAGGGCAAGTCAATATGAAAGAGCCACAAAAATCGCCCGAGCAAAAAACTGAATAATGCAAATGTAATTTTTAAAAAAATATTTTTTTCAATATGTGATTTTGTTCACATATACAGTTAGATAGAAATTAAAATAATTTTTAAATACAAAAGAATGTCATTTTGGCCTTTATATCCTTTGACATAACAGGCCTTATAGGATAGATAGTTTAGGCGATTGTAAAATTATTCACAACCCAATGTGTGAGGAGGGTGTAATGCTTGATCTTAACATCACCACGCTAATTCAGATGGTGAACTTCTTCATTGCGCTCTACGTGCTCAATATCCTCCTAATTCGCCCCATTCGTGCAATTTTGCAAGAACGCCGCGAAAAAATGGACGGTCTTTCTGGCGAAGCCGGAAGCTTTGAGCACGAAGCCGAAAAACGCATCGAAGCGTATCAGGCGGAGCTTTCTCGTGCAAGGCAAGAAGGCACTGCCCTGCGCGATGCTGCACGACAAGAAGGTGCTGCAAAACAACAAGAAATTGTTGGTGAGGCAGGTCGCACCGCACAAGCGGAGCTTGCTGCTGCTCAAAGTGCCCTACGTGCTGAAGCTGAGGCCACATTGGCTGAGCTTAAAAAGCAAGTAAAAGATTTGGCAGGGAAGCTTGCCACCCGTGTTATGAGTTAGCACACCATATTTGGTGTGGGCAGTTTTTTTGCTTTAGCAAAATTTATACTGCTTAATTTGTTCATCATACTCCAAAATGTAAGGGGGTGGCCCTTGAGCAAATGTAAAAGTGTTTGGATAGCCTTGGCTTTGGTTTTACTACAAGCTAGTACTGCCTTTGCCG
>CAYJIU010000086.1:0-8230 GCA_964370305.1 uncultured Desulfovibrionaceae bacterium
AAATGAAAAATATGAACGACCTTTTACGCCAAGCTCAAATTATGCAAGGCAAAATTGCCAAAATGCAAGCGGAACTTGAAGAAAAAAGCTTTGAAGCTTCAAGCGGTGGTGGCATGGTTACAGTTGAAGTTTCTGGCAAACAAGTGCTACGCAAACTTGTTATCGACCCCAAAGCCCTAGAAGGCGGCGATGTGGAAATGTTGCAAGATTTAATTATGGCCGCTGTAAATGAAGCCGGTCGCATAGCTAAAGAAAGTATTGACCGTGAGATGAACGCCATTAGCGGTGGCATCAAACTACCCGGTGTATTTTAATACAAGCAATTGAATTTGAAAATGACAACTAAATTCAATTAACAAAAACATGAATAAACGTATACCAGCACCCCTACAAGCAGTGGTGGATCAACTATCCCGCCTACCCGGTCTTGGCCCTAAGTCTGCCATGCGAGCGGCTATGGTTTTGCTAAAGTGGCCGGAGTCTGAAACACGCCGCCTTGGCAAGGCCATTCACGATTTGCGAGATAATTTACACCTATGTTCGCGCTGTGGTGGGCTTACATCATCTGAACCTTGCGTGGTTTGTGCTGATGCTAATCGAGAGCAAACAACCCTTTGCCTTGTGGCTGAATGGGATAGCATGCTCACCCTTGAACAGGGCGGTATTTATAACGGGCAATATTTGATTTTGGGCGGGCTTTTACAGTCTGGTAGCAGTAGCACAGAAGGGCTTGACCTTGAAAAATTGACCAGCCGCCTGCATGAAGGACAAGTCAAAGAATTGGTGCTTGGCCTTGGTACTACAGTTGAGGCAGATACTACCGGCTTTTATATTCGCAACTTGGTGCAAAAAACATTTCCACACATTAAGATAACTCGTCTAGCCCAAGGTATACCCTTGGGCTCTGAGGTTAAGTTTATGGACAAAGAAACTTTGCGCCAATCATTGCAATTTCGCCAAGAATTGTAGTTCTTGCAGTAAAATATGGATATACTTACTCACCCCATCCTACAAGCATTTTTTGCTGGCCTTGGCCCTTTTATGGCCATTTCCTTTGGGGCAGCTGGTATTTTTTTACGCAAAGAGTTCTCAAGAAAAGCCATTGAAATCATGCTCGGAGCTGCTGCTGGCATGATGCTTGGGGCGACGTTTTGGTCGCTAATTATGCCATCCCTAGATTTGTCGGCAGATTTTGGAAGGCTTGCTTTTCTGCCCACCATGGTTGGCCTAATACTTGGAACTCTGTTTTTGCGCTGCTTTGACGCCATCCTCCCCCATACTCACGGCCTCACTGATACCACTGAAGGTTTATCAACTAACTGGCATCGCAGCATCTTACTCATTGCTGCCATGGCTTTGCACCACATACCGGAAGGTCTTGCCGTTGGTGTGAGCTACGGGGCCGCTAGCCTTGAGCACAGCATGGGCCCATCTACACATGAAGCTATGCTCCTTATGCTATCCATAATGCTCCAAGGCATGCCTGAGGGCCTTGTGGTAGCAGTACTTTTGCGCGGCGATGGACATAGCCCCATGCAATCGTTTATATGGGGCTCATTAAGCGGCATTACAACACCCATTGGGGCCGCCATGGGAGCCTTTGCCACTGGCCTTAGCACACAGCTTTTGCCCGTAGCCTTGGCTTTTGCTGCTGGTGCCATGCTTTATATTATTGTGGAAGATATCATTCCGGAATCTCAAAGTTCTGGCCATGGTAATAATGCTACAATTGCTGTTATTGGTGGCTTGATTTTGATTATGATTTTCAATAGTGTTTTTGCATAACACTACATGCATCCTTGGGAGTAGCCATGTCCTTACAAAAAAAGTTAAACCTTGACCAAGCACCTCTATTTCTCATGGATGGAAATGCATATATTTTTAGAGGCTTTTATTCCAATAGATTACAGCGTTCTGATGGTTTTCCAACCAATGCTATATATGTAGTTACCAGAATTTTATTGCGCATTTTACGCGAAGAAAAGCCCAGCCATTTTGTATTTTTCATGGATGGAAGGGGTAAAAATTTTCGCCATGAACTATACCCCTTATATAAAGCCAATCGCGATGCCACTCCTGAAGATCTTGTACAGCAATTAGAACCTGTTAAGCGCATGACCAAGCACCTTGGTCTACATTTAGAAGTTTCAGACGGCTGTGAAGCTGATGATTGCATAGCATCTCTTGCCAAGCTGTACTCTAAAGATCGCCCCGTGGTCATCATCGGCTCTGATAAAGACTTGCGCCAATGCCTAGCACCCAATGTGTGGATGTGGGATCCAGCAAGCAAGGAAGAAAAATTGCTTTCTGCTGAGTCCTTCACCCATGATACTGGCCTTAGCCCAAGCCAATGGCCAGACGTGCAAGCCCTTATTGGCGATAGTAGTGATAATATACCTGGTATCCCCGGTATTGGGCCCAAGACTGCTGAAAAAATATTTATGGATTTTGCTTCCTTAGAGGACATTCGTGACGGCATTGACCGCTTGAACCCAAAACTTCAACAAAAAATTGCTCCCCACGTGGAGCAAATGTTTCTCTATCGCAAGCTGACCACCCTCAGCACCGATCAATGCCTGCACATAAAACCCGAAGATATGCGCATAAAGCCCATTATCGCTCAAGAAATTGGCGCATTTTTGCAAGAGTTTGAGCTAAACTCTCTTTGGCGTGAAGTAGAAAGCATGATGCGCGCCGGACTATTGCTAACATCAGGACAAGAAAGCACTACACAAGCTAATAATTCCAATACTAACAGCGTAATACAAGATGCAAAAACGCAAAAAAATACCCAAGAGCAAGCAAGTCTATTTGGTCTAAGTCAGACTCAGACCACAAAAACGCCCGTCTTACCAGCGCGTGCGAATTTAGCTGATTTGCCGCCCCTATCAGGGCAAGTTGTGGCCTTATTGCCAGCCTCATTTTATGACCGCCACGAGCAGGGTCTTGTACTTGGCTTCAATGATAAGGAATGGCACCTTGATGAAAACATTGAATTAATAAAGCTCGTTAAAGAAGCAAAGCAAATCATCACTCCTGATGTTAAACAGCTCTTACGCCATAATAAAATATGGCATAACATAGCCATAAAACAGTGGTTTGACCTTGGACTTGCGGCATATTTGCAAAATCCGGAAGAAAGGGACTATAGCTGGCCACGCCTGCAAGCAAAGTGGCGTAGTGAATTACATTTACCAGATAGCCCGCCCACGGCTGTGGCTCTGCAAATATGGATAAAGCTTAAGGATGCACTGGATAAGCAAGATTTAGGCACGCTATATGACGAGCTAGAGCTGCCATTAATTAAGGTACTTGCAGAAATGGAGGCCGTGGGTATAGCCGTTGACTTTGAGGCCTTCAAGCATTTTTTGGATGATGTACAAAAAGAATTAGATGCACGTACAGAGGAAGTTTATAATGCCACTGGTACGCGCTTTAATATTCGCTCAGCTCAGCAGCTTGGAGAAATTCTTTTTTCTACCCTAAATTTACCCTCCGCTGGTAAAACTAAAGGTGGGCAACTCTCCACTGCGCAAGAAAAATTGGAGAAATTGGCAGGGCATCCAGTGGTTGATGCAGTGCTCGAATTTAGAAAACTAGAAAAACTGCGCTCAACCTATCTTGAACCCTTACCACGACTTGCCGATGATAACGGACGCATACATAGTAATTTCAATCAATTGGCAACTGCCACTGGGCGGCTATCCTCAAGTAATCCCAATTTGCAAAATATCCCCGTGCGCGGCCCCTTGGGTAGACGCATGCGTACTTGCTTTGTGGCCGCCGCTGAGCACGCACTAGTATCGGCTGACTATTCACAAATTGAATTACGAGTGCTGGCCCATATGTCACAAGATCCTGTATTATTAGATGCTTTTGCCAAGAGCCTTGATATTCACACCAGCACCGCCGCCATCATCTACGGGCTAAACCAAGATGAAGTAAACACCGACCAGCGGCGCAATGCCAAAACCATTAACTTTGGGCTCATATACGGCATGGGTGCGCAAAAGCTGGCCCAAGAGTTAGGTATAAGCACACCCAAAGCCAAGGAGTTTATTGAAAATTATTTCAAACATCTTGGAAAGTTAAAAGAATTTTATGAACAAATTGAAGAGCAAACCAAGGCCCTTGGCTATGTAACAACCATAGCTGGACGCCGCCGCCTTTTGCCGGATATCCACTCAAAGCATGGGCAAAAATTTTCCCTAGCCAGACGCCAAGCCATCAACACTGTCATCCAAGGTTCGGCGGCGGACATCATAAAACTTGCCATGCTCAAAGTAAGCACAGACCAAACATTACAAGACCTTGACGCAAAGCTTGCCTTGCAAGTACATGATGAACTTTTGTTAGAAGTCCCTACCACCAATGCTGATGCGGCAGGTAAGCGCGTGGCAGAAATCATGTCACAAATAGCACCCGGCGGCCAAAATTTAGATGTACCATTGTTAGTGGACTGGGGCATAGGCCCCAATTGGGGCATGGCACATTAAACGTCATATTAAACCTCTGCACAATTTGACTACCGTCAGCACTCAAAAGGCCGGAATAATCCGGCCTTTTTTCCACAGTATTATGAATATTGTTCTAATGCTTAACTAAAGTAAATGGTGAAGCCAAGGACTGCATCATTAAATGAACCATTTGGGTCGGCCTCATGAGCCGTTTTAAGCTGTTCCGTAATATTCTGGTCATGGAAATACACTGAGTCTTCACTTCCCGCTGCATATTCAAAATCTGTAATGGTAACGCTAACATCACCCGCGCCATCTCCTTTTGAAAGTCTAATGGTATCAGATTCACCAGCACCAGAGGTAATGTTAACAGCACCCTTAACATTAGTGTTAAGAGTAACAGAAAAATGATCCTCACCGGAAGCACCAACTAAGTCTCCTTTGGTGGCGTTTTCTACGGTAATAAAGTCGAAACCCTCACCACCATTTACAATGCCGTTAGTCATATTTGTAACGGTGATAGAGTCATTACCTTCCCAGCCATTGATAGTACCACCAGACATGTCGATAACACTAAGCTTATCTCCGCCTCCTAGTCCATCAATGATACCATCAGTCATGGAGTCTAGGGCAATCTCATCCCCTCTGGTAGTTCCTTCAATTTTACCACCTGTGATTAAGTTGACATAACGCACTTCTTCTATACCTGCTTGTCTAAGTGGTGCTTCAGCAGACATTGTAGTAGCTATATTTTCATAATAGAGGATGTCATAGCCATCACCACCCTGAAGGTCTGGATATAGTATGTTAGTATCCGTATAGATGTGGTCATCACCAGCACCGGCATCAACCAGACCTTTTGTATATTGGGTGATTCTAATGGTATCACTACCATCACCGCCATATATTTCACCACCATCTTGCTCGCCCGTTATGGTGATTGAGTCATTGCCATCATTACCATAAATATAGCCAAGTTGACCCTCTAGACTGGTAACTGTTATGACATCATCACCAGTATTACCTGAAACAACGCCATCCATCAAGACACCTAGGGTAATGTTATCATTACCATCTCCGCCGTTAATATGACCATTGGTTTCACCAGTCACCTCAATTTTATCATTATCTACTCCGCCATCAAGCGTACCGTTTATATGATCGCCAGTAACACGAATCCAATCGTCACCGGCTTCACCATAGACGCCATCGGTTTTATCGTCCATTTCCATGCCAATTAAGGCAATGGTGTCATTACCAGCACCGCCCATAATATTACCGCTGCCATCAAGGAATTCACGAATGACAACATTATCATCACCAGCACCTGCGTTAATGGTTCCTGCGGACTTACTTTGCAAGCGTATGGTATCATTATCATCACCACCATCAATGGTGCCACCACGCATATTGCCTATAGCAATGCTATCATTACCAGCACCACCTTTAACACTGCTACCATCGAGTAAGTCGCCCTTTCTTAGGGTATCGCCTGAGTGAAAAACACGCTCACCAATGGTAATGGTATCGTTACCATCGCCACCGTCAACGCTGCCTGCAAATTGAGAGGCTACGGCAGCATCAAAGGCCGCTTTATCATCAAAGATTTGGCCAATCAAAATGTCATCGCTATCTGAGCCGCCAAAGATGGAGCTAGCTGCCCCTGCAGTCTTAATATTAATGGTATCCATCCCGTCACCAGTATTAACAACTCCGCCAGTCATATTTGTAATGGTGATGACATCTGTGCCGGCATCAGCATTAACCATGCCGCCAGCCATGGTGGTAATGGTCACAATATCCTTATCTATACCACCATGTAGGGTGCCACCGTACATGATATTTACGTCAACAGTATTGTCACCAGTACCGGTGTAGAGGTCATCAAAGTTAAAGTTCTGCACAGTAATGCTGTCATTACCGGCACCGGCATCAATAACACTAACACCAGCAAGGTCAGAACCCATATAGGTTATGTCAATTGTATCAGCACCGTCTCCGGCATTCACTATGCCACTATAGGTTGTTTGAATGCTTATGCTATCATCTCCAGCATCGGTATTAACCAAGGCTGTACCTTGTAACTCCACAATATTTACGATGTCGTCGCCGCCAAGAGTATTAATAATACCACCACTCATGGTGCCTGTGCCAGCACCATCATCGATGAAAATGGTATTATTTGCATCATCACCAGTAATTGAACCTGCACTCATGGTGTCTAAGATGCGAATGGCTGTTGTGCCATCAAGAGTAATGGCAGCCTTGGAGCTGGTTATATTGTCAAAACGATATGTTTCTATGTTCTTAATATACTCATTATTACCAATGGTCACAGCACCTTCGAGGTTTTCAAATTGCAAAACGTCAGTACCATCACCACCGTCAATGATGGCAAAGCCAGCCCCGACAGTATTAACGAAAAAGACATCATCGCCCGCACCGCCGTTAATGGCACCCGTAGCCGTACCGCCTTTAGCCGCACTGAGCTTGCTGTTTAGCACTGTGATTGTATCATTACCAGCGTCGCCATCAATAATACCACCAAGCATATTTTCTACGGTAATATTATCATTATCAGCACCGCCATTAATGCTGGCTTCATTGCCCTTGGTATTGCCAAGCATGGTGGTTACTGAAATAGTATCATTGCCGGCATCACCTTTAATTATGCCTGTACTTGCTAAGCTTTGAACGGTGATAGTATCACCTTCACTACCAGCATCAATTTCACCAGCAACACTGCCTACCGTAATATTATCTGCGTCAGCACCGCCCAATATTTTACCAGAGGTACTTAGGCTTCCCACTGTTATGGTATTATTGCCAGCACCCATATCCACGCTAACACCAAGGGTTGCGCTAACGTTTAGGGAGTCACTACCGCCTAGCATCTCAATGGTACCAGCTTCATAAGTAGTTATGGAACCATTGACTATTAATGCATCACGCCCAGCACCAAAGGTAAGGTCTGCACTCTTGCCAAGTCCCTTGGTGATGAGGGTTGAGCCGTCAGCATGGGCTACAAATTTACCATTAAATGCCCAGTCCACACTTAGGGTGTCATTACCACCAGCATTACTGCTGCCATCACCAAGACCTACAGCGTCGGCAAGGGCACTATCATCCTTGTATTGTGAAGCTCTAATGCCTGAGGCCGCACCAGTGATATAGAGCCCGTCATCACCTGTATTTGTGAAGTTAAGGTCTGCATTCTTACCAAGCCCCTTGGTTATGAGGGTAGAGCCGGCAGTATGAGCATTAAATTCACTGTTAAAGGCCCAGCCAACCCCGAGGGTATCATCGCCGCCAGCTGTAAGTGCATCTTCAAGCAGAGCTTCAGAATTAAAAGATTCATTCTTGATGCTGCTAAGAGCTCCATTAATGATTAAGCCCTCAGCCTTGCTGACATCAAAGGTAAGCTCTGCATTAGCACCAAGCCCCTTGGTGCTTAGCACGTCACCATCTTCACCAGTGCTTTTAAATATTCCATCAAAAGCCCAATTTACATTAAGGGTATCTGTACCAATACTATGGCTTACAAGCTTTGCAAGCTCAGTGTCATCAAGTCCGCTCTTATTGTTCATAATGCTTAGGCTATCATTACCTACACCAAGGTCAATGTGATTACCAGCATTAAGGGTTGTAATGTTAATGGTGTCATTGCCAGCACCACCCAAGATTTCACTGCGTGTAGCAGTAGTAATATTAATGACGTCATTACCTATATTGTCAGGAGGTGTAGGTAAGAGATGATCATCAGGCACTATGAT
>CAYJIU010000087.1:0-7944 GCA_964370305.1 uncultured Desulfovibrionaceae bacterium
TTTTAGTTTTTATTTTCCAAAAGGGGAGAGTGCGCGCAACCTTTCCACAATGGGTGGAAGTTCCTTAAGCACAATATCCACATCTTCATCGGTAGTATAGCGCGATAAAGAAAATCGAATTGAACCATGGGCATAGGTAAAAGGAACACCCATGGCACGCAAAACATGCGATGGCTCAAGGCTGCCGGAAGTACAAGCAGAACCAGAGCTTGCGCAAATGCCAAATCTATCCAACATAAGCAAGATGGCTTCACCTTCAATATATTTGAAAGCAATACTTGAAGTGTTTGGCAACCTATTATTAACATCACCGTTTACAACGCAATCACTAATATTATTTACAATCTCGTTTTCTAAACGATCACGCAAGGCTGCAACATAGCTAATTTCTTGGTCAATATTTTTATAGGCAATCTCTGCGGCCTTACCTAGAGCAATCATATAGGGCACATTTTCTGTGCCAGCCCTGCGGCCGCGTTCTTGATGGCCTCCACGCAAGAAAGGGCGAAAACGCGTACCTTTGCGTATATATAAAGCCCCAACACCCTTTGGTGCATGTAATTTATGGCCTGATAATGCTAAGAAATCCACAGGCAGGGTGGCCATATTCATATGCACCTTGCCCACAGCCTGCACTGCATCGGTATGAAAGAGTATGCCTTGCTCTTTTGCCATTTCTGCCATTTCTTGAATGGGGTATATATTACCAACTTCATTGTTGGCATACATTATAGATACAATTGCCGTGTCTTTTCTAAGGCTTGCAGCATATGCGTCCATATCAATGCGGCCTTTGAAATCCACAGGGATGTAACTTATTTCATAGCCTTTACCTTCAAGATATTGAGCTAAATTAAGTACAGCCGGATGTTCTACGCGGGTCGTAATAATGTGCTTTTTTTCCGGTTGGCTTTGAATGGCGGACATAATGGCTGTGTTATCGCTTTCAGAACCGCACGAAGTAAAAAGGATTTCCTCAGGGCTTGCTCCAATTAATTGTGCAATGTTTGCTCTGGCCTCGGCAACAGCTATGCCAACCTTGCCCCCAAAAGTATGCATACTTGAGGGGTTACCGTAGTTTTCACTAAAATAGGGCAGCATAGTTTCCAAAACCTCTGGAGCCACACGGGTAGTTGCGTTATTGTCTAGATACACTGTGTGCATGATTTTCCTCAACTATCTATGGTACAGCGTGAACCGTAATATCTTGGTCCACAAATTCACGTAAATTTTGCTGTACTAAGTTATTTATGGTTATTTGACTTGATTTGCATTGTGCGCAGCGGCCACCAAGGCGCACAAAAACCTTTGTTCCATCCATGTCTACAAGCTCAATATCACCACCATCCACCGCAAGTTTAGGGCGAATTTCTTCATCAATTGTTCTCATTACAGCTTGCATTCTTTCTATATTATTCATGCGTGGAACAGGCGTAATTTCCACAAGCTTGGGCTTTCCAAGCTCTGCATTGATGATTTCTTCAATTTGATCAATACAATCGCCACAGCCACCACCAGCCTTGGTATAATGGGTAACTTCTTCCACAGTTTTAAGGCCATTTTCACGTATGGCACGTTGAATTTGAGCATCGGTAATCCCAAAACAACGGCAAATAAGTTTGCCATCTTCATGGGCATGGGGCACTGGTTTTTCACCACGATAGTGGCGAATGGCAGCCTCTAAAGCTTCTTGTCCCATAACGGAGCAATGCATTTTTTCCTTTGGTAACCCGCCAAGCTTTGCGGCAATATCCTTATTACTTATGGCTAAGGCCTCGTCAACGGTTAAACCTTTAACCATTTCTGTAAGCACAGAACTTGAAGCAATGGCTGATGCGCAACCAAAAGTTTGAAAGCTGGCATCTTCGATACGGCCATTTTCATCAATTTTAAGATAAAGTTTTAATGCATCACCGCAAGCAAGACTGCCGACTTCACCAATGGCGTTAGCACCTTCAAGCTCCCCTACATTTTGGGGATTTATAAAATGTTCACGTACAGCATCAGTATATTCCCACATTATATTAACTCCTTAGTCATTATCAATTTTAATCAAAGATAAAATACATACTTAGCACTGACTATTTTACAATATTATTTTTGTCTGCAGCATACATAACCATGACATCGCGTAATGTCACCCCCCTAAGAAAAGAACGCATGGTATCATCTAAGGCTTTCCAAAAGTTATGCGTCGTGCATGTGTCAATCCTTTTGCAATGTTTTGAGTTGTTTATACATGCTACTGGAGAAATATTACCTTCTAGATGTAAAAAAACTTGCTCCATACATATTTTTTCTGCCTTGCAAGAAAGGGCATAACCACCAGCAGCACCACGCACTGAGCGTATGATGCCAAGTGGCCTTAATGAGCGTACAATTTGCTCTAAATATCCGGCAGAAATATTTTCTTCCTTAGCAAGTTCATTTAACTGCATTAGCTCACCCTCAGGGCAAGATGCTAAATTAATTAAAAAGCGTAGTCCATAGCGTGTACGTGTTGAAAACTTCATACATAGCCCCTAACCAGCATAACATGCTGGAAAAATTATATTAAACATAATAGAATAATGTCTTCTTTTACAAAAAAGATGCATAGCACATCGTATATAAAAATTTTTACCAAAATGCACTATATTTTTTTAGGTATTTTTTGGTGGGGCTACTTTGTAGACTCTCTCCAAATGCGCGCACCAATGGCATTGAGCTTTTTTTCTATACGGGCATAACCGCGGTCAAGATGATATATACGCTGAATATGTGTTTTACCCTGTGCTGCAAGTCCAGCTAAAACAAAAGCTGCGCTGGCGCGTAAATCTGAAGCCATGACCGGAGCACCTTTGAGTTTTTTTGCACCTTTAACAATGGCTGTGCGTCCAGAAATGGTAATATCAGCCCCCATGCGCACCAGCTCTTGTACGTGCATAAATCTGTTTTCAAAGATGTTTTCTTCAATTATTCCATCGCCTTGAGCAAGGCACATTAAGGCCATGGTCTGCGCCTGCATATCTGTTGGAAATCCAGGGTAAGGTTTGGTATATATATTAATATTGTTAAGGCTTTGCGGGCCATTGGGGCAAGATGAGCGTACTCCATCTGGTGTTTTTTCAAGTAAAACCCCCATGCTTTGAAGTTTTACAATAACCGCGTCTAGCTCTTCCCATGGGCAATTACGAACTAATACATCGCCGCCAGTAATGGCAGCGGCAATAAGAAACGTTCCGGCCTCAATGCGGTCTGGCATAATGGCATAGGTGCCACCTGTAAGGCGAGTTACTCCTTGAATGTGTATGGTGCTCGTGCCATGGCCGCTAATACGCGCACCACAAGCAATTAAAAAATTAGCAAGGTCAACAATTTCTGGTTCACGAGCAACATTTTCTAGTATGGTTTCACCTTCAGCTAGCACAGCTGCCATGAGTAAGTTTTCAGTACCACCAACTGTTGGCATATCAAAAATAATGTGTGCGCCAGTAAGTTTTTTACACTTTCCTATAACATAGCCATCTTCTAGTTCAAAGCTAGCCCCCATCTTCTCAAAGCCCTTTAAATGTTGATCTACAGGGCGCGCACCAATGGCGCATCCACCCGGTAGAGCCACTTTTGCTTTGCCAATGCGAGCAAGCAATGGGCCAAGGCAAAGTATTGATGCACGCATGGTTTTTACTAAATCATAAGGGGCTTCTGGGGTTAAAGTGCAGGGGTTTAAGTGTACACTTTCGTTATCATATTCAGCGGGGCAACCTAAAATTGTAAGTAGTTTTAGAGTGGTGTGAATGTCACGTAAATCTGGTACATTAGTAAATAAAATAGGTGTCTCCACCAAGATTGAGGCAAATAATATGGGCAAAGCTGCATTTTTTGAGCCACCTACATTTATATTGCCTTGAAGACTAATTCCACCTTCAATAACAAGACTATCCATATAACTCTCCCCTGCAAAAAATTTTTATAAGGCAACTTTTCATTGGATAAATTGTACAACAAAAGCAAAAAAAAATCTAGATTATATCTAAAAATATAGTAATATGCTGATATTAAATGACTTATATTAACAGACAAGGTGTTTGTACAAGTTGTGAAATTTAGCCAGTATATAAGCCAAGTGTTTTGTACAATTGATTTTGTAATATTTAATTTAATAAAATTTTTCATATAACGCATAAAATGCTTGCCAAAGTAAATTCTAATGTGTAAACACGTTCTGCTATGGTGGATGTAGCTCAGCTGGTAGAGCACCTGGTTGTGGCCCAGGTGGCCGGGGGTTCAAGTCCCCTCATTCACCCCATATAAATATTGAAAACCTCGCATAGCGGGGTTTTTTTTTGTTTTAAATTTTGTTAGAGTTTAAGCCAGACATAATATAAAATTGTTGGGATAAAAAACTATGAATAAATTCAAAATATTATTGCTTTGTGCGTCTTTATTATTAATTTCATGCGCCCCGCTTAAACGTGGTATGCATGGTAACACATATACATCAACTGCAAAGCCTTCATTTTCACTAGCAGTACCTGAACTTGAATTACGTACCGCTGGCAGATTTAATGCTTCCATAACCACAAGCAACGCCCTGGGTGGGGTTTCTGTGGATACTTGGATTGCCGTTTATGGTGGCAATAATATTGATGAACCCATGGCTATAGTGGCGCAATCAAGCCTTAATCAGCCTTACTATTGGGACTCAGACTTAAGAAAAATTCATAGCATAAATCATTCTAAAGTAGTCCTTGGTGATTTTACATTTCAAGCTAGCACTTATCTGATAAGCGATATGCAAAGAGATGCTTTTGCTCCTTTAAGTCTTGAGCTTGCCAAGCTAAAAAGTAATAATCAAGACGAAAGCCCTGTTTGGATTGTACGCCGATTTGCCACACGTATGGATTTTGATAGGGGCAAAATTACCCTTGAGTACAGAGAAAAAGCACCGGATGATTATATAGACATAAACGGTTTACCCTTTGGTTCACATGACTTTATAGCAAACTTTGAACAACGCGCACTTAAGGCTTTTGTTTTTGGCCAGAGTCTTAACAAGACTCAGGAAATACGTACAGATTATCCCAATGGTATCCATACTAGATACCTAAATACAAACTTTTTTGGCACTATTTCCTATCATGATCCCTTTGATTAGAGTATAATTGTATGTAACAACTAGCGAGATGCAATATGAAAGACAAAATATCAAGCAATAAGTCAGTTATAACTGAATCTTGTGGAAATCATATTCTCGGAAACTGCACTATTGGTCTTTGGAGAACTATAGTTGACATAAAGACGCAACAGTTTCAAATGTATGTTGATAATATGATGTTATCGCTTTTGGGTATTGATAGTTCATTGACTCCAGCTGAGGTTTATGAGCATTGGTTGTCACGTATTGATCCAAAAGACCTACCACATTTACAGCAAACCATGGAAAATATGTTAGCAACTGACCATCACCATGAGCTTGAGCTTTTGTGGGAGCATCCTGAGCAAGGGCAAGTCCATGTGCGTGTTGGCGGTACTGCCCATATACAAGATGATGGTAAAACTGCATGCTTTGAAGGGTTTTTTAAAATTATGCAAGAAGTTCGTCAAATGCGCTCTACACTGCGTGAGTCCTTTGAGCATATAAAAACTATTTTTGATGCAACACCCATGGGGGCAGCACTTTGTGACTATAGTTTTAATTTAATTGATTGTAACCCTGCCCACTTAAAACTATTTGAAATTGAATCTGTCGACGATCTTGAAACTAGTCTATTGAAATATTGCCCTGAATTTCAACCTTGAGGCAAATCATCTTCAGCACGTGCTGCTGATTATGGTGCAAAGGTTACTGCAGAAGGACATCTTAAGTTTGAATGGCTTTCCATTACAAGTAAGGGGAATCCGTTACCATTAGAACTCACCATGCAATGTATTCATGCTGGCGAAAAAGAGATGTTTCTTATTTTTGCTCGCGACTTACGAGAAGAAAAAGCCATGCTAGCCGAGCTTGAAGCGCAGCATAAAAATTTGCAAAACGCGCTCAATCAAGCTGAAGAGGCAAGTAGGTCTAAAAACTTATTCTTTGCAAATATTAGCCATGAAATACGCACCCCCATGAATGCCATCTTGGGCATGAGCTATCTTTGCTTGCAGCAAACCAAGGATCAAAGCATACGCCATTATATTGAAAATATTCAAATTGCCGGCAAAAATTTACTTAGTATTATTAATGATGTACTGGATATATCTAAAATTGAAGCCGGCAAACTAGAGCTTGAAAGCGCGTCATTTAGCCTTAATGCTTTATTAGAAAGCTTACGCGGCACAGTATGCACAATTGTGGGTGAAAAACCAGTAGAAGTATTGTTTAATGTTGACCCAAACCTTCCAGATATGTTTGAGGGCGATAGTGTGCGCCTTGGGCAAGTACTAACTAATTTATTTAGTAATGCTAATAAGTTTACTGAAAGTGGGCACTTACTCCTACATGTATATGTTAAAGCAAGGCGCGGCAATATTTTTACCCTTGGCATGGATGTAAGCGATACCGGAATTGGCATGGATCAAACTCGTCTTGAAGCTATTTTCCGACCTTTTGAACAAGAAGATCAAACAACTACGCGTCGCTTTGGAGGGACTGGCCTTGGGCTTACCATTAGTAAAAATATCGTAGAGCTTATGGGAGGCGATATTCAGGTCAGTAGCGAAGTGGGTAAGGGTACGACCTTTAGTTTTACCGTGAACCTTTTTAGCGATGAAGAGTGTTCTTGGCTCGATAAATCATTGATAACTAACGAAAAAATATTGATTATTGATGATAATGACATGGCCAGCCTTGTGCTGCGCGAAATGCTTGAGCGTTGCGGCTTCCAAGCCGATATTACAACAAACGGTCACAAAGCTTGCGAAGTACTTCAAAAGGCCGAAGCCCATGGGGATCCATATCATATTGTTATTATCGATTGGAATATGCCAGAAATGGATGGATACTCCTGCGCTGCCTTATTAACTGGCCTACAATTGCAGCACGAGCCAGTCTTGATTTTAACTTCTGCCTATACTTCAAAACTATTAGATGATGGTGGTTGTCTTTTTGGTGGTTTCATCCCTAAGCCTGTATTACCAATCCCACTGTGGACAACAATTATGCAAGTATTAAATATATCTATACAATTACCACATGAAAATATTATTGAAGAAGATGAAGTCAATTACGAAGCTCTAAGGGGTTGCCATGTATTGCTTGCAGAAGATAATGAAATAAATCAGGAAATTGCATTAGCACTCTTGGAAGATTTGGGTATGCATGTGCATGTAGCTGTTAATGGACAACAAGCTTTTGATATGTGCGATAGTAGTACACACTTTGATGTAGTGTTGATGGATATACAAATGCCCATTATGGATGGTCTTATGGCCACTCAAAAAATACGCACACTAACAAACCGCGGCTTGGCAGAACTGCCCATAATTGCCATGACCGCGCATGCCATGCAAATGCATAAAGACCAAAGCATACAAGCTGGTATGAATGACCACATTTCAAAACCCATTGACCCAAAAAACCTGCGTGATACCTTGCTACGCTGGATTGATGGCTAGACATATCAGCAAAAACAAAGCCCTATAATGCTTTATACACATTATAGGACTTCATAAATTTGCAGATTGGTGGAGGCGGGGGGAGTCGAACCCCCGTCCGAGAAAGTTCCACGCAAAGCGTCTACAGGTTTAGGCTGGGATTAATTCTCGTCGCAGATGTGGCCCCCAACCGGGCGATCCTTGACCAGTTTACTGCAAGAGTCTTACCTTAGCACCAGTAAACACATGCCTTGGCCAGCCTGATAAAGTGTCGCCGCATGGGATTATCAGGCGTCATCCCAATTGACGAGGTCATCTAGTGACCGTTAGCCGCGCTGGGATTAAGCAGCGTAGGCGTAGTCGTAATCGTTCTTGGCAATTACT
>CAYJIU010000088.1:0-7673 GCA_964370305.1 uncultured Desulfovibrionaceae bacterium
AGATAAGCAGGCAAAAATAAATAAATGGATTGCCATTGCTGCGCGTTGTTACGCTTCGCTACGCGCCTCACAACGACTGCGGATAAAACATCATAGAAAGCGCATGGTTATCTCTAAGCTACGCTAGTAATGGCTTGCCTAAAATATTATTGAAACTACTGCAGGGAACCACGAAAATCATCAAGATTTTCAATGTCATATTTCGCGCAAATCTCCGGCAACTCCTGCACTAAATTAAAACATACATCCGGCTGCATAAAGTTCGCTGTACCCACCTGCACCGCATGCGCACCAGCCAAAATAAATTCCAGCACATCACTGGCAGTGCAAATACCCCCAAGCCCAATGATCGGAATGTTGACCGCTTTTGCCACCTGCCAAACACAACGCAAGGCCACAGGCTTAATGGCCGGGCCAGAAAGTCCACCAATAACATTGGCCAAAACCGGCTTCCTACTGGCAAGGTCAACGCCCATACCCGCAAGCGTATTAATGCACGAAACCGCATCCGCGCCAGCACCCTCCACGGCCTTAGCAATGGCTGCAATATCAGTCACATTGGGCGAAAGCTTAATGATGACATATTTATCTCTTGCCACCTTGCAAACAGCTTCGGTGACCATAGCGGCCATGCGCGCATCTTGACCAAAAAGTATGCCGCCTTCTTTCACATTGGGGCAGGAAATATTAACCTCAAGTGCTGCAATGCCATCTTCGGCTGTGAGTATATCTGCAAGGGCTGCAAACTCTTGAGGCTCTGTTGCGTAAATATTGGCAATGATTGCAGTTTCCTTCCACGGGAGGCGGGGGAGTTTTTCCTTCACAAAGGATTCTACCCCATCATTTTGCAAGCCCACAGCATTAAGCATGCCCGCGGCTGTTTCTGCTATGCGCGGGGTCTTATTGCCGGCACGCGGCTTGAGTGAAAGTCCTTTGACTACAATACCACCAAGGCTTGCAAGATCACCATAGGATGCAAACTCCACCCCATAGCCAAAGGTACCCGATGCCGGAATAATAGGATTTTTTAAGACCAAGGGATTTTTGCCATGTAAGGTAATAGTGGTATTCATAATAAACCTTATTGAATAAGTTCTCGGTATTTTAGATTAATCCAATATAATATGCTCAGACCAAAAAATAGGGCCATGATTACAAACTTGCACCGGCCAATTTTTCTTGCCCTGCACTGGCCAGGCTTCAGTGGTAGTGGCGACACAACCAAGACAAGCCCCAACACCACAAGCCATACGCGATTCTAAAGAAAGCTGGGTACGTACAGTAAGTTCTGCGGCTAGTTTTTGTACAGTTTTCAAGAAAGGTTGCGGCCCACAAGCTAGCACTAAACCATTTTGCTTGGCCATGTCAGTCATACCCTCGTGCATGGCGTGGACAAACTTTTCAATATCAGCTGGTTCATATTCACGCAAGGTGTCAACTGCTATGCGTTCATTAATGTTATCAAGTGGATAGCAGCTTTTGTCGCCCTTGTGTCCAAAGAGCATGGTTACGTTCCAAGGCTTGGTATGCGCTTGCACATAGCCCACAAAGGGCACAATGCCAATGCCGCCAGCCAAAAGTAGGGTGGGGGTATCTGGCTCCATGGCAAAGCTATTACCTAATGGCCCCCAAACATTAACGATGTCATCCGGCCTAAGCTTGGCCATGCACTCAGTGCCCTTGCCTACCACCTGAAAAAAACATACCATATGCCTATCCGTCATCTGGCAAATACCAAAGGGCCTAGCCCAAGGTATATCGAGCCCGAAGGATTGAGGCCTTAACATAACAAATTGTCCAGGCCGCCATGACTCCCATTTAGGGCTTTCAAGGCGTAGCGCGAAAAAACTGCGCCCGTTGGTGGGCTCTTGCCCAAAAGGGACTAAATCTAAGACTTTGAGGTGTGATACGATGGGTTTTGACATAAAATTCTCATGGGCTAGTATTGAACTGAATTAATCTTGCTATTGCAAATAGTTAGTTTGTTTTTCAGACCATCCTTAATCTATACCATACCGATATGTTTTAATTGGGTCAAGGCCAGAAGCAATACTTTGCAAAATTACTTTCTGTATGTATGATGGCACATAAGGAGCTTGGATAATGAGTAATAAACAAATATATAGCCAACGTCGTGAAATATTGCGTGAAAAAATGCACATGCATGGTTTGGATGCACTTTTAATTAGTCATCCGGCCAATAGATTTTATCTTTCTGGCTTTGAGCTGCACGACCCTCAATGTAATGAAAGTTCTGGCTACTTGCTTATAACTAAGAGTGGTAAGGACTGGATTTGCACTGATCCGCGTTATTTAGACGCAGCCCGCCGCCTTTGGGATAATGAACATATTTTTATATATAGAGGTGCAGCCGCAACTCAACTGCGTAAATTTATACGCGAAAAAGTCAATGGGCGCATAGGCATTGAGCAAGACAGCCTAAGCCTTGCTTTTGGGCGTGAACTTGGTTTGGGTCTTGGCTTAAGTTCCGCACGCGGTTTGGTGGAATCCATGCGTATTATTAAGGATGCAGAAGAAATTGCTTGCATGCAACGCTCTTGTACTCTCAACCATAGGCTTATGGAGTGGGTGTATAATGAATTGCACGTGGGACGCACAGAGGCTGATCTTTCTTGGGGCATTGAAGTGTTTTTCCGTGAGCATGGTGCCTCGGAATTGGCTTTTTCAAACATTGTTGCTGTGGGGCCCAATGCAGCTTTGCCTCATTATGCCCCTGCAAAAACTCCCATTGTCGAAAATTGCCCCATTCTTATTGATGTGGGCGCAAGACTTGATAACTATTGCTCTGACCAGACACGCACCTTTTGGGTGGGTGATGAAAATAGCCTAGAATTTATGCTCACTCAGCAAATAGTGCGCACAGCCCATGAAGCCGCCCTAAATTCCATCCGCGCTGGAAAAAAATGCTCTGAAATTTATGCAGAAGCATACAAAATATTTGAAGAAGAAGGCGTTGAACAGCATTTCACACATGGCCTTGGGCATGGTATTGGGTTAGAAACGCATGAGGCTCCAAGCTTAAGCCCGCGTTGTGATACCGTCTTGCAGGCGGGCATGATTGTTACGGTGGAGCCTGGCCTTTATTATCCAGAATGGGGTGGAGTGCGGCGCGAATTTATGGTCTTGGTGGAAGAAGAAGGCTACCGAATTTTATAGCTTTTTATCCAATATATAGTGGATTATGTGTATTGCCGTACACATTTAAAATATGCGTGGTAATTTAAATTAGTGGTATAATTAAGGAGATGATATGGCTAAAACCGCTGCTCTGATTTTGGCTGCCGGAAAGGGCACACGTATGTATTCAGATAAGCCCAAGGTATTGCAAACTATTTTGCAAGAATCCATGCTCTCCTATGTTATTTCAGCGCTGCAACCTTTGTTTGCCGGACATATATGGGCAGTTGTTGGACATCAGGCTGAAATGGTTAAAAATACTTTTAATAAGTCTGATATAGCATTTATTTTGCAAGAAGAGCAACTAGGCACGGGCCATGCTCTGCAAGTGGCCTTACCCAGCTTGCTTGGGCAGTATGAGTCTGTGTTGGTTATTAATGGGGATGTGCCTCTAATTGACACAGAGTTACTGGAAAATTTTATTCAAAAAGTTAAAGGTGCTGACTTGGCCTTTGCCTCATTAAATTTGAAAGATGCCAGCAGTTATGGGCGTGTGTTGCGCAAAAATGGCCAAGTTGTGGCCATTGTGGAGGCTAAGGATTATGATGTAAAATTGCATGGCGAGATAAGTGGTGAGGTTAACTCTGGATTATATTATATTAACTTAAACACTGCCAAGGAATTTTTGCCAAGGCTTAGTTGCGCTAATAATAGTGGTGAATATTATATTACTGATCTTATTGAACTATACGCGCAAGCGGGGCTTAATGTATTAGGCATTAATTGCGGCGATAATGCTAATTTATTGGGTGTAAATTCCCCCATGGAGTTGATTGACGCAGAAGATAGTTTGCGCAGACAACTGGTTGAAAATGCGCTTAAAAAAGGGGTTATTATCCACGCGCGTGAACTTGTATCCATAGGGCCACATGTGCATATTGAACCCGGTGCAGAAATTTTTGGCCCGTGTGAAATCTATGCTCATAGTCATATTGCTTGCGGGGCTAGTGTTGCTTCACATTGTGTGATTAATAATAGTGTTATTGCTAAGGGTGCAAAAATATTGTCATTTAGCCATGTTGAACAATCCGTAGTGGGCGAAAGGGCTACAGTTGGGCCATATGCGCGTTTGCGCCCAGGGGCAGAGCTTAAAGAAAAATGTAAGGTTGGTAATTTTGTTGAAGTAAAAAAATCTACGCTGGAAAAAGGTGCGAAGGTTAGTCATTTAAGTTATATAGGTGATGCCAGCGTAGGTGAGGATGCCAACATAGGTGCTGGAACCATTACTTGTAATTATGATGGTGTAAATAAGCATAAAACTGTCATTGGTTCCAAGGCCTTTGTGGGTAGCAATACGGCCCTTGTGGCTCCGGTTACGGTGGGTGATGGGGCCCTTGTGGGGGCTGGGTCTGTTATTACTAAGGATGTGCCAGATGGGCATCTTGGTATTACGCGTGCTGTGCAAAAAACTCTGCCCATACGTGGCAAAAAATAATGCCGCGTACTTAATTGACGGCATTGTAATGTGTAAGGGTACTCCCTCTTTATGTAGTTTTTAAAGGCATGGACTGCCACGTCGCATCACTATCAGACCGATTTTTAAGCATAATTCCCGAAGCGATGCTTCTCGCAGTGGCAGAACGATAGAACGCACAAAGACGGAATATAGCATCCTAATAAAACTTCCAGTCAGCGTCATTCCTGCCCTAAGGGTGCCACGAAGTGGCATAGCCGTTAGGCGAGGAACGAGCCTTACGGATACAGAGAGCAGAGATGCGAAGAAAAACGCTTCGGGAGTTACATTGGAATGTGAAATTACTAGCGTTTTTCTGCGGCAATCCATCTTGCAGGATTACGCCAAGGTGCAAAACTAACCTAAATAAGATTGCCGTGTGGTTCACCCTGTCTGCTGGTTAAAGACTTCTTGCTTTTAACTTTAACTAGTGCTAAACTTAGGCCATGGAAATCTTTAATCAGTTAGAAGAACATGTACTACGCCTCATAAGTGAGGCTGAACACATGAAGCAAGAACGAAGCCTTTTACTTCAAAATGCAGCGGCGCAAGATGCAAACTTGGCTTCTGCTCAAGAAGAAAATCGCCTTCTTAAAGAAGCTTTAATACAAGAACAGCAGATTAAGGATGATGTTTTAAAACGTGTGGATGCTTTGTTAGAACGTCTAAAAGACCTTGAACAACTATAGGGCTGATGAATGCAAGAGTATAACCTTAGTCTTTTAGGTCTTGATATTTCCTTCCGCGCAGGTGTGGGGGAGGAGCGAATTCAAAAAGCTAAACAACTTGTTGAAGAACGTTTTGATACACTTAAAGCCCGGGGGGAGCGAAGTAGTAAAGAACTTTTGCTGACCTTTTTGGTCCTAGGGCTTGCGGATGATTTATTGCAATCAAATAAGCAAATGGAGGATGTGCAACTGCGCGCCTCAGAGTTGCTTACAAAAATAGAAGATTTGACAATAATTGAATAAATTCCCTGGAGAGTTTGTGTTTGCCTAATCGGTGCTAACCTTACAAGCAAAAAATTGGGAGCTAAGCATTTCTGCCGTGTGCATGCCCACTTTTAAAGGCGAGGAAGCCTAACGCAGAGATCGAGGCACCCCCCTAGGAAACTAGGTTCTGCACTGCATTAAGCACACGGCGTTCTGGGGATTTATCCCATATATATCCTACCGCATCAGTCCCCCTGACTAATTGAAATGATATGGGCTATGACTCTGATTTATTTGCAGTTACAAATAAGTTACATAGCCAAACTTTGCTTATGTGCAAAGTAGTTTTGCTACGGAATGTGCAACATTGCTTGCGTATATTCCGGTGCTTAATCGGGGTAATCCCCCGTTTTTATAGGAGGTTACGATGGATGCGATGACATGGGCCATTGTGGGCGGTATTGCGCTTTTATGTCTTATAGTTGGCATGTTTGTGCAACGCACGCTCATTTCAAAACGCCTTGGTGATGCTAATGTGCTTGCCAAGCGTATTGTGGAAGAAGCCCGTAAAGAGGCTCAGGCCCAAAAGAAAGAAATTTTACTTCAAGGTCAAGATGACCTTTTTAATCAAAAACGTGAGCTTGAAGGTGATTTGAAAGAACGCGAACGTGAACTAAAAACACGCGAGCGCAAGCTAGATGAGATGGGCGGACGCCTTGAAGAAAAGCTTGAAGAAGCCGTCACCAGAGAGCGCGAAATATTAAATATTGAAAAAGAGTTAGCGCGCAAAGAGCGCACACTCACTGAATCTGAAGAGTATTTAGCCCTGCGTATAAATGAGCAAGAAGCACGTTTGCAAGAAGTGTCTGGCCTAACTGTTGAAGAGGCCAAGGCCAAACTTTTTGAAGATGTAGAAGCTCGTACCCGTCACGAAGCAGCACGCATGATTAGGCTTATTGAAACAGAAGCTAAAGAAACTGCTGACCGCAAGGCCAAAGAAATAATTTGTAATGTCATTCAACGTTATGCGGGTGACTATGTGGGTGAGCAAACAGTCACCGCCGTTACTCTGCCAAGTGAAGACATGAAGGGCCGCATCATTGGCCGTGAAGGTCGCAATATTAGGGCCTTAGAAGCCGCCACTGGCGTTGATTTAATTATTGATGACACTCCAGAAACTGTTATCCTTTCGGCATATAGTCCATTGCGTCGCCAAATTGCGCGCATGGCTTTAGAGCGTCTAATCCAAGATGGGCGTATTCACCCAGCACGTATTGAAGATATTGTGCAAAAATGTGAGCAAGAGCTAGATGTGCAGGTGAGGGAAATTGGCGAGCAAGCTACATTTGATGCCGGTGTGCATGGTATTCATCCTGAAATTATCCGCTTACTTGGACAATTGCGCTATCGCACTTCTTTTACCCAAAATGTTTTGCAACACTCTTTAGAAGTTGCTGCCCTATGCGGAATGATGGCCGCAGAATTGGGTATGGATATTAAAAAGGCTAAGCGTGCAGGATTATTGCATGATATTGGCAAGGCTGTGGATCATGAAGTGGAAGGCCCTCATGCTTTAATTGGTGCTGATATTGCTAAAAAGTATACTGAAGGTAAGGATATCATCCATGCCATTGCTGCGCACCATGAAGACCAACGCCCATCTACGGCCTTAGCTGTGTTGGTGCAAGCGGCAGACTCCTTATCCGGAGCACGTCCTGGTGCCCGTAAGGAATTGCTTGAAAATTATGTTAAACGTCTTGAAGATTTAGAAGGCATTGCCACATCATTTGATGGTGTTGCTAAGGCTTATGCTATTCAGGCCGGACGCGAAATCAGAGTTATGGTTAACTCTGAAAATGTGGATGATGACACAACCTATGTATTGTGCAAGGATATAGCGGATAAGATTGAAAAAAATATGACCTATCCTGGGCAAATTCGCGTTACGGTTATTCGTGAGCGTCGCGCCGTAGGTTATGCTAAATAATTGTTTTTAGTGCTAACTGCTATGAATAAAATTGCCAAGAAATGAGTTAATACGACTTTCTGAGTTAAAAAAGTAAAGCGTATGGATTGCTTCGTCGCTACGC
>CAYJIU010000088.1:7683-7919 GCA_964370305.1 uncultured Desulfovibrionaceae bacterium
CGCCCCCCCCCCCCCCCCCAACTACTTCAAAAAACGGGTTATTAAAAAACATACTTTTTTTAAAACAAATATTTATTTTTTTACGGTGGGCGGGCGGGCCCCCCACGAAGCAATCCATAAACTTTTGTAAAAGACTGCACCCTTGTAAGTAAATTAAAATACAAATTTATGGCAATCTTGTAACAGTAAAAATAGTTTTAAAACTCAAACAGCCTCACTCTCATGAGAGAGTGAGG
>CAYJIU010000089.1:0-7909 GCA_964370305.1 uncultured Desulfovibrionaceae bacterium
TTTTATTTGTCAATTTTTGCTAAAAAATAATTTATTTTCAATATTTTGTATAGTTTTTCAGTGTCGACTACCTAGTCGAGCAAGCGTGCAAGCCATGATTTTTTTTTATTTTCCACCGTCCACGTTGTTTGAACCAGAGGTAAGGTGGGATTTGCCCCCCATTTTTTCTTGAAAAAACGTATGCCATCATTAATACCAAGCCCTAGATTGCATTGATTGTGCCCACGGGCCAAAGCTTCATCCAATAAGGCCAAGAGTACAGCATCGGCTACACCTGGCGAGGCTTGGGCTTTTCTAAATGCAAACATGTAAAATGCTGTGCTAAAAGATGAAAAATCACCCAAGGCACAGGCCAGTAACTCTTGAGAGTCATTGTCATATGCAGAAAAAAGTTCTACCTGCTCTGAGGTGATTAAGTATGTACCAAGGCGTTGTAATATTGAACAAAGTGCTACATCCATCCCCTTGCTGCGAATATAGTCGAGCATGAGCTCTTGGTGCGCGCCAGTCCACGCTCCGCTGCCGTGAGCCTTGGTTATATGCACATCCCGTCCGGAGCGCGCGAGCATATTACGCAATTTTACCGCGGGGGGCGGCGGGGGTAGGGTGATAAACCAATAAGCATCCTCGGCGGTGCTAATGGCATTGGCTGGAGCTATATGCGGACGTTGCGGGGCAAGTGTGGTAATGCTTTGAGGTTTTTGCTTGGTGATGACTTGCTGGATGCATGCATCTAATTGTTCAGTATCATAAGGATTTTGTAGTGGATAGCCTACAACAATGGCATTGTCGCCTTGGGTATGCACCACATAATCGCCCACAAGCTCACTTTGAGCACCAGAAACTGCAGCCACATAGGATAGAAGCTGGTCTGGGGTAATGGCTTGAGCACTTATATATTGTATAGCTTGTAAGGTATTCATATGTCAGATAAATTGTGCAATTTCGCATATAGTTTGTGCTTTAGCGTGGGGCGGACTTGACGCAAAGTAAAGCCGTCTTCCGTAAGCATATTTCTCAAATTGAGCATGTGGGCTGTACCCACAAAGACAACGCAGCGGCCTTGCTCCATAAATGGCCTCATTCTTTGGCGAAAACGCTCATCGCGCTTGCTGATAATGGTCTCTGTGCGTGTTGGAAATTCAGCACTT
This sequence comes from uncultured Desulfovibrionaceae bacterium, assembly GCA_964370305.1. GTDB lineage: Bacteria > Desulfobacterota > Desulfovibrionia > Desulfovibrionales > Desulfovibrionaceae > CAYJAD01. Next base: position 1,152 of record CAYJIU010000089.1, read on the forward strand.
GTGCCCATAAGGCGCATTAAGTCTCCGGCAAGGTAAGATTTTACATTGCGCTTAATCATGGCTGGCCAACGATGGCAATTTTGGAAGTAGCGCACAACCCTATCTGGCGGGACGGAGTTAAGGGAAGCAAGTTGTTCTTCAAGGCTTTCCATGGCGACAACGGTTTTTCCCATACTATGGGCCAAGTTCCAAGCTTCAAGGTCAACGGATTGTTGCCAGCCTTGGCGTTCTAAAAAGCCAGTCCAAAGCGTAAATAGGGCCGTCCATGGGCGCGTATGTTGCAAAAACCATGTTACATCAATTTTGCGTTTTGCTTCCACATTTAGAAGCTTTGGCCAAAAACCCTCCGGCCCGCGCACCATGCGGCTTAGTTTGTGTAATTCATCCCTATTTAAGCGATTAAAAAGCGGCTGCTGGTCAGGGGTGATTTTTTTGCCTTCGGCCTCTACTAAGAGCAGGCTTTCGTTATCTAGTGGCCCTTCAAAAATGACTGTATCTGCTTGTTCAAAAAGGTCTGTGAATGAGCGTTCAAAGGAATAACAGAAAAAATGTGCCGAGCCGCCAATCCATGAAATACGATCATTTTTCTGCACTTCCCAAAGCATGGCATAGGGACGTTGTTCGGGTAAATTTGCCCATATTTCACGCTTGGAAAGGCCAGCAAGCGCTGATAAATCCGCACCTTGCATTTGCTGAGCTCCCATAACGGCCCTTAGCAATACATGGGCATGTAATTTCAAGCTCCCTTGGCTTGCATGCTCTTGCCATGACGCCATGACAAAGGGCAAAGCTTTTGTACCGCCCCATTTTTTCTTAAAGCGGGTAATACCCTCATTAACGCCAAGGCCCAAATGAATATATTCTTTGCCTTTTTCTTTTGCAATTTCAATCATATGGGCAAATAAAAGGTCTGCGGCATGTGGTGCGTAATGCTTTTTTGAGTGTGCCCCAAGAATGTAAGCACAAAATTTTTGTGGTGCAAAATCAAGTAGAAGTGAGGCCGTAAGATGCCCCTCTTCATCCCAAGCATTGAGTAAATACAAGTCTGCAACATTGCCTGCAAGTACATGCGCCGTGCTAGCAAATAGGCTGCGCACTTTGTTTTTTAGTGGTACACGCGCCATAAATTCTGTCCAAAGACGGCGATGTTCTGTGCTAAAAGTATTACTCATCTCCACGCGCAATTTCTGCCTAGCTTTGGCTATGGGATTTATTAATTTTGTGGGGATTTTTGCATGCGTGGGCAGGGTGTAAAAAATATCCTTTTCTTCAATATATTCTTGCATTTCTGGGGGCAGGTCTGGCGCAATGGCAAAGCAAGATGTGGCGTGAGTTCGCTCCACTGCTTTTTGTTTGGCGTATAAAAAAGATTCGTGCTTGTACGCGCCTTTGAGCGGATAACCAATGATAGTCAGCCAATCATCGGCAGAAAAACACAAATAATCATCCTGCACAAAGTATGCACCACCAGAAACAGTCCGCATAAAATTTACAGAATGTTCAGGTACTGTGGCTAGGTCAAGAATTTCCGTGTCTTGCATGGTTAATTCCATAATTCTTGTGTTGATTTTGCGTATTTTTGCATAGAAAAGGGTAGGGCACAAGACTTTCTTTTTGCTAAGATTTATGGTAAATATTTTGGGATAATATTCTTTATACATGAGGTAGATATGAAAAAGTATGTATTATTGTTAGTTTCCATATTTTTGGTAGCTTGTACCGGTTCTGATGCCGAAGTTCCACTAAATAAAATGGCTGATGCTCTTGCTGATAAAAATCCTACGCTTTTTTTGGAGCAAATGGATATGTCGCGCTATGCAACTGCTCAGGTGCATAACCAAACCAATGCCAGTGAACCTTTGAAGGCATTGGATGCTGTGGGCAAAATGTTGGGCATTGGCGGCTTGAGTGATTTGATTGGTGCCGTTAGTGATATGGAAAGAAAAGAAAATGAATACTTTACCCATGGCATTAGCACAGGTGAGCTTGAGCTCATGTGCAAGGAATCCAAAAAAACCAATTGCCCTTGGGTGGCTACGTCTTTGCGCAATGCTGAATTGGTAGAAATTTCCGATGTGGCTGCGGTAGCTAGAATAACAACACCAACAAATATAAGTACTTGGTTATCACTAGCTAAGATTAATAATGTGTGGAAAGTTGTGGGTAGTTCTGAATTGCAAAGTGTGGCCAAAAGCTATGCTGAGGCCAAGTATGAGCAGGGCAAAGGTACTAAGGCTGCACCGCCTGCTGCCAATGAGCCTGCTCCACCGCCTGCCAAAAAGAAAGAAGAAACAGTACGTTTTTAGGCTTATGTTAGAGGTATTTACCAATAATGTGCGTATAGTTCTTGCGTCGGCCTCACCACGCAGACAGCAATTTTTACAAGAGCTTGGTCTTACTTACACTGTCCTTTGCGCACAAGATGTGGAGCCAAAGCCAGAATACCTTGAAAAGCCAGAAGATTATGCCTTACGTGCGGCCCTAACCAAGGGCCGCCATGTGGCTAAAAACTGTGCAGACGCTGTAATATTATCTGCTGATACGGTGGTTAGTGTTGAGGGGCAGATTTTGGGCAAGCCCAAGGATAGTACTGAAGCCTTGACCATGTTAACATTGCTAAGTGGTAAAATTCATACAGTAATTAGTGCAGTGAGTATTATTTTTCCGCCTGCATTTGAGAGCGGGCAACGTGAAGAATTATGTTTTTTTGAGCGTACTGAGGTGTGCTTTCACCCTTGGCCTGAGTCTGTACTAGCGGCATATGCGGTAAGCACGGAGCCATTGGATAAAGCCGGAGCTTATGCCATTCAAGGCAAAGGGGCATTTTTAGTTAAATATATCAATGGTTCATGGAGCAATGTAGTGGGTTTACCAGTTACAAAGCTTGTGGACATACTTTTGCAGCGTAAGCTAATTAAGCCATGCTGAAAAACAAGTGGAAACGTGTTTTTCAACATCGGCTAAAATATAATACGCACAGGTTCTGAGTCTTTACTACTGCGTTTTTTGATCTGCCCAAGCTCCCAAGCGTTGATATTCATGGCCTTGGTGCGTTCTAATACTTCTTCCACATCCTTTGCATCCACCACAAAAGCATAACCAATACCGCAATTGAAAATTTGTAACATTTCCGGCCACGATAGGCTTCCTACCTCTTTAAGCCACTTGAATACTGGTAGTATTTCCCAAGAGCCAAAATTAATACAGGCTTCAACTTGTGTGGGGAGGATGCGGGAAATATTGTCATAAAACCCGCCACCAGTAATGTGTACCATGCCACTTACATTGAAATCTCGCATGATTGTGCGCACTACATCCACGTAGATGCTGGTGGGGGTAAGTAGGACATCGGCCACACTTTGCTCGGTGCCGGGGAAGGTATCATCGCCTTTAAGGCCGCTTTCAGTCAGGAGCTTGCGCACTAGTGAAAAACCGTTGGAATGTACGCCAGAAGAAGCTATACCAATAATTTTTTGTCCAATGCGTATGGAAGAGCCGTCAATAATTTTAGCATTATCTACAATGCCTACGCAAAAGCCAGCTAAATCATATTCACCGTCGGCGTACATGCTTGGCATTTCCGCAGTTTCTCCGCCAAGTAGGGCACATTTTGCCCTTATACAGCCTTCGGCAATGCCTTCAACTACGGCTTGGGCTTTTTGCACGTCAAGCTTGCCGGTGGCAAAATAATCTAGAAAAAATAATGGTTTTGCACCTTGTACTATGATGTCATTGACACTCATGGCCACAAGATCAATACCTACGGTATCGTGCTTATCAAAGGCAAAGGCCAATCTTAGCTTGGTGCCAACACCATCGGTGGATGAAACCAAAACCGGTTCTTGAAGTCCGCCTAAATCCGGCCTAAAAAGCCCCCCAAAACCGCCAATATCGGAGATAACACCTTGAATTTTAGTCTTGGCAACGGTTTTTTTAATACGTGAAACCAACTCATTTCCTGCGTCAATATTAACACCGGCATCGGTATAGGCTTTCGCTCGCCCTGCTGACATGCTCATGCTCCTTTTGAAATATGCAATAAAAGACCTATAACACTATATTGGCAAAGTTCCAAGTCCACTTTTGCATGTATTTTTTTGAAAAAGCCTATGATTCTTGTTGCAATAGACCGTTATGTATATTAAATAATGTTTTCAAAATTGGGAGATTTTTGTGCGCATAATATTTTTTATTTGTTTGATGTGTATGACTCCGGCTATGGCTTGGGGAAATAATGACGAAAATAGGCGCGATTACGTCTATGGTACCGGCAATAGCACGGGTGGCAGTGTTAACACTTATGTGGACCCGCAAACAGGGGACGTAGTAACCACAGTTAGGCCACCAAAAAACTCTAATAATAATCAGTATAATCAGCAGAATGTGCCTATTTATATTTATCCGCAAGTAGCACCAAACTGGCCACCTCAACCTGGCCCACAGCCCAGCCCGCAACCTAGACCGTAGTGAGTTAGCATGTATCATATAGAAAAATATCATTTTTCCCCAGTGGGAACGTGCATAAATAAAAGCTGTTTTGAGCGTGGTGTTTGCCCATGTCTGTAGAGTTATGGCGCGCAATGCCCAATAATAAGGTGCAATGTATGTTGTGCCGTCACAATTGTACTTTGGCCAATGGTAAAAGTGGTATTTGCGCGGTGCGAGCCGCCAAAAATGGCAAAATATATTCCTTAGTATCTAATATAGTGGCTTCAGTTGGGGTTGACCCCATTGAAAAAAAGCCCTTATATCATTATTTGCCTGGTAGCCGCACATATTCTTTTGGCACGTCTGGATGTAATTTTGCTTGTCAATTTTGTCAAAATTACAATATATCCAGAGCACCTAGCGATAGAGGCGTCATTAATGGCAAGAGAACTTCCTCTGACGCGCTAATTTCTGAGGCCATAAGGTTAAAAGCGCAAAGTATTGCTTTTACTTATAATGAGCCCACCGTATTTTATGAGCTCATGTTTGATGTAACAAGTAAAGCACCCATTCATGAACTTGATTGCATAATAGTTTCTAATGGTTACCAAACAATGGAATGTCTTTCCACGCTTTATAATCGCATCAAGGCTGCGAATATTGATTTAAAATCCATGAGTGATAGTTTTTATCGTAAATATTGCTCGGCCACCTTGGCTCCAGTGCTTGAGAATATAAAAGCTATGGTTAATATGGGCTGGTGGGTAGAGGTCACGACCTTACTTATTCCCGGTCTTAATGATAGTGAGTCAGAGCTTCGCGATGCGGCAAAATTTATTTATCAGGAGCTAGGCCCCCATGTGCCGTGGCATATTAGCCGTTTTCATGGTGCATATCGAATGATTGAAAGGCCACCAACACCCATTGAAAGTTTGATGCGCGCTCGCAACATTGGCTTTGAAGAGGGCCTACACTATGTTTATGTGGGTAATGTTGGCGGCATTGGAGCAGCGTCAACCATTTGCCCTGACTGCAAATCTGTCTGTATTGCCCGCGAAGGGTTTTTGAGCAGTAATAGCTTGAAAAATGGTGCTTGCCCACGCTGTGGACGTAGTATTGAGGGCGTATGGCGCAAAGCTTAATCCTCATTTATACTGGCAATGGCAAGGGCAAGACCTCAGCTTGTGTGGGGCAAGCCATTAGGGCCATGGGTCAAGGGCTTAGACTTGCTTTTGTGCAGTTTATGAAGCGTGATGACCAAGCCGGTGAGCAAAAAATGCTCCGTGATTTACTTGCAGAAAAATTTTTTGCAGGTGGTGAGGGTTTTTTTCGTCATGAGGAAGATAGGTCAAAACATCGTGCAGCCACTTTAGAGACCTTAAATTGGGCCAAACAACAAGTGCAACACGTTGATATGCTTATTCTTGATGAAAGCCTTTATGCTTTGCATGCTGGTTTACTTATGCAGGAAGAAGTGGAAGAGATCATAATCTCCGCCCGAGAGAGCAATACGCATCTTATATTTTCCGGTCGTAACGCGCCAGAATGGCTTGTACAAGTGGCACATTTAGTCACAGAAATGAAGGAAGTAAAACACCCTTGGCAACAAGGGATAAAAGCCAGTAAAGGAATAGAATATTAATGAAAAAACCCAGCATTTATATCGCAGCTTCATTTAAGCATAAGCATGCAGTACGTCTTTTGGGTCGAGAGCTCAATAAACTTGGTTTTGATATCTTAGATTGGACAGAAAAAGCAACCCCGCCCCCTGGACTAACCCCAGCTCAGCGTCGTGAGTGGATGGATACTGATTTAGAAGGCGGACAAGTATTTTCATTTTGCCATGATGCTTGTTTGAATACAGATATTTTGATTTATTTTGGCACATCTGGACAAGATGCCGGCGTTGAGGTGGGCCTTGCTTGTGCTGCCAAAGTGCCCATTATGGGTATTCGTGGGCCATTGGAGGCACCAGGGCTTATGTTGCACGGTGCAACTGATGTTTGGGTTGATAGTGTGGAGGATGCTTTGCATTTATTGCACCTTGTGGCTACACACTATGCTCAAGGGTTTACCGATGCAAACCTAGAAGGTAGAGCGCGTAAGCTTTGCGCAAAACTGCATAAAGTTTAGTTGCATTTTTTTGCATCGACTGTTTATAATTTTTATAAAAAACCCCGAGTAAGCCATGGAACTTATTCGGGGTTTTAGAGTGCTGACAACGTCAGCACGACCGATAAATCAGGAATAGGCGGAGCTTTGCTTCGCCGTTAAGTGACTGATTTTCGTGCCTTACTGCCAAGCAAGCTTTGCTTGCTTAGGCGGCACAA
>CAYJIU010000090.1:0-7811 GCA_964370305.1 uncultured Desulfovibrionaceae bacterium
TGCGGCATATAGCCTTTGGGGAGTGCGTTCTCCGCCATCTTGACTTCTCCAAAAAAAATGAGATAATTAAACCGAGAGTATCGGCACGTATGAAACCATTCCTATACATCCTCTGGGATGCAGCACACATCTGGGGCCTCATGGCCTTGCACACATTGCAAAGCATGCATGTGCCCTATCGTCTTGTCACAGCGAAAGACATAACCCACGGACTACTTTTACGCAAGCCACCAGCACTGCTCCTCGTACCCGGTGGAACAGCCAGCATAAAGGCCCGTGCGCTTGGCCCTAAAGGGCGCGCGGCCATTTGTGATTATGTAAAATCAGGTGGAAAATATTTTGGTTTTTGTGGTGGAGCAGGGCTTGGATTATCTAGCGATGACGGCCTTGCCCTTTGCCCGTGGAAGCGTGCTGTATATGAAAGCCGCATCCAACATTTAGTCTCAGGGCATGTAATATCAAAGCTTTTACCACACGCGCTTGTACCTAGTGCTTTAAATGGCAAAGCATCCTTACCGGTGTGGTGGCCGGGATTTTTTGAACCTCAGGCCGATAATGATGTTGAAATCTTAGCAACTTATCATCGCCCAGATATTGACCTTTGCCTTGCTGATATAAAACTTGATTTATTGCCGGCCCATATTCTTAATCAATGGCAAGATATTTATGGTGTGGATATGGGGGTAGGATTTTTAGAAGAGCATCCTTGTATTGTTACAGGCTCTTATGGTGCGGGGCGTTATGTGTTATCTTATGCACACTTGGAAACCCCCAATTCACCTGAGGCCAATGCACTATTTGTACACATGTTAAATGAGCTTGCGCAAATTAACTCCGATGCACACCTAAGCCCACCATGGGATATGGAAGATATGCCTCTGCTATGGGATAAAACCCCACTTACTGCCCCGTTATATGAGGCTTTGCAAAATGTACGTGAAATTATGGCCCTTGGGCGACAGCATCGTTTGTTATTTACGCGTAATACGTGGCTGCATGGCTGGCGCATGGGCATACCCGGGGGGGCATTAAATAATCTTTATACTAGCATAGTTACCATGCTAAGCCTTCCTCCCAATGCCGCGGCATTGAAACTTTGGGAGGATAAGAGAGAGCATTTTATAAATAATATGAATACGTTCTGGCAAGGGGCTGAGAGTTATCTTTTGGCAGAACGTCTTGCCACCACCCTTGATAGTCAATTGCCTGGAGTAATTAATAAACATATGCTCAACGAACAAAAGCAAATGCTTTTTGGAAAACCAATGCATGGCGGCGGTTTATATAAAGAATTATTGGACGTTACTGATGAGTTGATTTTTTGTTCGGTGCAAAATAGCTAGTTTTTTGCAGGCTGCGCTTCATCCCCACGTGGTTCCGATTGTGTGAATGATTTTTGTTAAGAAAATTTTGATTTTTTGTGTAGTAATTTATACTAACATTACTGTGTGTTGAATGTTTTTAGCTTTTTGACACTGTTGCGATATTTTCCTTTTTCCCTGTGGCGTCGTCAAAATCAACTTTTGAAACGCACGTATGCGTATACGTTCTGCCTTCCAAAAGTTAATTTTTCCTTGCCACAGGAAAAAATCAAAAATATACACAACATTGCCAAAAAAACCTACATCGTTTTTTGCATGTCCTATCTCTTTATACATACATCCATTTTGCAAAAAACGAATAGCGGATTAACCCCCCGATGCTAGCGCATCGGCCCCCTTATTGCTTCGCAAGGGGGCAAAGGCACGAAATACGCAGTGCATACGTTGATAATTTTAAAAAGTTTTCTTAATAAGAATCATTCATGCAATCGGAATCACGTGCTTCATCCCTCACTTTTTGAGATAAATTTTTTAGTCATTCTTCTGACAATTTATACCTATCCTATTAAAATATCAAACTTGGCATCATCCTTGCTCTAACGAAGTGCAGTCTTTTTTAGACATCATATTGCATTTAGGAGGATACCATGTCCGTAAATACATCCACAACTGGCTTTATGTCTGGATACACAAGCGAAGGTAATCAATTGCGCCGTGCAGTTAGTCCGCCGCCACAATCTATTGCAAAGAGTAGCCCGTCACCCTTTGCCAATGTGCTAGCTGAGCAAAAAACTAGCGGCGCAAACTCCCTTGGCTTGGAAAATAGTCTGTCAAAACAGCTAATTATGCCGCCAAAATCCAGCGCAAGCGCGAAAGATATTGCTGCACGCGCGCACACCATTGCGCAAGTGGATATGGATAAAAGACGTATGCAAGCCCTTGAACAATTAGGCCAAAATATGAAGGGTAGTGATAGCCTTTTAGATGTGGCTAGAAATGATGTAACCATGCGTAATCTGCGCTCAGCCATTGGTAGCTTTGGCTTGAAGGCACCGGTTATGCCAATGGAAAATTCTATTAAATCAAGTGCATTGCAGCAAGCACAACGCAATATGATGCTGCAAACTAAGGTTCCAAAAGCAGAAATGGCAGAGCCTAGCAAAGTAGCACATGCTGTGAGCTCACCTGAGCTTGGCAAGCTTTCTTCTCAATTTGAGTCAGGAAAGGATGGCATTGCGGCCATTGGGTACGACCGTGTGGGTGGGACGTCCTATGGTAAATATCAAATAGCCTCCCGTGTGGGTAGCATGGATAAATTTCTAACCTTCCTTGATACAGCAGCACCAGATATGGCTGAAAAATTGCGTGCATCGGGCCCTGCCAATACCGGTGGGCGCAAGGGTGATATGCCAAACACATGGCGTAAGCTGGCTGAGGATGAGCCAGATCGCTTTGAGGCTTTGCAAGACAAATTTATTTATGAAAGCCATTATAAGCCAGCATTGGCGGCTATTTCTGAACAAACTCCCATGAATGAGGATAAAATATCTTCGGTTATGCAAGAGGTGCTCTGGAGTACTGCTGTACAACATGGGCCAAATGGGGCGGCGCGTATCTTTACCCGTGCCACTGCTAAGGCTGGCGACCATGAAGATGAAAATTATGACCAGCGGGTAATTAATAATATTTATGCCATACGCTCAACTCAATTTTCTTCATCCACTGAAGCTGTGCAAAATGCCGTGCGTAATAGGATGAATCAGGAGAAGAACTTAGCTCTTAATATGTTACGTAATACCGAGATTGCTTAGTGGTAAGTATTTATGAATATTCTTGTTATAAACCTTACCCGCTTTGGCGATCTTTTGCAGATGCAGCCATCTATCTTGGGCCTGGAGGCACAGGGGCATAAAGTTTGTTTGGTTTGTTTAGAAAATTTTTACGCCGCCACAGACTTACTTCGGGGTGTGCATCATGTGGTGGCTTTGCCGGGTGCGAAGTTTTTACGGCGATTAGATGAAGATTGGCGACTGGCCCTAAGTGAAGTTGAGGATTTAATTCAAGAGATTGATACTGTGTTTCCCGTCCACATGGTTATCAATACTACCTCCACCCTTGGGGCTCGTTTGCTTGCAAAACGCATCGCCACAACAGCAGGTACCGGAGAAGCACTGCCCATTTTGGGATTTGGGATGGATGAAGATGGCTTTGGTGTAAGTGGGGATATGTGGGCCACATTCCTTCAAGGTGCCAGTGCTGAGCGTCTAAATTGTCCTTTTAATCTGGTGGATATGTTCCGCTCAGTGTGTAAGGTTGCACAACTTCCGGCATTTAAAGGATTGCAACAACCAAGTACGCAAGTCAAAGCCGCAAGTCTTAAACTTATTCAAGAACAAAGTCCCGATGATTGCGCAGGATATGTGGGCTTTCAATTGGGTGCTAGTAATGCCAAACGTCAATGGCCTGTTGAGTATTTCGCAGAGCTTGGGCATAAATTATGGCAAGAGCACAAACTGTGTCCAGTGCTGCTAGGTACTCAATCAGAAAAGCATCTTGAGGACGCATACGCAGATGCTGTACAAAATTTCCCCCATCCTAAAGTTAGCGTTATGGGCAAGACTAATATTTTACAGCTTGCCGCAGTTTTAAGCCATACTAAACTACTTATTACTAATGATACCGGAACCATGCATTTAGCTGCTGGTTTAGAAATCCCCACGTTAGCCATTTTTTTAGCTACAGCTCAAGCTTGGGACACAGGCCCATATATGCCTGATTGTTGTTGCCTTGAACCAGCACTTAGTTGCCATCCTTGCGCTTTTAATAAGCCATGCGTGTATGGTGAGGAAGATCAAAAATGTTTGGCAGTTATTAAGCCTGAAACGGTATTCTATTTAGCTGTACATTATTTGCAAAATCACACTTGGCCGAGATATGTACAAGATGAGGCCAGAATATGGCGTAGTACAGAGGAGGCAGACGGCTTTGCCGCTTTGGAAGGCTTGTCTGGTCATGAGCAAGAAGAGCGTAGTCACTGGCTTTTGATGCAGCGGCACTTTTATCGACAAATTCTTGACAATAAGATGGATACTAAGGGCTACCACGCAGATGCGTTGTCCGAAGATTTACGCCTTAAAGTTGGTGTCACCATACAACAAGGTGCTGCATTATTGTTGCTTTTGGAAAAACAAATAGAAGTTATGCTAAGTACTCCCACAAGCCAAAATGGTGAGCGGGTGCTTATAACCAGTAATAAAGTACATACTGTGCTCAATGAGTGTAGTTACTTAAAGGCTCTTGCTTATTTATGGCTTACGCTTTCACAAGAGCAAGGTGGCGATTTAACTTGTTTTTTACAAATGGTCAAATCATTAAGACAAGTATTGTTGCTTTGGCATACAGCTATTGAGCAAAATGGCACATAATTTGCTAATAAAAGCGTAGGTCAAAAAAATATGCAAAATTTTCCCATTGGGGATGCAAACTAGGCCGCCAAAAGGCGCATTTAAACTTAGGAGGGATTATGATTATTATTGACGGTCGTCAGACAGAAATTCAAGTGGCTAACTTTAGTAATTTGGAAGAGCTACTCGTAAACGTGCTTGAAAAATCAGATATGGAAAATCGCGTCGTTACTGATATTTTAGTAAACGAAGAGCAATTTACAGAAATTTATCCGCATCAAGCTGAAGATATTGACTGCGAATCCATTGACAGCGTTGAAGTGCGCTCCATGCCCGTGGGCGAAATGGCTATTAGTATTGCTCGCGAAATGTATAAAGTTACTCAAATGATGAGCCACGGTGGTAAAGAAGTGGCCCGACTTTTCCGTCAAGCAGAAGATGCTGAAGCTTTAGAGCTTTTCCAAGATCTACTTGATGTTACCCGTGACTTTATGGGTATGATTAGTGTGTTACGTTCTGAATTTAGCCTTACGCAAAATAAAGAATTTACTAGTACTTCAGAACTGTTAAGTGCTTTATTGGTAGAAATGACAGAAGTTTTAGAAAATGAAGACTGGGTTTTGCTTGCAGACTTGTTAGAGTATGAATTTATTCCGGTATGCGAAAGCTGGAAAAAGGTTATTCAGGTTCTGCGCGAAGATATTCGCGGTTCAGTGCAGTAATAACTGTAATAATGATTTTAACATTGATGCGATTTTACGCCTAAGGAGAGAAGGCTATGCTCACAGCAGCAGATTATATTGATCAAGCCCTTGCACTGGGGGAGAAGGAACTACAAGCCTTAAAAGATGGCGATGTGGAAGGTGCATTGGAGCTATCTGGACAACGTTCATGGGTGTTATCTCACGCTTGGGAAGCCCGCATGGGTTGTGACGAAGAGGCCTACAAAGAACGTTTGTTCAAAGTGCATGATATGCAAATAGTACTCACAAAACTTGCACAAGAAAAACGTGAGGAGTTGCGCTTAGGGCTTGTGCGTTCGCGCAAAGAAAATCACAGGCTTATGGGTTATCGCCAAGCACTTACCCATGCTGTTTAATATTGGATAAGCAATATGAACTTCTAAACCCGTCAAAAAATTACAGTTTGGCGGGTTTAATCTTTGTGTTTGCATGATGATTGTTAATAAAATTGAATCCTGCATTGAGGCCTCTGCGCAATGCATTGCTTAGAGTCTCATGGGGCATTGACAATAGTCAAAATTGTTTTTTGGATAAATTGCTAACAAGTTGACATGTTTTATAAGAATATGTAGGCTGTGCAAAATTGTTGCCTTAATCGCCAAAGGAGTTTTTTATGTGCAACTATAAAAAAGTTATAGTTTTTTGTGTGTTATCAATATTTATATTATTGCCATCACTTGCCAGTGCTGCAAGTATTGCGAAAGTTATAGCCGTGACTGGTGGTGCAAATATTGAACGCGCGGGTAAAACCCAAGCCCTTGCTCTTAAGGATGACCTTCTTGTGGGTGATGTAGTGCGCACTGACGCTAGCGGTAAAGTGCAATTTATTTTTAATGATGATAGCGTTGTAAACGTTGGTAATAATAGCATGTTTACAGTGGAAGACTATAGCGACGCTGGCAGCAAATCATTTAAATCTAATGTGGCCGTGGGCTTTGCTCGGTTTGTGACTGGTTCTATTGTGGCCGGAAATCCCGATGCTTTTGCCGTGCGTACACCTGAAGCCACTGTAGGCATACGCGGTACCACTTTAGCCGTGCTTACCTTTGAGGGCGTAACGCAAGTTTCCACTGAGAATAGCTTAAAGCAACAAAGTGTTGTGGTTGGTGAATTGGTTGTGCCTCCTGGCTACACTGCAAGTTTTGGCCTAGGTGGGGCCTTAAGTTCACCGCTTGCTCCCATGACAGATTTACAAAGAAATATGATTATTGACCAAAGTACCATTGATACTTCAGTGTTAGTGGTTGGTCAGGCAGACATTGCTTCTGATTTTATTGATGAGGATGATTTAGACACGGACGATTTAGATGATTTAGAAAAATCATTAAGCGACACTGTAAGCCTAGCCGAGGCTATAGGTAGTGCCAATGCTACTGTTTCTGGAACTTTAAGCGATGCTGCCGTTGGGGATGTTGGGTCTTTTTCCTTTCAGGCTAACATCTTGACTGGTAGTATTAGCAATGGCTCTTTAGATTACTCATTAAACGGTGATGTATTTACTGGTAGAGATGGGGTTGGCTCCATTGATGATGATGACTTTGAGCTTGGCGGTAATGGAGTGTTTATCTCTGGTGCCGGTGGTGGTACTGGTAACGGAAGCTGGAAGATGGAAGGTGATACCGGTATTGTGGCAGGGCAAAGTGTAAATGGTGAGTGGGAATTTGACTCTACACTTGCTGGTGGTAGTGGAAGTGGAGATTTTACTGGTACTGTGAAGAATTAAGTACCTATGCTTAATTAGAATTACGACTTTCTGAGTTGTTTGTCTTTTGGCTAAAATTTTATGGATTGCCGCGTCGCCCCTCGTTCCTCGGGTCTCCTCGCAATGACTCCCGATGCAACGAAGGTCATTGCGAGCCCCTAGCCGTTAGCGAACGATAGTGAGCTTTTACGGATAGGTAGCGTGGCAATCCATGCCTTTTCAACTCAGAAAGTCGTGTTAGAATATAATTTCTTGATAATGAAGTGATCAAAAAATAAATATAAAAATAATGAATGTAAAAAAACCACTGGTATAGCCGGTGGTTTTTTTACATTTATAATACAAAAATATGTTATTTGAGGCCTTTGTACTGGCAAAATTGCATTAAAATAATTGTGCCGCGGGCCTCTGTTTTGATTATCTCGCTTGTAGTGTTTTAAAACACAGGGGAGGGAAAGTAAATGAGCTTCAGCCAGCATCAAATTTGCCGCATGAAAGAATAATAAATTGTTATATTAACCTTTTAATGCTATTTGAGTTACACAGTCTTAGTACATAAAAAAGCCAGCATTTTTATGCTGGCTCAGAGTGCTGACAAAGTCAGCACGACCGATAAATCAGGAATAGGCGGAGCTTTGCT
>CAYJIU010000091.1:0-7745 GCA_964370305.1 uncultured Desulfovibrionaceae bacterium
ATACATAATTGATTTTATTGCATTTTTTTCTTACTTAAGTGGGTTGATGACTTTTGTTGTAATATTAGGTCATCATCGAGAAGCGCAGCGACGAAGCAATCCATGCCTTTTTTAATTGTGCAGGAGCCTTATATCATGTTCGCATAATATAAAATTTGCAATTGATTCGCATAAGCTTTAACATACCCAAACACGGTTTCATTTCACTATCATGCACACAGAGGACATATGCATCTACTAGACATGGCCAAGGCCGCAGGCTGAGCCGCAAAAATAGCTCCAGAGGTACTGGAGCAACTATTAAAAAACGTACGTCCCACACGTAATGAGCTTGAATTACGCGTGCTCGCTGGTCGTGCGCATAATGAAGATGCCGCAGTAATAGACTTTCCTGCTGGCAAAGCTCTGGTGCAATCTGTGGACATTTTAGCCCCCATTGTCAATGATGCCTACATGTTTGGCCGCATCGCTGCTGCCAATGCCCTTTCAGACATCTACGCCATGGGCGGAACCCCATGGTGCGCCTTAAATATGTTATTTTTTCCCACTGCCTGCCACGGTGAACTGGGTTTACAAACCATGGCTGAAATCTTACGCGGCGGCCAAGATGCTCTTAATGAGGCTCAATGCGTGCTTGTGGGTGGACATAGTGTTGAAGATGAGGAAATTAAATACGGCTTATCAGTCACCGGCCACATTGACCCTGCAAAAGCCACCACCAACGATGGCTTAGAAGTTGGCGATGTACTCATTTTGACTAAACCACTTGGCACAGGTATTTTAGCAACAGGCGTCAAAGCCCGTTGGGATAATTGGCTAGAAAGCCAAGCTCTTATTGAAACTTGGTGTGCAAAATTAAACAACAATGCTGCTAAGGTTATCACAGAGTTTTCCCTCAAGGCCGCTACAGACATAACTGGCTTTGGCCTTGCCGGACATAGCATTGAAATGGCCCTTGCCTCTAAGGTGCAGGTGGAAATCACAAGCACCACCGTGCCCATTTTGGCCCATGTAATAGATTATGCTAATAATGGCCTCATTCCTGCGGGAAGCCATAATAATAGAAAATATTGGCAAGAATTCACCCAAACTCCATCAAACATAAACCCTGCCCTTGAAAGTGTGCTCTTTGACACCCAAACCTCTGGCGGCTTGCTCCTAGCGGTGCCTCAAGCAAAGGTCAATGCTGCTATAGACTTGCTTGAAAAACTTGGTGAGCATGCTAGCGTGGTGGGGCGAGTTTTACCCCAAGCTGAGAAAGCACTGTCTATTGTGTAAACCTACCAATTAACATACTATCATCACTACAAAAAAAATATTTCTGTATGATCACTTCGCGTAGCACGAATTTTTAAAATTGACACGCTCATACAATGTGCGTACAAAAGGCGTAACACGTTTTTTAAAAAATAACACACTTTGCGGCGTTGCCTTTTTATCAAAATTTAATGGGGTTTAATAAAATGAAAAAATTACTGCTCACTTTAATGTTAATTGCAATTTTTTGTCCCGTTGCCCACGCTGCCAAAGGGCAAGACCAAGATACTTTAGTTTATGCTTGGAGCACCAATGTAGGGCCCCTAAACCCTCATGACTACGGGGCTAACATGATGTTTGCCCAAGCTTTTGTATATGAACCCCTTGTGCAGTACGGAGAAAATGGTAAAATATTACCATGGCTTGCCACACATTGGGATATTTCATCAGACCAAAAAACCTACACTTTCCACCTACGCAAAGATGTAAAATTTTCTGATAATAGCCCCTTCAACGCCCATGCCGTCATAAAAAATTTAGATACCGTCTTTGCCAATAAAGACAGGCATAGCTGGTTGCCACTTATGCAATTAATTACAAATTACCAAGCCCTTAATGATTACACGATAGAAGTAACACTCAAACGTCCATACAAGGCCACTTTACAAGAATTTACCTTTGTACGCCCTTTACGCTTTTTGGCCCCATCCGCCATGGATGATAGCGGCAAATTCAAACAGCCCATAGGCACTGGCCCTTGGGTTTTGGTGGAAAGCCGCAAGGGCGAGTATGACCGCTTTATGCGTAACGAAAACTATTGGGGTAATAAACCACATCTACGCGAAATTTTAGTAAAAGTCATACCCGATGTGGAAACCAGAGCCATTGCCCTTGAATCTGAAAGTGTAGATATTATTGCTACAGCCATGGGTGACCATGGCACAGCTGATATTAGCCCTGAGGCTTACGCTATGCTGGCAAAGGATGCAGCATACACATCCCAAAGTTCAGGCCCGCGCAATGCCCGTCTTTTGGCCATGAATACAGCCAAATTTCCCACCGATGATTTTGCCGTGCGCAAAGCCATCGTGCAAGCCATTGACCGCAAGGGCATACTTGCTGGTATATTGCTGGGGCAAGAGCTGCCTGCCACAAGCCTCATGCACAAAAGCATGCCTTATTGTGATGTGGATTTGAAACCATATATATATGATGCAAAGCAGGCCGCAAGCTTACTTGATGCCGCCGGCTGGAAGCTTGAAAGCGGCCAAAAATTCCGTACTAAGGACGGAAAAAGCCTACAAGTTAACCTTAAATTCATCGCTAATGAAAGTATTATGCGCGCCATTTCCGAAACGGTGCAAAGCAATTTAGCTAGCATTGGCATTGATGTGCGCCTCGTGGGTGAAGAGCCAGTTAGCTTCATGCAATCGCAAGTAGACGGCAGTTTTAATTTGATTTTTTGTAATTCCAGCGGCGCGCCCTATGCACCATTTTCTTATCTTGGTATAATGAGCGTACCCGGGCATGCCGAATATCAGGCCCAATTAGGACTTCAAAACAAAGCTCAACTAGATGACGCCATTACCAAGGCTCAAACTGCCACCGATGAAGCAAGCCTTAAGACAAACTTTGCCACCATATGGCGTATTTTACATGATGAAGTTGTCTATGTGCCACTAAGCTATACCGTAGATAAGGCATTGTATAAAAAGGAATTATTGAGCGGATTTGAATTTGCACCCGTTTCATATGAACTCAAATTTACTACGCTAAAGCGGCCTGAATAATGTTAAAGTACGTCATTCGCCGTTTGCTTACGCTTATCCCACTGGGCTTTGGGGTCTCACTCTTTGTCTTTTGTGTACTACGCCTTGGCAAAACAGACCCCGCCCTTGCCTATGCTCGCATTTCTGGCCTCCCTCCCACGGAGACAATTTTGGCCGATATTCGCACAAGCTTAGGCCTTGATAACCCACTTTGGCAACAATATTTTGATTGGTTAAGTAAAGCATTACAGGGTGATATGGGATTGTCATATGTTAGTGGGAGCTCGGCCCTTGGTGAAATATTATATTTTTTGCCAGCAACCCTTGAGCTCACCATCCTTGCTATAATCACCACCATTGCCATTAGTATTCCTCTTGGTATTGTAGGTGCTTACTATAAAGATAGATGGCCAGACTATGGTATACGTTTATTATCTTTTAGTGCTGTTTCCATGCCATCGTTTTGGCTTGGCTTTTTATTAATGCTAGTTTTTGCAAAATATTTTGGCATATTACCTGCCATGGGACGGGACGGGGCCGCCTCACTCATTCTCCCCGTCTTGACCCTTTCCTTCATGTCCATTGGCATAAACGCGCGCTTGGTCAGAGCTAGCATGCTTGAGCATATGCATAGCCGTAGCGTCGCTTATGCTAAGGCTAGGAATGTCTCAAAATTTCGAATTATGTTACATGTTTTGCGTAATGCCTGCATCCCCGTACTCACAACCTTAAGCATGCACTTTGGTGAGTTGCTAGGCGGGGCCGTCATAGTAGAAAATATTTTCAACTGGCCAGGAGTTGGGCGTTATGTGCTTACAGCCATCTATAATCATGATTATCCAGTAATTCAATCATTTACCCTAGTAATGGCTGGCATATTTGTTGTGGTAAATTTGTTTATAGATATATTGTACGCTCGCATCGATCCGCGTATTCGCTTAGGAAATGCCTAGTATGAATACAAAAACCTTCATAGCCCTATGCATACTTATACCATTGTTAACCTGTGCTTTTTTTGGTTCATGGTTAGCTCCATATGACCCAACTCTGGTGGATATTAGTAAAAAATTACTTCAGCCAAGCTCTGAACATCTACTAGGTACCGATCACCTAGGGCGCGACGTACTTTCACGGCTAATGGTGGGTGCAAGCTACTCTTTAAGTACAGTTTTATACATTTTGACTCTGCTTATTGGATGTAGTTTAGTACTTGGTTCCATTTGCGGTTACTTAGGCGGATGGTTTGACGCAATTATCATGCGCATTTGCGATGGTATGCTTGTATTTCCCACCATTATTTTGGCCCTCTTCCTCATTGGTATTCTAGGTGCAGGATTCACCAACTTAGTTCTTGCTACCACCATAACCCATCTGGCTTGGTATACACGCCTAGTGCGCAGTTATGTCCTTAGCTTTAAGCATAGGGATTATATTCTGGCGGCCAAGTCTATGGGAGTTAGCAAAACGCGCATTGTCATCCGTCACATTCTGCCGGCCATATTGGTGCAATTACTCATCTTGGCAAGCCTTGATGTGGGGCATATGCTCCTGCATGTGGCTGGACTTTCCTTCTTGGGCCTTGGTATACAACCACCCACGCCGGAATGGGGGGTAATGATTTCTGAGGCCCGCAGTGTCATGCGCACCAATCCCATGCTTATGGCCTACCCCGGTCTTGCCATTTTTTTGGCTACAGCTGCTTGCAATCTCTTAGGTGATAGTTTGCGCGACAGCCTTGACCCTGCCTTGCGCCAAGGTGAAATATAATGCCGGCAGTGCAAGTTAAAAACCTCAATGTTTATGCAGCCAAAAGGGCTTTGGTACACAATGTAAGCTTTGATATTTTGCAAGGGCAAACCTTGGCCCTCATGGGGGCTAGTGGTTCTGGCAAGTCGCTAACGGCCATGGCTCTTATGGATATACTGCCCCCAAGCCTACATCATAAGGCTGAGCAAGTGAATTTTATGGGCGCAAGGCCAGCTCTAATTATGCAAAATCCGGGTGACTGCTTTGACCAGCTCTTTAATGTTGAGCAAAATTTTTTGGAAACACTACCCCTAGCGCGCGCAGATGCTTTAAAACAAATGCATAAACTCCTTGAAGAAGTCGGTCTTGATGCTCATACCGCCAAACGTTACCCCTTTGAGCTAAGCGGCGGCATGCTGCATAAGGTTATGATTGCCCTTGCCATAGCCCAAGTCCAACACGCTAAGGCCTCATGCATTATAGCTGATGAACCCATAGCCGGACTTGATTGCACTTCTAAAACTCTACTTTTACAGCACTTAAAAATGCTCCAGCGAAAATATAATTTTGCCCTGCTCTACATCGACCATGACCTAACCTCAGCCCGCCTTATGGCTGATCACCTTGCCATCATGCAAGACGGAAAAATTGTGGAATATGGCAAAGTAAGTAATATATTGCAAAACCCTAAACACCAATACACAAAGGAACTTATAGCAACTTTCCAAAGTACTAGCACCATTACCCCTTGCAATGAACGCCCGCACACAAGTCCATGCATCCTCTCTTGCACTGCCCTTGAGAAAAACTACCCCAAAGCCATGCAGCCCGCCCTAAAGAATATTAATTTTGACCTTATGCGTGGCGAAAACCTTGGTATAGTTGGGCATAACGGTGCCGGGAAAAGTACACTTTTACAAATTATTCTTGACCTTGAACAAGCCGATAAAGGTTCAGTACATATTTTAGGCCAAGACATTAAAATTTTACGAAAAAATCGCAGTTGGCGTAAGCATATTCAAGCTGTATTTCAGCATGCCCGCCTAGCCATTAATCCGCGCATGACTGTACACAATATACTTATGGAGCCATTACGAGCGCATGGATTTCAAGGCGATGAGGCTGCGGAAGTTACTAAATTATTAAACTTAGTCCAACTTTCAACGCATTATGCCAAAGCTTACCCCGGACACATGAGCGGAGGGCAATTGCAACGCCTATGCATTGCCCGCGCGCTAGCCCTAAAGCCTGATATATTGCTCCTTGATGAGCCATTAACTGACCTTGACGCCGTGGTGGCTGAGGGCATATTGAGCATGCTCAATGACTTAAAAAACACATTAAATATTACTATATTATATATTTCACATGATATACGCTCCGTTTTGCGTTTATGCGAGCGCATCTTAGTTTTACATCAAGGGCACTTGGTGGATAACTTTAAGGCTTGTGAATATCAATCGCCAGAGCGACATGCAGCTTTTCATGCCTTCATTCAGCATAGCCACATGGAGTATACAGAGTAAAGCAATAGCGTTTTTACTAATATTCTAACATATTATCGCAAACAGTCATATTAAGCAAAAAACAGCAAATACCCTTAGTGTACTCTTTACGCCAAGGCTATTTTTTTGTATATTACGCCGAGTAGCTTTCATCCATAAGGAGTGTTTATGCCTTCAAACAATGCCCGCCATAACGCCATACAAGCCATAACAAACTATCGCCCAGCGCACGCGCCACTTAACTTTGCAGACACAAGCCCGCAAGATATTTTCGCTTGCAATGTGTTTAATGATAAGGTGATGCGTGAACGTTTGCCCCGTGCTATTTACAAATCAATGCGCAAAACCATTGATTTTGGGCAGCGTATGGATGCAAATATCGCTGATACCGTGGCTTCTGTTATGAAAGACTGGGCCATTGAAAAAGGTGCCACTCACTTTACGCATATTTTCTATCCCCTAACCGGCACCACCGCTGAAAAGCATGATAGTTTTATTCAACCTGATGGCTATGGTGGCGTCTTGGCTGAATTTTCAGGTTCCATGCTCATTCAAGGTGAGCCAGATGCCTCAAGCTTCCCCTCAGGCGGATTGCGTTCTACCTTTGAAGCTCGTGGTTATACGGCATGGGACGTCACAAGCCCCGCCTATATTATGGAAAATCCCAATGGCACATTTTTATGTATTCCCACGGTTTTCCTTTCTTGGACTGGCATAGCACTGGACAAAAAAACCCCATTGCTACGCTCAAACCAAAGCATTAACCATGAAGCCAAACGCCTTTTGGCTATTTTTGATATTCATACAGATTTGCCAATTATTCCCTACGCTGGCCTTGAGCAAGAGTATTTTTTAATTGATGCCAACTTCAATTTTGCTAGGCCCGACATTCATATTGCGTCACGTACCCTATTTGGGGCGCGTCCGGCCAAGGGGCAAGAGTTTAGTGACCAATATTTTGGCGTCATTCCGCAGCGTGTACTATCATTTATGATGGAGGTGGAGCGCGAATTATATAAACTTGGTGTACCAGTTATGACTAGACATAACGAGGCAGCACCAAGCCAATATGAAATTGCTCCGCGCTATGAGGCTGGCAACTTAGCCGTTGACCATAACCATATCATCATGACCATGCTACGCAACGTGGCCAAACGCTACGGCCTAAAGTGCCTTTTGCACGAAAAACCTTTCAGTGGCATTAATGGTTCAGGCAAACACCTTAACTATTCCATTGGCAACGCTGAGCTTGGTTCTTTATTTGACCCAGGCGATACCCCACATGAAAATGCAAAATTTATGGTATTTTGCGCTTGCATGATTAGGGCTGTGCATAAGTACGGCGCATTGCTTAGAGCCATGGTAGCCTCAGCATCCAATGATCACCGTCTAGGCGCACACGAAGCCCCACCGGCCATTATGTCCATATTCCTTGGTGACCAACTTACCGATGTTTTTGAACAATTCA